>NZ_CP013650.1:2189417-2502191 GCF_001466725.1 Lacimicrobium alkaliphilum
CCCGTTATGATCAGCAAAAACACAGCATTTTCGAGAAGCTTATTGAAAAGCAGATCTCTTTTTTCTGGCGCCCCGAAGAAGTGGATGTCAGTAAAGACAGGGTAGATTTCCAGAAGCTGACCGACTCAGAAAAACATATTTTTATTTCCAATCTGAAATATCAGACCTTGCTCGACTCAGTGCAGGGCCGCAGCCCGAATATCGCCTTTCTGCCTATTGTGTCACTGCCTGAGCTGGAAACCTGGATTGAAACCTGGTCTTTCTTTGAAACCATTCATTCCCGCTCTTATACCCACATACTGCGCAACCTGTTTTCCGATCCCAGTGAGGTATTCGAAGATATCGTCCTCAATGAAGAGATCAAACTGAGGGCCACAGATATTTCACGCTACTATGACGATCTGATTTTTGCCACACAGCTTTGGCAAACTCAGGGGGAAGGCAGGCATCATGTGGATGGCCAGGACTATCTGATTAATCAGCGCGAGCTGAAGAAAAAGCTGTATCTGTGTATGAATTCGGTGAACGCCCTTGAAGCCATTCGTTTCTATGTGTCCTTTGCCTGTACCTTTGCCTTTGCTGAGCGCGAAATGATGGAAGGCAATTCGAAAATTATCCGTCTGATCGCCAGAGATGAAAACCTGCACCTGACCTCGACTCAGCATATCCTTAATCTGTGGGCGAAGGGCAAAGATGATCCAGAAATGCAGGAAATCGCAGAGGAATGTCACGATCAGGCAAGAGATATCTTTATCAAAGCCGTTGAGCAGGAAAAACAATGGGCCAGCTACCTGTTCCAGCATGGTTCCATGATTGGCCTGAACAAAGATATTCTGTGCCAGTATGTGGAGTTTATTGCCACCCACAGAATGTCAGCCATCGGCATGGACTCGCCTTTTGAGGTTACCACTAATCCCCTGCCCTGGATGAACAATTACCTCAATTCCGACAATGTTCAGGTGGCACCACAGGAATCTGAAATCAGCTCCTATCTGGTCGGACAGATTGACAGTGAAGTGAATGCCGATGACTTCGGAGATTTCGATCTCTGAGGTCATGGAGAAAGCCCGCATAATCTATCAGGTCAGCCTGGACAACTCGACACCATCGCTACCCTGTCACAGCGAATGTTCTTTACTGGAAAGCCTCGAGTCACATCGGCTCGAGGTGCATTCTCATTGCCGCGAAGGCTTCTGTGGCGCCTGTCGTACCAGACTGGTCAGTGGCGAGGTGGAATATATCACCGATCCCCTGGCCTACATTGATGACGATGAAATTCTGCCCTGTTGCTGTATCCCAAAGTCAGATCTGGTAATTAAACTGGGTTAACCGCACTGCGCCCTACTCATAATGGCGACCACGTTTTACTTCAATGGTATCGATATAGCCGTGCCAGGTGGCATAACCGATCAGGGGCATCAGAATAATAAAGCCGGCAAAACCAGTGATAAAACCAATTCCGACACTGGTAGCAATAATCGCCGCCCAGATCAGCATAGGTACCTTGTTGATCCACACCGCATGCATACTGGTCAGAACCGCAGTAGCCAGATCGACCCGACGCTCCATCAGCACAGGCTGAGTAAAGGCACTGATAAAAAACACCAATAACGTAAAACCGGCACCTATCACCGTCCCCAGCGCCAGAAATGGCAACAGGTTTTGCAGGTTTTCTTCCAGATAAGGGGGATAGAGAGCATGGATAAGGGATGCCACCCTTAACCAGAAAATCATCAGTACCGCTAGTAAAATGCCAAAGCCCCACTCGTTAACGGCATTGCGTTTTACCGCTTTGATACTGTGCCACAGGCTTGGCTTGTGACCTTTTTCAAGCTCCCAACTGATATCATAAAGCCCGGCAGCTAAAAAAGGACCTATCAGCATAAAACACACGATGGATGGCAGGATCACCAGATGCCAGCCGGTGAGCGTAACAAGATAAGTGATAAACCAGGGAATAGCCGCAAAGATCAGCCCATAGAATGCCGTGAGTGCTGGTGCCCGGGCCAGATCACGCCAGCCCAGTACCAGCCACTTTACCGGATCACCGGCTTCAAGCTTTTTACAGGGGATCACCCGTCCTATTCCACTTTGGGTCATCGGGCTCTGAGGAACTTGTTTAAATGACTCAGACATCGTTACTCCAACCTATCTGTCAGTTCTATAACTAGCTTACGCACTGATAAATGAAACAGGCCAACATATAGATAATTATTATTAAAATTATTCAGTAATAAGCTAACAGCTATATCAAAATGCCACGTCTATAGACAAAGATCTTCTTGCCACAGGGCAGAGCGCAGTAATACCCTGTATGCCTCGTTTTTGCTACCTGATTGCTCCATGAGACAGATTGTAAAGTCCAGTAAACTGAATGATGTATGTTATGACATTCGTGGCCCGGTGCTGACCGAGGCGAAACGGCTCGAAGATGAGGGCCACAGAGTCCTTAAACTCAATATCGGTAACCCTGCCCCCTTCGGCTTTGAAGCCCCCGATGACATTCTTAAAGATGTGATCCACAACCTGCCAACAGCGCAGGGATACGGTGATGCCCAGGGGATCTACTCGGCTCGGGTCGCAGTCATGCAGTACTACCAGCAACAAGGGATCAGCAACATCGATATTGACGATGTGTATATCGGCAATGGCGTCAGTGAACTGATTGTCATGGCCATGCAGGCACTGCTGGATACCGGTGATGAAGTGCTGATCCCAAGCCCCGATTACCCACTTTGGACTGCGGCAGTAAGTTTATCATCGGGCACGCCGGTACATTATCAGTGCGATGAAGCTGCCGGCTGGTTTCCTGATATCGATGATATTAAGGCCAGAATTACTTCCAACACCCGTGCCATCGTACTGATCAACCCGAACAACCCTACCGGCGCCGTATACAGCCGCGAGTTACTGCTTGAGGTGATTGAACTGGCGCGAAAACACAACCTGGTGATTTTCAGCGATGAGATCTATGACAAGATCCTGTATGACGAAGCCAGACATCAGTGCATAGCCGCACTGGCCGATGATGTATTTTTTGTCACCTTAAGCGGATTATCGAAAAATTACCGGGTGGCCGGATTCCGTGTAGGCTGGATGCTGATCAGCGGCAATAAAAAGCTCGGCCGTAGTTATATGCAGGGCCTGACCTTGTTAAGTTCCATGCGTATGTGTGCCAATGTGCCCTGCCAGCATGCCCTGCAAACCGCCCTAGGCGGGTATCAGAGCATCAATGATCTGGTGCGCGCCGACGGACGGCTGCGCCTGCAGCGGGATATCGCCTGGCGGATGCTGGACCAGATCCCCGGTATCTCCTGTGTCAAACCCAAAGGTGCGATGTATTGTTTTGCCAGAGTGGATGCGAAAAAATTCAGTATTGAAGACGATGAACTAATGATTCTGGATTTACTGCGTCAGGAAAAAGTGCTGCTGGTACATGGCAGTGCCTTTAATCTGAAGCAGGGCTGTTACTTCCGGCTGGTATTTTTACCGCACACAGATCAGTTACAAAGCGCACTGGGTAAAGTCGAACGCTTTTTTGCCAACTACCAACAAAGGTCGGTGTAGTGAAACCTCAACAGAGTCATTTTTTCGCCCATTTATCCAGAATGAAACTGATCAACCGCTGGCCCCTGATGCGCAACGTCAGCACGGAGAATGTGCAGGAGCATAGTCTGCAGGTGGCCATGGTCGCCCATGCACTGGCGTTGATCCGCAACAAATATTTCAATGGTGACCTGGATCCCTACCGGATCGCCACCCTGGCCATGTTCCATGATGTTTCAGAGGTGTTAACCGGTGACCTGCCAACCCCGGTAAAGTACTTTAACCCGGCCATCAGCAAAGAGTATAAAAAGATTGAAGGCATCGCCGAACAAAAGCTGCTGGATATGACCCCTGCGGCCTTTCGTGATGATTATGCTTCGCTGATCGATCACAATCAGCATACAGAACAGGAACGCTTTGTTATCAAGGCCGCCGATGTTATCTGCGCGTACCTGAAAACACTCGAGGAGCTGGCTGCGGGCAATCATGAGTTTGAGCTGGCAAAAAAGCGGCTGGACAAAATTCTTAACGACTATCAGTCTGAGGAAGTGAATTACTTTATGCAGGCTTATGTGCCGAGTTTTTCTCTCAGCCTGGATGAAATTACACAGGAATAAGCATGTCTCAGTCGCCCTGGTTAACCCGCCTGCACACTCAGCCCGAACGCCAGGGCGATCAACGCTCAAGCTTTCAGCGCGATAAGGCCCGCATACTTCATTCTGCCGCCTTTCGCCGTTTGCAGGCGAAAACGCAGGTATTGGGTGTGGGTATGAATGACTTTCACCGTACCCGTTTGACCCATTCGCTGGAGGCGGCACAAATCGGTACCGGTATCGCCTCACAGTTGCAGCAAAAATTCCCGCAACTGGCCGCACGCCTGGAGCTGAACGATAACCTGATTGAAGCGCTGTGTCTTGCTCATGATATTGGCCACCCGCCTTTCGGGCACGGCGGCGAAGTGGCGCTGAATTATATGATGCGCGAGCATGGTGGCTTTGAGGGCAATGGCCAGACCTTCAGGATCCTGACCAAACTGGAGCTATATACCGCCGATGCCGGCATGAACCTGTGCCGTCGCACGCTGCTCGGACTGGTCAAATATCCGGGGCTGCTGAGCCTCTTGCAGAAAAACCGCGAAGCGACACCAGCCTTTTCCGCCAGCCCTAACCTATCCAACTGGATCCCGGCCAAAGGTCTGTTTGATGATGATAAAGCGGTGTTTGACTGGCTATTGCAGCCTCTGAGTGACAGCGACAAAGTCCTGTTCACGGCCACTGAACAGCAGGATGATGGCCATCGGCGAACCCGTTATAAATCCTTCGATTGCTCAATTATGGAACTGGCCGATGATATTGCCTACAGCATCCATGACCTCGAAGACGCTATTGTTACCGGTATCGTTAACCCAGATGAGTTTACCCGGCTTGTCAGCGACCCTATCAGGGCTTTGCAATTAACGCCTCTGAGCATGCAGATGCGGGATCTGACCTCAAAACTGTTCAGTGACCTGCACTACGATCGTAAAGATGCCATCGGCGCTCTGGTCAATGGCTTTATTACCGCCATTGAAATAGCCCGGCTTGACGCAGATTTTGAGGCACCATTGCTGCAATATAACGCCGTGTTACCGAAGGATTTCGCTAAAGCCCTTAGCTTATTCAAGCAGTTTGTCTATACCCGGGTCATTCAGTCTCACGAGGTACAGATCCTTGAATTTAAGGGGCAGCAGTTAGTGATGGCGCTGTTCAGTGCCTTTGCATCGGATCCCTTGCGCCTTTTACCCGACAATACCAGAGCCCGTTGGCTTAACGCGCAAAAACACCGTCAGGGAATGCGGATCATCGCAGATTACATAGCCGGTATGACAGATGAATTTGCCTCTCGCCTGTATAACCAGCTATTTCTGCCCAAAACGGCTTCAGGCCAGACAATGAGCGGGTTTCAGTACTAAGTACTTCTGAGTATAAATAACCCGATAAAATCTTAAGTTTTTTTCGCGTGTTCTCGCAGAGGCGCAAGGACGCGGAGATACTAAAGCCCTTTCATCCTCTGTGATGATAAAAAAAACACTTGCATGTTTATTTATACAGTACTACTGTTTGTATAACCACTGTATAAATAAACAAGGCAAGGTTATGGCAGGCATCAATGCGCAGTTAACAAATCACATGCAATCCGGGCTGACGGATATCTCTGTTTATCAGAAAGGGCAGCTTTACAGCATCGTTAAACATCGGCAACAGGGTGACAGATGGGTGTATTTGCTGGCCAATCAGTTGCGCTTCTGTCAGTCACAGGGATATAAGATTCACCTGCCCCGCCCCGACACCGACACAACCCTTGTGTGGCTGGAAAAACTGATACAAAGCGGCCAGACCTGTGCCATTTTTGTAGAAGATCTGAAGCTGGACGAAGTACGTCAAAAACGGCTGATACAGTTGTGCAAGCAAATGGACGTGATGCTGGTGAATCTGAACAGTCGCAAGGTTACAGATAACACCCTTGTCTACGGGCCATGGTAAAATAACCATATTGCCCACTCTGAAGTTAACCCGAATGCCAGATTGTTGTGATTGTGGAAAACCGCAGAACTATAAAGATTGTTGTTCGCCCCTGCACCAGGGCCAGGCAATAGCTGAATCTGCTGAGCAACTGATGAGATCCCGTTATTCTGCTTTTGCCCGGGGTGATGTGACCTATATTGTTAACACTCAAACGGCATTACCGGTGAAAGCCAGCCGTGAAGAGCTGGAACAGGATTTAACCGCGGTCCAATGGCTTAAACTGGAAGTACTCAGTCACACTGTTGTCTCACAAACCAAAGCCCTTGTAGAGTTTTGTGCCTATGCTCTGAGTGTTACCGGCAATCAGAAGCAACTGATACAACACCATGAGCACTCCGAGTTTTATCGCCAGGATCAACAGTGGTTGTACAAACAGGGGCAAATTATGCCGGATTCAGGGCAGATAAAGTGGCCCCGTAACCATCAGTGTGTCTGTGGCAGCGGCAGAAAATATAAACAATGTTGTGGTGACTAGGAGCTTTCGCCCCTAAGCGGCCTGATAATCACGGGCCTTTTCAATGACATCCAGTAACCCGGTTTCATCGACCTGCAGGGGTTGCAGATTTCTTCCTTTGAGCTTTTCACGACAATACCAACTGGTATTTTCTATGATTTCATCATCCAGTCTTTTACTGTCATTAAACACCGACAAGGGTGCAGGATGAAGACAATGCCATAACCTGGCAGAGACAAGTTGCTGCTGGTGAATATAATCTGCATGCCGTGCCTCAAACTCCCAGTGTTGCGGCTCAGGCTTAAGAGGGATATCCGGAGCTTTATCAAACAGCGCCTGTTTTTGTTCATTGTCTGCTGGCCGCTCTGCCAACTGAGGCCGGTCTAACTGATTTTCCTGCAACATCGCCAGCAGCAGGGCAAAAGCTGCGCCATGCCCCTGGCTTGCCGCTTTATTCAGACTGCCATTATATTCAAAATCAAGATGAATGGATTGCATGCACGATCTCCGGTTACTATGGTTATCGCTTGGCAGGGAAAATTCTTAACAACTGCAGGTAATTTACTGGACGGCGGATTTATTCCGATTGCTATTATACAACCTTGCTTTCAGCGCCATATTCAATGAAGATGGGGTAAGTGATTGATATTCATAAGACGTAGCTGCATTTTTCATGGCCACCCTGTCCTACCATAATAAACGTGTCCTTGTCGTTGATGACCAACGCCCCTTTCTGATCCTGTTACGTGGCATTATGAATAACCTCGGCGCTCAGTCTGTGGTAGTAGTGCAAAACGGAGAGTCGGCCATTGCAGCCTGTCGACACGAAAAATTTGATATTATTATTTCGGATTTGCACCTGGGCAGTGACAAAAAGAACGGATATCAGCTTCTGGAAGAATTGCGGATCCGCAAACTGATCAGACCGACAACCGTCTATATCATGGTCAGTGCCGACAGTGACAGGCCGATGGTGCTGGGTAGCATTGAAAAGCAACCTGATGATTACATTATCAAACCTTTTTCTCAGGCACAGTTACACAACCGCATTGCCAAGGCCTATCACAAGCGGATTTCCCTGCGTCATGTGTATGACAAAGCCATGAACGGTGACAATGATGGAGCCATCGCTGCCTGTCGCACCCTTATCAGTACACACAGAAAGTACAGCCGTGCCTGCGCCGCTGTACTCACGGATCTGCTTTGGCGGGAAAAACGCTATGACGAAGCTCTGAATCTGCTCGAGTCCTTATCACAATCTAAAGCGCTTCCCTGGGTCACCATTGCTCTGGCCAGAACGCATTTGCTCAGAAATAACACTAAAAAGGCGATGTTTTTTGCCCGTAAGATCTGCATGCAAAGACTCTTTATGGTGGATGGCCTGGATTTGCTGGCTCAGGCTCATATGCAAAGTGAGTCACTTGACGAGGCCCTGGACTCAATTCAGAAAGCCCTGGCGATGGCGCCCTATTCTTTAACCCGACAATTTCTGGGCTGTGAGATTGCCAGGCTGGCCGGTGATTATGAAATGGCCAAAAACTGCTGTCAGGCCATATTGGAACAGAGTAAGAAATCCGTTCACCGAAGCGTAGTGCATTTGTGTAACTACGTACGTAGTATTCTGGATGCGGCAGAAAAGGCCGAAGACAAACGGCAGAAGAACAAATTTCAGCAGGAAGCCATACTGGTACTGCAACGCAACCGCAATGATGAACTGCTGACCCGTACAAAAGAGCTTTTTGATTACGGGGTATATGAAGATCTGGTGGGAGCAAGGATTAACTATCTTGACGGCAAGTTGCTCGAAGCCAAACGCCTGCTCAACGAGACTCAGTATCAGTTACGCAAAAAGTTCGATCATTACCCTATGACAATGGCACCGGATTCTATCGATTTGATGTGTGACCTGGGCGAGTTTGAAGAACTGTCCGAGTTACTGGAGCAACTGAAACAAAGTGATATTAAGCTGGATGCCAATCTGAAGTACCTGATTGATAAGACCGAAGATCGTACCAACCGGGTTAAGCAACAATACAATAAGCACAACCGGGACGGCCTGAAGAAATACGCCCAGGGCCAGTATCAGGGCGCCTATGAATCCTTCCTGGCGGCCCAGGAACTGGCTCCCATGAACACCGGTGTCGCCATCAATTTACTGCAATGCCTGCTAAAATTGCAGGAACAGCATACCAAGCCGGATCCGGCTCTGATGATGAAATGTCGGCAAACCTACAGAATGCTTGAAGGCATGCGTCTTTCGGATAGCCATCAGGCTAAATTCAATAATATCAGGGATGATGTCAAAAACCTTTTGGAGCGCACATGAAACCTTTTTTCGCCGTGACTTTTGTACTACCGCTGTTAACAGCCTGTAGCAGCACTGACAACCCATGCGAAAATATTCTTGAAGTTAAACAACAGGAACAACAATGCGCCGAATGGCGGAAAATCATGCAAAATAAGGATCATCCCCAACAGGCACTGACTGCCCGAAAACGTTACGAGGAAGCCTGTCAGGATCTGAGATATTACCGGGATCAATATGACACTATCTGTAAGGGTGATGAAACTGCAATTGGTGAGAAAAGAGCAGAAAAGCAAAAGCAGTAATACTATTCCGATAGTAACAGCCGGCCCTGCTGGCCGGCTGTCATAAAACCCATCAACCTCAGCTCGTTCCACTGTCCGGTGTTTTTACCAGCCGGCCCTGCTGATAGTCACGCAGGGCCTGATGGATCTGGTCCTGTGTATTCATAACAAAAGGTCCATACTGCACTATGGGTTCGCCTATGGGTCTGGCCGCAACCAGGATTAAACGGGTATTGGCCTGCAACATCAGTGACACCCGCTCCCCATCATCAAGTACGGCAAGTTCACCTGTTTTAAGATCTTCCCCAGCGATTTTCAGGTTACCCTGGTAGCAATACACAAAACCATTATGCCCCTGCTCCACCGGCAGACTGATCTCGCCCGCCCTGTCAGCATGAAGGTCAAAAAACAGTGGCGCCACAGCCTGAGTTTTTACCGGTCCGCTCTGCCCTGCCAGCTCACCGGAAAGTAGTCGCACAACAATACCCTCTTTCAGGTTAAGTTTTGGTACCTTCGCAGCCGGAATATCCTGATAGTCAGGCGCAGACATTTTTTCCTTTGCCGGCAGATTGACCCATAACTGAAAGCCTCTGAGCAATCCCTCGGTTTGCTGTGGCATCTCTTCATGAATAATACCGCTACCGGCATTCATCCATTGCAGCCCGCCGGATTCAATTATCCCTTCATTACCCACCGAATCTTTATGTCCCATTTTGCCCTGCAGCATATAGGTAACAGTCTGAAATCCGCGATGGGGATGAGGCGGAAAGCCAGCCAGATAGTCGTTGGGCTTATCTGATCCAAATTCATCCAGCATCAGAAAGGGATCAAGCCGTGGTAACCCCGGCTGACCAATAATACGTGTCAGTGCCACACCTGCACCATCGCTGGTTTTAACCCCTCTTACTTTACGGGAAATCTTTCTGTCCATCCTATTCTCCCCGACCATGGGGTTTATCCAGGGTTAACCTTGGTCCTGTCGGAACAACCCGCGTGGGATTGATGCTGTCGTGACTGTAATAATAATGCCGCTTGATATGATCCAGATTGACTGTATCGGCCACGCCAGGATACTGATATAGCTCGCGCAAATAGCCACGCAAATTGGCATAGTCCTCTATCCGCTGCAAATTACATTTGAAATGTCCGACATACACCGCATCAAAACGTATCAGTGTGGTAAATAGCCGCCAATCCGCTTCGGTAATTTGCTCCCCTGCGAGATAACGGTTACTGGCCAGGTGCCGGTCCAGTTTATCCAGCTCTGCAAACAATGCTGTCACTGCCTCTTCATAGGCCTGCTGAGTCGTCGCAAAGCCGGCCTTGTAGACCCCATTATTAACCTTGTCGTACACCCTTTGGTTAATATCATCTATTCCGGATGCCAGTTGTGCGGGATAAAAATCCAGGGTGTTGCCGGTCAGATCATTAAAGGCATGGTTAAAAATCCGAATAATCTCTGCCGATTCATTGTTTACAATACTTTGACTGTGTTTATCCCATAGCACCGGCACCGTGACCCTGCCGCTATATTGAGGATCCGCTTTGGTATATAACTGATGCATATAATCCAGAGAATAGAGATGATCCTCTGTGGCACCGGGATAGCCATCAAACTCCCAGCCATTTTCAAGCATGTCCGGGCTGACAACAGATACCGAAATATGCGGCTCAAGGCCTTTGAGCTTGCGGAATATCAGTGTACGGTGGGCCCATGGGCAAGCCAGTGACACATATAAATGATAACGGCCAGACTCGGGTTTGTACTCACTGCCCGGCTCATTTGAAATCGTATTTCTGAAGCGCGATGACTCCCGTTCAAAACGCCCGCCGGATTTCCTGGTGTCGTACCATTTGTCCTGCCATTTACCTTCTACCAATAATCCCATCTGTAGACTCCTGATATTTCTGATTGATGGGTACTATTTAACCAGTCAATTATGTTGTTAAAAAGTGCAATAAAGTCACACAACCTTTCTATTTTTATGAAAGCTTGTCGATTACTGCCCTGGCGATAGGTATCGCAGAGGTCGCCGCCGGTGAGGGCGCGTTACCCAGATGCAAGGTACATTCTGTTTGTATAAACTTAAAATCATGCAGCAATTCCCCCTTATCAGTGACGGCCTGGGCACGCACGCCACTTCTGTATGGAAGCAGGTCTGCTCTGCGAATTTGCGGACAATATGCCTGTACCCTGCGCAGGTATGCACCTTTATTCAGGGAGCCATAAAGCTCCCTCAGTCCACTGTGCCAGTATCGTTTTAACAATGGCCAACAACCGCTGAAACCCAGCATCTGACCCATTTCACGGATATTGAACTGATCCCAGCCATAGCCCTCTCTGGCCATTGCCAGCACCGCGTTTGGCCCTACAGTCACACTACCATCAATCATTCTGGTCAGATGCACACCCAAAAACGGTAAAGCCGGATCCGGTACCGGGTAAATCAGATGCCGCACCAGTTGATTGTATTTTTCAGGTAGCCGGAAATATTCACCACGAAAAGGGATGATCTGAAAATCCGTTTCGATACCCTGTAAACGAATCAGATGATCCGCATACAGCCCACAGCAATTAATAAGCTTTTCTGCAACATAGCACTTACCACCTGCCTGCACCCTGACTCCCGACCCCGTTTCAGAAACGGCACTAATCTGATGATTAAATACCACCTCAGCCCCGGCATCCATCGCCAGCGCCAGCATTACTCTGGTCAGCGCCGCATAATCTGTTATACCGGTTTGTGCCACACCCATGGCAGCGGTGCCTGTGATGGCGGGTTCAAGCTCCCTGAGTCGCCTGGCACTGAGTCTCTGTGGGTTGAGGTCATTATCCTGACAGCGTTGAAATAATGTTTCCAGCCCACTTTGCTGGGATTCATTGGTCGCCACAATGAGCTTGCCACATTGTAAAAAAGGCACCTGATACTGACGACAGAAACTCAGTGTCTGTTCCAGACCTTCCCGGCAATAACGGGCTTTTAAGCTGCCGGGTTGGTAATAAACTCCGGCGTGGATGACACCCGAGTTGCGTCCGGTTTGATGGCGGGCGGCGTCTGCTTCTTTTTCCACAATCAACACCCGGTGGGACGGGTAGCGACTAAGATACTCTCTGGCGCAGGCCGCACCGAGTATACCGGCGCCGGCAATAATCAGATGGTAGGACCGGGATTTTGTCATCCATCCCCCATCAGATCGCTGAGATCCCTTATCAAATCTTCAATCTCTTCCTGTAAGTGGGCTTTCTGACGTTCTGAGAGACCCGCGTGCAAATCTGCCAGCAAGGAGGCATAGACATTACGATTATAGGCAGACTGCTCACGATAAGTCTGATGTTCAAACTGGCGCGGATCCAACACCACGGCGTCCATTGCACGACGCCAACGCTCAGTATCTTCTCTTTGCAGCAGTATCTGCCTGGCTTCAGATTGCCATTTCCGCCGGTATTGCATCCAGTCTTTAAAGTTAGGCTTTAACTTGCCGGAGTAACGCCTGAGCAGTTCTTTTTGCGGCTTCGATAAGGGGCCAATCCACTGCACAATGTCTTCCTGCAGTTTGTCAGTTCGTCTGCTGTCGTCGCGGGATTTTTGTCGCTGCTCTCTTTCCCGGTTGCGCTTTTCCAGTTCGTCGAATATGGATTCGATTTGCTTATCATCCAGCTTCAGCGCCAGGGTGCTGAGATCACCGGCAACTTCCTGTAACAATCGATTCCAGTGGGTCCGACCCCGTTCAAATTCACTGAGCCACTGTGCCCGGTCCAGCGGGGTGTGTTCAATCCGGCTTTTCAGCTCTTGCAGATGCTGCCGGTAAGCCACCAATTCCTCGCTTCGGTGCCAATTCAGCCACTGCCGCATATAATCGTCAAAAACGGCTTCCTGCTCTGCATTCAAATCGACATAGTCATCAATATACCAGTGCACCAGCCAGTCGAGATTATTATATACAAAGCCTGTAGAGCAGCTGCTTAAACACAATACAAAAAATATGCTGAACAGAAACTTCTTCATCCGTATTCCCTGATTTGTCACTTGCCTGTTATCTTATACCTTCACAATGACAGAATTGATCGCTATCTGTCCGGTTTCTGATTGCCGGCCACAGCGTTAAGACTAAATATTAAACGCCGGGTTTTCTATCCTAAGGAGCGCAAATGAAACGTATTGCCATGTTGACCTCAGGTGGTGATGCCCCTGGTATGAATGCCGCAATCCGGGCTATCGTACTGGCGAGTCATTATTCGGGTATCCAGCCGCTGGGTTATCAGCATGGCTTTAATGGTCTGCTCGAGCAGGAATACCGCTATCTTGGCACCGAAGATGTCTACAACATTATCCAGCGGGGCGGTACCATTCTTAAAAGCGCTCGCTGTCAGCCCTTCACTACCCCAGAGGGTGCGCGCCTGGCGGCCAGCAACCTTAATCAGGCCAAGGTAGATGGTCTGATTATTATAGGCGGCGATGGTTCCTTCCACGGTGCCGAACACTTGTCCAACTACTGGAATGGCAAAATTGTCGGCCTGCCTGGCACCATAGATAATGATATTAACGGCACCGATGCCACTATTGGTTATTACACCGCTATAGACACAGCGCTGGAGAGTATCGATAAGGTTCGTGACACCGCCGATGCCTTCGAGCGAATCTTCCTGATTGAGGTCATGGGCAGACATGCCGGCTTTATTGGCCTGAGCGCGGCGGTGTGTTCAGGTGCCGAACAGGTGCTCTTGCCGGAGCTCTATCCCGATGCACCTCCGGAACTGGATGATCTGGCTGAACACATCCAAAGAGCCCAGAAAATTCGCGGTAAATGCAGTTATATTATGGTGATGTCTGAGAATCTCTGGCCAGGTGGCGCCACCGATCTTGCCAATCAACTCAAAGCCCGCACAGGTATAGAATGCCGCCCGGTGATCCTCGGCCATGTGCAACGGGGAGGCTCTCCTGTCAGTCTCGATCGTATGCTGGCGTCCAAACTCGGCGCTTACGCCGTTGAGGCACTGTTAGCCGGTAAAACCGGCATCATGATTGGTGAACGAAATCAGCAACTGGTCGAGGTTCCCTTTCAGCAAAGCTGGAACAAACCGAAAGCACTCGATCCCTATCTGGTAAAAATCCAGCGTCAGGTTTTTGATCTGGTTAAGAACGAGAACAACACAAATTGACGACCTGTCTTCCCTGTCGTTTTATTCCGGAAAACTTCTGAACCTTATAACCAGAGCATTTCAGTTAAAACTATTCTAATTTTGGCAACACCATCTATCGAGGATAGCGATAAATAGAAAGCGCAAAAAATTTCTGCCGGTGGCAATCCCTCGCCAATAAAGGGCTGCGGAATTATCCTGAATTTATCAGTTACAAAAAGTTGCAAAACTCAAAACTGCACTATACTTAAACTGAAAACTTCTTAGGAAACAACACTATGCATCGTAAAACACTCGCTTTACTTGCCACGCTTTCCTGTTCCTTCGCTGCTCAGGCCGAATGGTCTTCCACCGTAACCCTTGCCAGCGACTACCTGTTTAACGGGGTCAGTCAGACCGACGAAAAACCTGCACTGCAGGCAAGTCTGGACTGGGCCGGTGATAGCGGTTGGTACGCCGGAGCCTGGGCATCCAATGTGGATTTTGGTGATGATACCAACCTGGAAGTAGATTTGTATGCAGGGTTTTATCAGGATATTAACGACAATGTAGGGCTGGATCTGGGTGTCGCCCAGTATACCTACCACGGTGCCAGTTACAGCGACGAAGGCAATTATGCCGAAGCCTACATGCTCTGGGCCATTGGCAATACTGAACTGAACTTCTGGTATGCCTGGGATTACTTTGGCACAGGTGCCGGTCACTATATCGTGATGCTGAATCACACTATCCCAATCACTGACGACCTCTCGTTGCTACTCGGCGTTGATCGTTCTACCAGCACCGACAGTGATAAATTCCAGTGGGAGGAAGGTGATGACTCCTATATTCACTGGCAGGCCACCGCTAATTACAGTATCTCCGGTTTTGACCTCTCTTTGGGCGTTCAGGGCACAGACCTTGATACCTATGGGGATACCAGAGTGCTGTTGACCGTTGGCCGGACCTTCAATTTCTGATTGGGGATAAGTAATCATGAAAAAAATTCTGATAATCAGCCTGTTGTTTTTGCTATCGCCATTATGTCGTGCCGATACCCTTTACCTTACGTCACTGGACTGGCCTCCTTACTCGGGCAAGAAGCTCACTGAACAAGGCGCTTCGATTGCTGTAGCCAAAGCCGCCTTTGCAAGTATGGGTCATGAATTGGTGGTCGAATTTTACCCCTGGAGTCGTGCAGTGAAACTGGCCAGCGACGATAGTAAATACGCCGGCTATTTTCCCGAATACCATTATGAATCAGATGAATTTGTCTTTTCAGAACCCATGGGGCAAGGACCTCTTGGCCTGGTTCAGCGTAAAGATAAGCCTGTTAGCTGGAGTAAGGTCAGTGACTTAACTCAATACCGCCTGGGGGTGGTGCAGGACTATATTAATACCGAGGAGCTGGATGCGTTAATCGCCAGTGGTGATATCAGTGCCCAGGCCGTGGTGTCTGATGATAAGAACGTCCAGAAAGTTGCTGCGGGGCGCATTGATGCTGCCGTTATTGACGCTAATGTGCTTAATTATTTGCTGACCAATGAGCCCAGTCTCAAGGGATTGGCAGACAAGGTAGAAATGAATAGCACGCTTTTAGTCAACAAGGAGTTGCACATTGCCTTTGAAAATACTCATGAAGGCAAGAAATGGCGCGATATCTTTAATGAAGGACTCAAAAAGATAGATGTTCAGGCTATTATGGCCAAACATCTCTGAGGTCCTGAATCATGAGGTTGCTGTTGATTTACTATTGCCTGAATATGCGATTGACACTGAACCTCCGGGAAAACCACTTCCGACATTGAGATGCCCATGAAGTTTACCAAGTCCATATCCTTTAAGTTGATTATCGCTGCCCTGACGCTGGTATTAGTGGTCGTGCTGGTGCTCGGCATTTATGACTACAATGTGCAGAGCAAAAGACTCAAAGAAAGACAACAAACACAAATCAGTCTGATGGAATCCAGGCTACAGCTGAATCTTCCCGCAGCCATGTGGAATTTCGAAGAGGGACAAATGGAACGTATCCTCAATGCGGAGCAACAGTCTGAGGATGTGGCACGGCTTGAGATCTATAACGACTCCGGTGAACGGATAATGAGCTCAACCGGCAGCAGTACCGATGAAACCAGACGTATCACCCTGCGCTACGAAGAGGACGGCAATGTTACCGAGCTTGGCAGCGTGCAGGTGTATATAGATAACAGCCCTATTGAAGAACAACTCAGCAGCCTTGCTACCAGTGCACTGGTTAAAGGTTTGTTGCTGGCCGGACTGTTAGTGGCCGCACTTTATCTGCTGTTTAACAAACTGGTAATCAGCCCCCTGTCAGATGTGGCAAATGCCCTTGAAAATATCGCCCGTGGTGAGGGGGACCTGACCCGGAGATTGATCGTTAAACGGGATGATGAAATCGGCAAAGTGGCCGAATCATTTAATGTGTTTGTGGAGAAGATTCAGACCCTGGTGTTGTCCATTCAGGAAGTAGTCGAACAGACACTAAACAACGCCCAAAGTGTACATGATGGCACCGAGGCCGGTCGCGGGCACCTGCAAAAGCAACAATCAGAAACGGATCAGGTGGCTACCGCGATCACTGAGATGTCTTCATCTGCCAAGGAAATTGCGCATAATGTACAACTCACTGCAGATGCGGCAGACCATGTCAGTGATGATGCAAAAAAAGTTTCGGATATTATCCGCACCTCCGTCAGCTCAATCAATAACCTTTCTGAGCAGCTTGAGCAGGCCGCCTCCGTTGTGGGCTCACTGGAGAGTGATGTAGAGGGTATTGTTACTGTACTGGAAGTCATTCGCAGCATCGCCGAGCAAACTAACCTGTTGGCCCTGAATGCCGCCATAGAAGCCGCCCGCGCAGGCGATCAGGGACGCGGATTCGCGGTGGTTGCCGATGAGGTCAGGGCTTTGGCATCAAGAACCCAGGACAGCACTTCACAGATTCAGCAAACCATAGAAAAACTGCAAAGCAGTGCCAAGTCAGCGGTTTCGGTGATGGAGCAAAGTCAGAGTCAGAGCAAGGAATCTGTGGAGAACGCCCGCAGCTCAGGGGATTCTATCAGCGGTATTCTGGACTCCACCAGTGAGATCACCTCAATGGCAACCCAGATTGCCACCGCAGTGGAAGAGCAAAGCACCGTTGCTGAAGAATTAAGTCACAATGTTAACCGTATTGTCAGTGCAGGCCACGACAGCCTTCATCAACTTGAAGAAATGACACAAAGCTCACAGAGTATGCATGAAACCGCTGAGCGTCTGAGTCAGCTGGCCAGGCAGTTTAAAGCCTGACACTCAGGGACGACCTCCGTCGCAAGGAGGCCCTACATGGGCATGATTGAGAAAGATTGCCCGTTTCATATAAAAGGAGCATGACTATGCGACTTTTTACCCTGAGTCTGACGCTGACAGTGTTTATGTCGGCTAACGTCTGGTCCAAAACCATTTTAAATATACTGGAATGGGAAGGCTATATCAGTCCCTTTGCGGCAGAATTCAGTACCTATGCCAAAGAAAAAGGCATGGATGTTGAACTGAATATTGTCACCCCCTATATCACCAATCCGGAGCAAATATTCAAAGCACTGCGGGCAAAGAGTGCCGATGTCGTTACCCCTACCCACAACTATTATAAGATGAACCAGGACAAGCTGTTCCAGGTTCTGCAACCCATTGATTTTAAGCGCCTGCAGAACTATCCCAAAGTACTGTCCTCTTTACGCAGTGCCGTATATGACCAGTTCAATGGAGAAAAGTACTCAGTACCTCAACTGGGTGGATCTTACGGCCTGGCTTACAATCAGGACAAGGTGTCGCCACCGGATTCCTGGGAAGTGTTATGGGATCCGGCCAACAAGGGCAAATACAGCGTCACCGATGACCAGTTTGAGGCCAACCTGTACATCACCATGCTGGTGCTTGGTTATCCGCCTGAAACCTTCTACGACGTCGACAGCGGGCCTTTCGACGAAGAGGAAGTACAGGCTAAACTCAATCAGTTGGTTGCCAATGCCCATTCATTTTGGGGAGGTATGCCTGAGCCACAAAGTATGAAAACACTCAGCTATGCTACAGATTACTGGTTTGGCGTTGCAGCTGCCAACAGCTCGGGTCAGAACTGGGCCCTTGCAAATCCTGAGGAAGGACAGACGGTTTGGCTGGATACTCTGGCCATTGGCAAGCACGTCGAAGGTGATAAACTGCGCGCCAGCTATTTGCTGCTGGATTTTTTGATCAGTGAAACTATCCAGAAACGCATTCTGGAAATGTATGGTTCCATCATTGTCAACGGCGAAACCGCGAAACTGCTTGACGCTCAGGTAGCAGAAAATGGCCGTGTCGGCGATGAAACCTTCTTTGTCAAAGAAATGTTCTGGCAGCCTATGAATTCCAGAACCCGTAACATCTACAAGGACATGTGGAAAAAAGCCCGCCAACAGTGAACTCCCACATGACTGGGCGGCTCCGCACTGAGGCAGGATCATGAACATCAAGACCCGTATTCTGGTGTTTGTGATCCTGTTTGAGGTACTGGCCTACTCTACTCTGCAACTCTTTAACACCCTGATCTATCAGCAAGCACTGGATGAGTTTAAAACCGGCGAGATTCGGGCCGTCTTCAATACCACCGTCAGAGAAATCAACAGCCTGACTAACCTGATGGAACTGAGTGTTACGGACCTGGCAATCAACGGTGAATCTCTTTACCAGTTGCGCCATGCCAGTCATCTTAGTGTGTCTGATGTGACCGCCGTGGCCAAATCCATTTTAAACAAAAAGTTCACCCACTTTACGCAGGCAATGGGCGGAGGACTATGGTTTGAGCCCTATGCCATAGACAGTCAGCAACGCTACTTTGGCCCTTATGTGTTCAGAGATAAACAGGATAAAGTGGTCTTTACCTGGGATCTTAATACCCCTGAATACGATTATTTTAATCAGGGCTGGTACAGGCTGGCGGCTGGTAATAACTGGGTAACACAGCAGCAGGACTTTCGTTCCATTTTCTGGACTGAACCTTACAGAGATGATGCGGGCTCCTATTCTCTGATGATGACTGTCGATGCGGTGATGCTCAGCGAAGACCGACAACCTATTGGTCTGGCCACTGTTGACTGGTCTTTAGCTCAGGTCACCCGGTTTCTTGACAGCATACGAGTGACCCATAACGCCGTCCCATTTCTGTTCCACCGGGCTTCGGGATTAATACTAAGTTACCCACCCGATGTCGAGCTGGTGATGAAACCCACAACTCACCTGCCCTGGGCTGAACCACTGTTGCAGAAGAACAATAATAATAGCATTCACCAGATATCAAACCTGGTGCATGAAGATGAACTGATTTTCTACCAGACTACCGAACAGGGTTTTGTGTTCGGCTCCATGGTACCAATGAGCGATTTTCGCAAAGAAATCGATCAGGTGTCCCGTCTTACTTTACTCACAGGCAGCGGCATAGGGCTGGGCTTTATCCTGCTGATGATTTTTATCCTCAGAGCCCTTTTCAGCCCCTTTGATCAGGTGCTGAACACCATCAGGCATTCCATCAGCTACGGTAACAACAAGCAGGTTGTCCTGGATCAGGTGCAGTATGACAAGAAGAACGAGTTTACTCCTATTATCAAAGCGCTCAACGATGTGTATTTTCAGGTTAAAACCTATGTCGGTGAAATAGAACGTGCCAACGCCAGATTGATGGCATCGCAACAGGAAGTAAAACAACTCAATGCCGCCCTCGAGAAAAAAGTCGCCCAGCGTACCGCAGAGCTGGAAACTAAGACCAAAGAAGTGACAGATTCCCTTGAACGACTGAGACGAACGCAACAGCAGCTTGTTGAGAACGAAAAACATGCCTCGTTAGGGCGTCTGGTGGCCGGGGTGGCCCATCAGATCAATACACCATTAGGGATCTGCGTTACTGCCGCATCCATGCTGGAGAATATCGCCAGGACAGTGCATGACAAGGCGGTAGAGGGAAAAATGACCAGAGGCGAGTTTAACCAGGCTTATGACAAAATGATGCAGAGCGCCGAATTACTCAGCGAAAACCTGCTCAGAGCAACCAACCTGATCAACAGCTTTAAGCAGGTTGCGGTGGATAACGATAAGCAAGAGAATCGCTGGTTTAACCTTTGTGAGTACATCGACAATATCCTGCTGTCCATCCGTTCCCGGATAGAACAAACTGAGCATCGTATTCAATGTCGGTACCAGCAGGAGGTCAGACTCTTTGCCTCCCCCGGTGCACTGGCACAAATTCTGAGTCAGCTGGTGGACAATGCATTGAGCCATGCCTTTGATACCTCAACACCCGGAGAGATAACAATCAGCGTTAACAAAACAAATGACAAACTGACAATCGCTGTCGCTGATAATGGTATAGGCATGACCGAGGAAATCCGTAAGCAGGTGTTCGATCCCTTTTTCTCAACCCGCAATGAGCAGCTAGGTAATGGCCTGGGCCTGCACATTGTCTACAACCTGGTCATTCAGAAACTGGGGGGTGAAATAACATGCCAGAGTGAACCCGGATCAGGCACAACATTTACAATCACAAAACCACTTGGCCAACAGGACGAAACCAATAACCCAATCAATGATTAATCATTGATTTGACCCTGTCTCTGTGGCTGCGGCTGACCTTGAGTTCTGTGTCGTTTTCCAGCACCAGGTGGTACTCGCCACTGACGTGGCTGACCAGTTTACTGACAAACTGAATATTGGCGATGGCCGAGCGGTGAACCCTGACAAAGCGCCTGGGGTCTAATTCCTGCTCAAGCTCTTTCATGGTCCGGCGCATAATGTGTGTACCACTTTTCGAGTGCACACACATATAATCACCGGCCGCGTCTATCCACTGAATTTCATTCACCGGTACCCGCGTGATCTCATTGCCATCTTTAATCGCCAATATATCGGGATACTGGCTTATTGGTTCGCCCTCGGAGAGTCGGCGCAAAATTTCCTCACAGTCATCACCGGTGAACTCTGCCACCAATCTGGCTAATCTGTCTTTCTGTTCTCCCTGTTGTCTCTGGACCATATTCTGATGGACCTTTTCCAGTGTGCTGGTCAGGCGTTTCTCATCCACAGGTTTTAACACATAATCCAGCGCATGCACTTCAAAGGCCTTAATGGCATAGGTATCGTAGGCGGTCACAAAGATAATCAGTGGCAGTCTGCTCATGCTCTGCTCCAACTGATGAATAACCTGAAACCCGTTCAGGCCCGGCATCTGAATATCAAGAAATACCAAATCGGGCTGCAGACGCCTGATGGCTTCCACCGCTTCATTGCCATTTTTGCATTCCTGTAGCAACTCGATTTCTTCAAACGCGCCAAGCCGCACAGCGAGCCCTTTTCTGGCAAGGGGTTCGTCATCAACAATGATGGTTCTGACTTTAGTTTGCATCCTGAGCTACCTCATAGGGAATTCTGATACTGACTTTAACGCCGCTGGGCTGGTTGTCTGAAATCACAAAAGAAAAATTATCCTGATACAGCGACTGCAACCGCTGACGGATATTGGGCAAGCCCACTCCGCCGTTCCGGCGCAACTGACCATTGACAATATCCGCTCCGGGGCCGTTATCAGCCACTTCGATCAACAGATCCTGTCCAAAAGACTTCGCGTGAATGCTGATACAACCGCCGGACTCTGTTCTGGCTATGGCATACTTTATGGCATTCTCAATCAGAGGCTGCAGTATCAGACTCGGCACCAGTGCCTTGCGCGACTCGGGGGCGACATCCCAGGTTACCGTGAGCCGGTCTTCAAAGCGCACCTTTTCGATCTCAAGATACAGATCTATGGCCTGAACTTCCTGCTCAAAGGGTACCTTCTTAATGGGATCCTTATCCAGTGAATATCGCAAAAAATCACTCAGTCTGGAAACCATCGCATTCGCAGTCTGGTTGTCCTTGATCAGCACCAGCGTGGAAATAGCATTCAGGGTGTTAAACAAAAAATGTGGGTTCAGCTGATAACGCAACATTTTAAGATGCGCCTGATGCGCCATGGTCGAGGCGGTGAGCGCATTTTGTTTTTCCTGCTGCATCAACTGGTAATACTTGATACCAAAATACAGTCCGCTCCAGCAGACAATAATAGAAAATGAATTAACACTGTTACTGAAATAATAAATCCATTCATCGGGCCGGTAACCGTGCTTATAGATTTCCCAGTAATTGATGTTCTTGATCACCGCCCACAGCACCCCCACCAGGTAGGATAAACACAGTGCAAAAAGCACCATTTTCCAGGGTTTGAGATACCACAGACGACGGAAGATATAGCGCAGCGGGATAGTGATCAGCCAACCAGCGTAGGCATTGAGCAGAATCACAAACAGCCAGATACTGCGCATATCATGCAAAAAGGAGCCAAGATAATAGACAAGGGCAAAGCCCGCCCAACCTCCGGTATGTAATAACCAGAACTGACGCTCTTTATCTTCAAATAGCTTTTGCCAATAGATCAATGGGGACTCTCAGCGGACAACATCACAATAGATTATACGGTATAGGTGCGTGGCTCAGACGCTGCTTATCGTAACCCTGACCTTATCTGCCGCAATTAGGCATAGGTCACAGCCCTGCCCCGCTAATAGGGAATATTCAGACGCTTTAACCAGTGCACCCACCACCAGGCGGGCCCCACCAACAGAAACTGTAAATCTTTAAAAAAAGACGGCTTCTTTCCCTCAATATGATGACCGACAAACTGCAGGATCCACATGATGACAAAGAGTGCCAGACACAGCTGCCACACCGAAATATCCATTGCATCAAGCATATAGATAATCTGAAAGGATATCAGTGACAGCAAGGTCATCGCTGCACCTATAGGGCCGGATAAACGAAAATAGTAATACAGCACCGGCACCATCAATAAATGCGCCCAGGTTACGCCGAACTGGCGGAGAAAGTCGGGCACAGGTATGGACCAGATTAAACCTATTGTCACAAAATAGATGGACGGCACAGCGAAACCGTGAATGATGATATTGGTTTTATTACGATGGCTCTGACCGTATTCATCCAGCAGCCTTTCAATCTGTCTCATAACTTCACCTCAGAACTCAATGGATATTTCTGCTAATAGCTGATTCAGTTGATCCGGGTCATTATCCCCCTCAACAAACTGAATACCATAAAAATTACTGACATCATCTGTCTTATGGTTGACGACCTTGCCCTTAATGCTGTGTTCTATCTCAGCACCACCGGCGATTTTGAGCATAAGCTGTTTACCGACCAGCTTCAGGCTACCTGTCTGCTCTTTCTTTACACCCACACGACATCCTTTGGACGAAATGTCCAGAATCATGGCCCTGAGAAAAGGTTTACCTGTGTCGATGGTAGCCAGTTGCACAGGGGTACGGGTGGTCGTGCGCTTTTCCGCTCTGAGCCCCTGATTCTGTATGGCAACGGGAAAGCTGATAAAAACGATATGGGTCGGGCGGGTCGCCACCAGCAACACCCTGGACTTAAACGCGATGACCTCGCCGGTTTCATCTTCGAGAATAAAGCGCACAATAATACTGTTGTCTGCGTAAATGGCGTCTTTCAATGACCCCCATTTGGATTCATCAGGGTAACGCAGGATCAGACAGCGGGTACCATCCATGCCCACAAATTCAGTGCGCACCCGCTTTGCTGCAGTGGGTGATTTTACCTGCACATCCAGCGACATACCCGGGCGCAACGAGCGCAGTTTGCGCATGTCTTCTTTTGAAAGGCCTGTTTTCTCTGAGAGTATTGCCATCTTTATTACTCTGAGCACTGCATTAAATTATTATCTTGTTATTATTGTGTTTTTTTACAGCCGATACCAGCAAAGTCGGCTCCTGAAACATACAATCAGCAACACATTTACATTTATTCTGTGATTTCTAAGCAAAAAGGGAACCAATGACACCCGGCATATTCTATCAAGTCAGCTTCGAGCAGCATCACCGTCACCTGTTTGATGTAAGACTCAGCATACCTTCACATGACAGCAGTGAACTGCATATCAGTTTACCGGCCTGGATCCCCGGCTCCTATATGATCCGTGATTTCGCAAAGAACATCGTCGCCATCAGCGCCGTCGATGGACAGGAAAAAGCACTGCCTTTACTGAAGAATGACAAACAGAGCTGGACACTGAAGTCTGAAGGAAGAGCCGTTACGATCAGCTATCAGGTGTATGCTTTCGACTCTTCCGTGCGTACCGCCTATCTTGATGATGAACGTGCCTTTTTTAATGGCACCAGTCTGTTCCTCAGAGTCCGGGAGTTTGAGCATCAGCCACACCGGCTAGAGTTAATCGCCCCTGCCGATAAACCCAGATGGCGGGTTGCCACCGGGCTTGAGCGCGCTGAAAAAACACAAAAATATGCTTTTGGTCACTACCAGGCCGACAATTATGCCGAGCTCATTGACTGCCCTGCAGAAATCGGTGATTTCATGGTGCAGGAGTTTGATGTGGCCGGTGTCACGCACCATCTGGTGTTAAGCGGTAAGCATTATGCCGATATGCCGAGGATCTGTGCCGATATCAAAAAAATATGTCAGCATCATATCCAACTGTTCGAGCCGCAATCCGGCAAGGCCCCCTTTAATGAGTACTGGTTCCTGACCAACATTCTGCCCAATGGCTTTGGTGGACTGGAACATAAAAACTCCACGGCCCTGCTCTGCTCCAACTTTGATTTTGCCACGCGCAACAGCTCACAGGATAAAACCGATGCCTATATCGGTTTTCTCAGCCTGGTTTCCCATGAATATTTCCATGCATGGAATGTATGCAGGATCAAGCCTGAGGTATTCAGCACCCCCGATCTAAGCAAAGAAACCTACACCCGTCAGCTGTGGGCGTACGAAGGGATCACCTCTTACTACGATGACTTCAGTCTGTTCCGGTGTGGCCTGATCTCCTTTGGCGATTATCTTAAGTTGCTGCAGAAAACCCTGACCCGGGTACATCGTGGCCCCGGCCAGAACAAACAATCGGTATCGGATTCAAGTTTTGATGCCTGGACCCGCTTCTACCAGCAAGGCGAAGACGCGATTAATAATATCGTCAGCTATTACACTAAAGGTTCGTTAATAGCCCTGTGGCTGGATCTGACCATTCGCCTGCATAGTCAGGGAAATATGAGCCTGAATGATCTAATGGTTCGTCTTTGGCAAACCCATGGCAAAACCGCGAAGGGTACGACCGATAAAGATTTCTATGATCAGGTAACAGCGTTATGTGACCAACAGACTGCCGACGACCTCAGCCTGTTGTTGCACCAGACCGGGCCTATTGAACTTGCTCCGCTGTTAGCCAGAGTTGGCATCAGCCTGAGCTACGGACCGCTAGCCAATAAAGACCTGCTAAGCACCGCTGATAGCCAGCCAGAAACCTGTCTGGGCATACTTTATCGCCCTCACCCATTGGGTCTGGAAGTCACAGCAGTACTGGAGGACTCTGTGGCTGAATCTGCAGGCATCTATGCAAAAGATATATTACTGGCGCTGGATTGTCTCAGGCTCGACAGCAGCAACATGGCGTCGCTGGTTCAGAGTCTGGAGCCTGATCAACCTGTTACCTTGCATTTGTTTCGTAACCAGTTGCTTAAAACCACAGAGATTACACCAACAACGGCACCGGCCCTGGCGGTTACATTAAGCGAAACCGATGAGTTGAAGTCTGCACTGTGGAAGTCACACTCAGGGAGTAAGAATTAACCTATGCAAGTTCAGTTAAGCTATACCTTCGGTTCGTCTCAACAGGCTAACCGCTTTGTCAATGCATTGCGTAACTGGGCGATTGCCGATGTTGACGCCAGACTGCATCGCACCAGCGACAGTGTAAAAGTCAGTTATCGTTATGCAGACCAGGGCTTTGACCCTACCTGTGCCGCACTGGATGAACTGGCCGCCGAATATGGC
Source organism: Lacimicrobium alkaliphilum (assembly GCF_001466725.1). Taxonomy (NCBI): domain Bacteria; kingdom Pseudomonadati; phylum Pseudomonadota; class Gammaproteobacteria; order Alteromonadales; family Alteromonadaceae; genus Lacimicrobium; species Lacimicrobium alkaliphilum. Next base: position 2,215,630 of record NZ_CP013650.1, read on the forward strand.
GGCAGCGAAGAAAAATAATATCAACTGATATAAAAAGCCGGCTATCTGAGCCGGCTTTTTGTTAATTTTATTTCAGTATTACCAGATCCGTACCCGCTCTTCCGGTGCCAGGTACAGGGCATCACCGGGTTCAACATCAAACGCCTGGTACCAGGCATCATGGTTACGCGGTGCCAGTGCACGGTAACGCCCCGGTGCATGGGTACCGGCTCTTAGCTGATTAAGCATACTTTGCTCGGTACGCTTTTCGCGCCAAACCTGTGCCCAAGCCAGGAAGAACCGCTGGTCGCCGGTCAGACCATCGATGACCGGCGCTTCTTCACCATTCAGGCTGAGTTTATAGGCGTGATAAGCCATTGCCAGACCGCCCACATCACCGATATTTTCACCCAGACTGTTACGGCCATTTACGAAGTTACCTTCGATGGGCTCATACTGACTGTACTGCTCTGCCAGCTTTTCCGTTTTGGCTTCAAAAGCGGCTCTGTCTGCATCTGTCCACCAGTTGCTCTGAATCCCCTGAGCATCAGATTTAGAGCCCTGATCATCAAAGCCGTGTCCCATCTCATGCCCGATGACGGCGCCAATTGCACCGTAATTCACAGCAGGGTCTGCATTGGGGTCAAAAAATGGTGCCTGCAGAATCGCAGCAGGAAAGACAATTTCATTGAATGAACTGTTGTAATACGCGTTCACCTGCTGCGGAGGCATACCCCAACGTTCTCTGTCCGTCTTTTCAAGCTCACGCTCTACATCCTGAGCCTGGAAGAATTCCCGCAGATTATGCACATTGCCAAGCAGATCCTGGTCAGAAATCTCCAGTCCTTCAAAAGACTGCCACTTATCGGGGTAACCAATCTTGGGGCGGAACGCCTGCAGTTTTTCCAGCGCATTCTGTTTAGTTTCCTCACCCATCCAGTCCAGATCGCGGATACGCTCTCCCAGGGCTTTACGCAGGTTCTCGACCAGATCTGCCATCTGCTCTTTTGAGCTTTGCGGGAAATACCGATCCACGTAGACCTTACCAATAGCAAAGCCTAATGATTCGACGCCGGACATCTCGCTGATCGCGCGTTTCCAGCGCGCCTTGGGCTCTTGCTGACCACTTAGTGTCTTGCCGTAGAAGTCAAAGTTGGCCAGATAAATATCTTCCGACAGCAGCGAGGCATTGCCACTGATACTGTGATAGGTCAGGTAATCTTTCCAGGTCTCAACCGGCGTTTCATTGATGATTTTTATCACGTCTCTGACCGGTTCGGGCTGAGTCACATTTAACTCAGGTACCTTAAAACCGCTGGGGGCAAAGTACGCATCCCAGTCAAAACCAGGATAGCCCTCAGCCATTTCAGAGCGGGCGACCTGATTCAGAGTCAGATCGCGATCCCGGCGTTTTTCCCTTGGCCACTGGGCCTGGGCAATGCGGGTTTCCAGTTCCAGAATACCCTGAGCTTTCTGCTGGGGATTGTCGACCCCGGCAAACCCGAGCATTTGGGCAATGTGCTCAACGTACTGGCTGCGAATAGTGGCAAAGCGCTCTTCCTCTTCGAGATAGTAGTCTCTGTCCGGAAGCCCGAGCCCGCCAACACCGATACTGACCTGATATTCATTGGGATCCAGGCGGTTATACCACATACCACCCCAGATGGGTGTATTGGTTCCGCTAAGCCAGGCATTACCAAAAATCGCAGGCAGTTGTTCAACGGAATCAATGGCATCAATTTCATCCAGAAGCGGCTCAATGGGGCTGATACCTTTCTTGTTGATGGTTTCCACATCCATATAAGCGTTGTAGAAATCGGCAATCAGCTTTTCTTCACCGGAAAGATCCTTGCCGGCAGCAAGATCTTCGATGATGGCTTTGACTTGTTCTTCGCTGCGATCAGCCAGCGCTGTAAATGCACCATAGCGGGTCTTGTCCGCCGGCATCTCAAAGTTGTCATACCAGCTACCACTGGCATACATGAAAAAGTCATCACCTGGCTTGACGGATTCATCGCGGGCCGACAACTCAACACCGAATGTTCCTAATTCAGCGCCTTGCGTTTTTTCGTTTACCTGCCCGGCTGCGGTATCAGCCTGAGCTGTTTGCTGTTCTGCAGTATTCTCTTTACAGGCCCCCAGCATCAAAGCTGATGCCACCAGAGTGGCGACTAGGGTTTTTTGCATGGTATTTCCTCGCACTGTCGTTTTATGATTTTATGGTTGTTATAGGCAGTATTTATATCAGAATTCATCGCTTCAATGCTGACTTTATCCGGTGTAATGGCGGTATTAAGAGCCTGTGGCCGACATTTTTTGTAAAAAGATATTGCCGGATTATCTTGCCGGAACCAGCAACTGGGGGTCAAGCCGCTCAGAAAACCAGTTTATACGCCAGTCAAGATGTGGCCCTGTGGTGCGACCGGTATCGCCTATTTCGGCAATCTTGTCTCCCTGTCTTACCTCGTCGCCCTGCCTGACCAGACTTTTGGATAAATGGATAAAAGTCGAACTGATACCGAAACCATGATCCAGTATTAAAGTGCCCCCTGAGTAATACATATCAGCCACCCATAACAGGACCCGGCCATCTGCAGGTGCCACGACGTCAGTTCCTGTGGGCCCCGCCACATCCAGGCCAAAATGAGGCCGCTTAGGAACACCATTGAAAACACGCTGGCTACCGTAGACACCGGATATGGGACCATCAGCCGGCCAGAAAAAAGGCTGCATAAAATCCAATCTGTCCGTATCCGTTGCCCTGGCGCTGGCTATCTGTCGATTATCTTCAGCGATGCGCTGCAATACCGCCTCAGGAGGTGAAACGTACTTCTGTGCCACCCCTTCGATTTTCTGAATATTGTATTCCCGGGCGGATAAGTGCAGAGTGATGGTTCGCTGGCTGCCATTTTTAATCACCGTCAATTGCTGCTCAAGGGCTGCATCACGACCAAAACCAATCACAAAATGACCTTGCTGACCAACCTTAACCTCTTTTTGATTAAGCAGTACTCTGCTGCCGGGATCAATCTTACCCCTCAGCATGCCACCCTGAGTTTTTGCACCGCTTAGGGCTATTGGTGGCACCTCTTCAGTTGCCTGAACATTCGGGGCCAGCATCAGCAACAATGGGATGACCATGCTATAGGCGCAGATCTTAAGCACTGGCAATAGCACCCTTACCCACACCTTCATACGCCCTGACGGTAAAACTCTTCTCTGGCTGCAGGGCTTTGAGCTCATCAGCCATAAACTGTGCCAGACATTCAACCGTAGAGTCGGTGTCAATCAGGTCGCATTCCGACTCGGCAATAGCCAGTTCAAACAGCCCCTGTGACGATTCATAACTGAACAGACAATGCTCATTGAGATCTTGAGCTCGCGCCAGCTGCGACAGGTGCAACGAGGTTTCACTGACCAGGTCCTCGCGGGTACCAATGTAGATATCCCTCCAGCGCCTTGCCCAATACTGTTGAGCATCAGTTTCCGGAGCACCATCGGCAAACACTTTCACCCGCGAACGGTGGCCGTGGGCAATACGCTGGCAGTTACCCTCATGCTTTTTCAGCCCATGGGTGTAGTGATAATAAGGCTCATTGATCTCTTCACACCGCAACATCAGAGTTAACCCCTCTACATTTTGCGGTAAGTGTGTAGCGATGACCTCTTTAAGGTAGCTGCTGACTGAGTCCATGCTGATCTGCGCAGCATAAATAAAGGCATAGGCCTCTGCGGGGCAGTAAAGATGGATAGAGCGGCCATGGGAGCGCATAAAATCAACCCATACCTGATCGCTCTGTTGTTCATGTGTAATTTGACTATAGGGGTGCTCGGCCGGGATCAGAAGTTTGTGATCCACGTGATCATCAATCAGACGTTTAAGCTGCTTTTTTACCTTGGCAAAATCCAGCACCATGCTCTCTTCATTCAGTCCCCCATCCAGGATCACATCAACTATCCAGCTCTCACCCACCATACCGCGTTCGGGGCACAGGTAAGAAAAATCCATTACGGTTAAATCATTTACAAATAATTGCATGGTCAGATAGTTTGGAAAATGCTGGCTGCATTATAACCTTAAGTGCCACTGAATTGTCAGCTTCACCGTTGCCGCTGCACCGGTTATTTTTCAGATTTCAGTAACTGATCCTTAAGATTAGGCGGAATACCTTTAATAATCAGTGTATCGCTTGCTACATCATACTGAACACGGTCACCATAGAGCTTACGATCAAAGTTAATGCTGAGCCCCCCACCCTGACCCGAGAACTTACTGAGGCCTTTGAGTACACCACGATCTGCTGGAAAGTCCTGTTCCAGGGGTTGCTCCTGCTGGTGTTGCTGAACAAAACTGTAAAAATCCTGCCCTTCAGTGGACGCGGGGATGCGTTCTGATAACTCTGGCAGACTGATGTGTTCTCCCTGTTCAAGCTTTTCCTTATAGTACTCTGAAACCGCCTGCCGACTCTGCTGTTTTTCTTCTGCATCCAGTTGCTCCGTCGCCAGATATTGATCCACCTGAGAAACCAATTGTTTATTTTGCACTTTGCTGTCGACCAACTCTTCACAGCCTAGAAAGCTCAGAAAAAAGTCTGAGACCTTACGCCCTGCACGGCCTTTGATAAAGCTGACATAGCGCTGCTTATCTTTGTTGACCTGCATCTCCGTCAGGTCAATCCTTGCTGCCAGTTGCATCTTGGCCAAATCCAGATGATCGCTGTAATTGAGCTCAAGTTCCTGGTTAATTTCCACATGCTGACGGGTATTTATCAGGGCTATCAGCAAATAATCAGTGGCCAGAAACTGATAACGGCAGAACACCACAAAACCGGTTTCAAGAGTGGCAAATTCCATCAGTTTCTGACGCAATAATCCGGCAGTATTGATACTAAAAGCATGGAATGTCAGCTCATTACTGCTAAGCGCAGATAGCTGCCCGGCGAAGCCAGCCTCTTCTTCTTCGAGCAGACCTCCAAGCCCTTTACCTGGCTTGCTGTTATAGGTGTGATGTAATTGCTGCGCTAACTCTTCAATTTGCGCAGAGACTTCAAAGCAGGCGTTTCTGGGTACCAGTACCAGTTCCTGATCGGCGTTGATTCTAAGCTGGTGGACGACAAAATCTTGGATTACGGCACTCATAACGGCTTTCTCGTAAGTTAACAGGGCTCGGTGTAGTCTGTGGAAGACGGCAGAAGGCTTTAAACAATCTGAAAAAAACCGTTCTCACACTTGCACACAGGGCGGACAAGGATATGATATCAAAAGGAATAATCAACCACCCAAGGTAAATTCCTTATGTTACAATTGGGCTCGTTGGTGTTTGCTGCTGTTGGTAGCTAAACATGATCATCGATACATCCCCAGGCAATACTTGGTCAGGAACAATAACAACATGCCGCAGCAATCCAGATATTCAGATAATCAATTCGAAAGCCTCAGTCAGGATCTCATTGGCGTGTTGCAAAAGCATAAGGCTGACAGAGAATTATCGCTGATGGCTTTGGGGAATCTGCTTACGGGTATTTTTAATCATCAGGTGGCCGACAGCCACAGAGAGTCCCTTGCCAGGGAGTTTACCCGGATCCTGCTCAAAAGTATTGATGTGAAAGCCACTAACGGGCAGAAAAACAAGCTATGATCCTAGGCGATACTCCCAGACGTCAGAGAGTGTCCAAATTGGTGGCCTGGGGCCACTGGTTTGCCCTAAGCAATATCATCATAGCTATCTGTATAGCCTCTATTTATGTGTTTAACTCCGGCATGCCGGATACCGCAATTGGCATGTTGTATCTGTTCAGCAACTGGTTCAGCCATATTGCTTTTCTGACTTTCGTCGGTTTTATTCTTGTTGTACTGCCCCAGTGCTACCTGTTGCCAAATGTCAAAGTGGTCAAAGTACTCAGTTCCGTGTTCGCCGCCATTGGTCTGGCACTACTGGCTTTTGATGCCCTGCTGTACACTAAGCATGGGCTACACCTTAGCCTGGGTTCAGTTGAAGTAATACGCAATGAAACACGCAGCGCCATGGCCAGCTTTACCTGGCAGCAATGGAGCTACCTTTGCCTGCTGTTTATCGTCTGGTTATCACTGCAACTGATTATCGCCAATGCTCTGTGGCAGCGCGTGGAGCGATTACAAAAGCAACGGGTAGGCTTACCGATTCTGACCTTTTTCGTGATCTGCTTTGTCAGCAGTCATGGCGCCCATATCTGGGCCGATGCGAACCTATATCAGCCGATTGTCAAACAGGACGACATGTTTCCCTTGTCATACCCTGCTACAGCAAAAACACTGATGTCAAAATATGACTTACTGGACATCCAGAGTTATCAGCGTCGCAAAGAACTGCAACTGAGCAGCCCGTTTCAGTCTGCTAATTATCCTGCTGACCCGGTATACTGTGGGATCAATGAACAGGCCAGTGTCGTGGTATTGATTAGTACCGAACCAGGGGAACTTGGTCACTTAGGTTCTGCGCTGCTCCTGAATAACTATACCCAGCATTATGATATCTCTGCCGATCAGGCCAGCGCGCGCTTTTCTGCGCTTTACGGCCTGCCCTCGTTGTATCGCAGCGCGCTGGAAAAGCGACGCCCTGTACCGCTGGACTTAACCCAAAAGCTAGGTCTGGAAACCTTCGTTTATTCCTCGGCAACCCTGCCTGAAGGCGTCAGAAGTCTGCAACTGGAGTGGCCCGAATTTTTGCAAAAAGTCACCACCGACAGCCCCAAGCTGGCCATTGGTTTTGTAGATGAAAAGCAACTCAATGTCCTGCTTGCGGGGGAACTTCATCAACGTAATATGTTGTTGCTGACGCAGATGCGCCCTAATCAGCAGGTCAATCTGCTGACAAATTTTCCCCTGCCCCAGGATAGCGGGCCATCCAGCCATGAAGACATTTTGCCAACCCTGATGGACCTGGTGCAATGCAACGCACCGGCCATCAACTATAGCACCGGTCAGTCACTGCTTAACAAGGAGCGAAACTGGTTAGTCAGTAACAGCAACAGCAAGCTGGTGTTGGTTGAAGGACAACAAAAAATTGAAGTGGATGGCCAGGGCAATTACAAAATTACCGACCTGAGCTCAGGGCAACAAGTGGCGGAAAAACTGAATATGAGCCGTCTCAGCCAGGGCGTTAAACACCTTAGCCGCTTCAGTACTCAGCGCTAATCTCTGATAGCTATGAGCAGGCAGAGATTCCTTCTCTGCCCTGCTCCGGTCAGACCCGGGTGCCGCCGTCCAGCTCCAGAACTCTGCCGGTAAAGTAGTCATTTTCAAGAATAAAACAGGCCGCATCAGCGACTTCCGACGGCTCAGCCAGCCGTCTCAGCGGCACGGTACTTAAAAAACGCTCTCTCATATCCGGCCGCATTTGCGCAGCCATCGCCGTTTCTACAAGCCCCGGTGCAATACAACCGGTGCGGATACCAAAACGTGCCAGTTCTTTAGCCCAGGTGACCGTCATGGCCGCTACTGCCGCTTTGGAAGCCGAGTAATTGCTCTGCCCGGCATTACCGGCACGGGACACTGAGGAAATGTTGATAATCACACCTTTACTCTGGGTTTCAACCATCACCGAGGCCGCTTCTCTGGCACATAAAAAGGTACCGGTAATGTTGACATCAAGCACAGACTGAAACTGTTGATGAGACATTTTATCCATTACCTGGCCATCTTTTACCTTTAACAACATGCCATCGCGCATAATTCCGGCGCTGTTAATCAGACCATGCAAAGCACCAAAGTGGGTCCTGATATCGGCAAAGGCACTTTCAACATCTTTTTCATCGGTCACGTTGACCACAAACCCCAGAGCCTCACCGCCCTTGTCCCTGATTTGCGCGACGGCTTTATCAAGTTGCTCCTGTTGCATATCCAGTAAGGCAACTTTAGCGCCACGCTGACTGATATGCTCTGCCATAGCCAGCCCCAGTCCCTGAGCGCCACCGGTAACGGCAATAACTTTATCGGTTAACTGCATTTAGCTGTCCTTCTCGATTTGTTCGAACATAGTAAATATACTGGAAAAATCCTTACTGCCATTGCCTTTTAGGCTATGCAGGCTATACAGGCTCTGGGCCAGTGAACCCATTGGTGTTGGTGAATTACTCTGTATTGCCGTGTCCAGCGCCAGACCCAGATCTTTGCGCATCAGGTCCACCAGAAAACCACCCTGATAGCCATTGCTGGCTGGCACATTTTCCATCACACCCGGGCAGGGATTATATTTATCCAGTGTCCAGTTCGCACCTGAACTTTGCTGCATGATCTGTGATAATACTGTCGCGTCCAGACCATTATTAATCCCCATGCGCAACGCTTCGCTGGTACCTGCCATCAGCACAGCCAACAGCATGTTGTTGCAGATTTTTGCCACCTGCCCTGCACCATGCCCCCCGGCATGGAAGATGTTTTTGCCCATGGCACTGAGCACAGGGCTGGCTTTTTCAAACTGAGCTTGTTCACCGCCGACGATGAAGGTCAGCGTACCGGTCTGAGCGCCGGCTACACCGCCGGAAACCGGAGCATCAATAAAATCAATACCTTTTGTGGTCAGTTCTGCAGCCAGGGTTCGCGCCGTTTGTGCATCAATGGTGCTCGAATCAATCACCAGCGTTCCGGGTTTAAGCGCATTAAGCATGGCCTCATCTTCCAGGTACAGTGATTTAACGTGCCGGCCGGCTGGCAGCATGGATACAACAACCTCTGCACCCTCTGCAGCCTTTGCAGCGGTATCAGCCGATGTTGCTCCCTGAGCCGTCAGACGCTCAACATTTTCGCTTAGCAAGTCGAAAACCTGCACCTCAAAGCCAGCCTTAAGCAGATTGGCTGCCATCGGACCACCCATATTACCCAATCCAATAAACGCTATTTTCATTATGACTCCTTATCCTTTCAGATCTTTGAGCGGATGATCGTCCTGCGACCAGGGCGAAGTGAAGAAATGTTCAATTAATGAGTCCGGCACCTGTTCCACATCCGGGTATTTCCATTGTGGCTGGTTGTCCTTATCAATCAATAAGGCCCGCACGCCTTCCTGGAACTCTCCCACTTCGCCACAGCGACAGGACAGTCCCAGCTCCATCCTGAAGCAATCTTCCAGGCTTTTCCCCTGCCCCTGCTGTAACTGACGAAACAGAATACAGGCAGTTACAGGCGAACCCGCCTTGAGGGTGGCAATGGCTTTACCAAGCCATTTATCCTCACCCGGATCGAGGGAGACTATCGCCTTGACCACCTGGGCAACAGAGTCACCCTGGGTCACTTTTTCAATCAGTGACTGATGAGATTCAATGTTAGATTCAGGTTTCAGCGACTCACTTTCCTGGGCAAATTGCAGACAGGCTTCACTGAGCTTCTCATGGTTCCAGGTTGGCGCATCAGTCCAGTGGCACTGTTGCAGGTGTTCAACAAACTCTTCTTTACTGCCCTGACTGATAAGATAATCTGCCAGCCCCACATACAGAGCATCGGTTGCATTAATACTGGCGCCGGTCAGGCCCAGAAACAAGCCACAGCCCTTAGGCATACGATTAAGGAACCAGCTTCCACCCACATCCGGATACAAACCAATGGAGATTTCCGGCATGGCAATACGGGCGGTTTCAGTGACGACCCGATGGCTGGCACCTGCCAGCAACCCCAGACCGCCACCCATAGTGATGCCATTACCCCAGATAACAAGTGGCTTATCATAGCTGTGGATAAGATGATCGAGTCTGTACTCGCGGGTGAAAAACTCTTCCACCAGAGCCGGGGTTTCTCCCCCGGAAGCTTGCATGGCTTTATACATGGCGACAACATCGCCACCAGCACAGAATGCCTTTTCTGAGGCGCCGTCTATCAGTACCAAAACGATACTGTCATCCTCACGCCAGCTTTGCAGCTGAGGCAGTAACAGCTCGATCATCGGCAGACTCAGCGCATTCAGTGCTTTGGGATTATTCAACCGGGCATGGCCGATAAATTTACCGCTGCTGGTTTTGATCTTATTAAAAATCACCCAGTCCTGCTGTGTATCCTGTTCAGACATTATAACCTCCTGGTATTACCGTATTTCCCCGGCGCCCTCGGCCAGGACGCGTCTGGCGATAATAAGACGCATGATCTCGTTAGTCCCCTCAAGGATCTGATGCACCCGTACATCCCGCACATGGCGCTCCAGAGGGTATTCCTGAATATAGCCATAGCCGCCATGAATTTGCAGTGCCTGATCACAGACCTGGAAGCCAACATCAGTAGCAAATCGCTTGGCCATGGCGCAGTATGCCGTTTTCTCGGCATCCTGTTGATCCAGTTTAAACGCCGCCAGCCTGACCATCTGCCGGGCCGCTACCAGCTCGGTATTCATATCCGCCAACTTAAACTGCAATGCCTGAAAGGCTGCCAGGGGTTTACCAAATTGCTGGCGTTCATGCATATAATCGCGGGCCGTGTTCAATGCTTGTTGCGCCGTACCGATTGAGCAGGTGGCAATGTTGACCCTGCCCCCATCCAGCCCCTGCATAGCAAATTTAAAGCCTTCACCCTCATTACCAAGCAGATGATCCACAGGGACTTTGACATTTTCAAAACTGACCAGCCTGGTTGGCTGAGCATTCCAGCCCATTTTTTCTTCCGCTTTACCATAGACTATGCCTTGTGCATCCGCGGGTATTACCAGTGCAGAAATGCCTTTGGGACCCTGTTCGCCGGTACGCACCATCACCACCAGCACCTCGGTTTCACCGGCGCCGGAGATAAACATCTTGGAGCCGTTAACAAGATAATGATCACCTTGTTTTTGAGCGCTGGTTCTCAGCGCGGCGGCATCAGAGCCTGAACCCGGTTCAGTCAGACAATAGGATGCCAGCTTCTGCCCACTGACCAGCTCTTCGCACCATTGTTGTTTTATGCTGTCGGTGCCCCAGGTGGCAATCATCCAGGTGGCCATATTATGTATGGTCATCATCGCCGTCGTGGCGGTACAGCCCATCGCCAACTCCTCAAAGATGATGGAGGAGTCAAGTCTGGACAACCCTAAACCCCCGGCATCTTCCGGTGTATACAGACCACAAAAGCCCAGTTCCCCGGCTTTTTGGATCACCTCTTTGGGAAAATAGTGTTCTTTATCCCATTTGGCGGCATTCGGAGCCAGCTCCTGCTGAGCGAACTGTCTGGCGGTATCGGCAAACGCCTGTTGATCGTCGGTAAGATTAAAATTCACCTTATATTACCTCTGAGTATTTTGGCTTATTAGGTCGGCATACACCGACCAATGCTAAGTTCTGTTAAAGGCTGCTTACCACAGAGACACAGAGAGCACGGAGGATGATAAGTTAGAGCTATTGATTGATGAGAGACCAAATTCTCTGACCGTTATAAAACCATCAAAACAGCTACAACCAATTCTTCTCTGTGTTCTCTGTGTCTCCGTGGTGAATATCACTAACGCAGGCTGATGGTCATATTCGGGCCATGGGGAATATCGTCTTCAAACCAGCGACTGGTAATTGTCTTGGTCTCGGTGTAGAAGCGCACTCCCTGTTTGCCATAGGCATGCAGATCACCATAGAAAGAGTTCTTCCAGCCGGTGAATGAGAAAAATGGCAATGGCACCGGAATCGGTACATTAATTCCCACCTGCCCCACTTCAATTTCATGCTGATATTTCCGCGCCGCCGCGCCATTAGCGGTAAAGATGCTGGTACCGTTGCCATAAGGATTACGATTCACCAGCGCAATGGCCTCTTCCAGGCTGTCGACAACCACGCAGCACAATACCGGTCCGAAGATTTCCTCTTTATAGATAGTCATCTCTTCGGTCACATCGCTGAATACGGTGGGCCCCACCCAGTTGCCCTGCTCATAACCGGATAAGGTAAATTCAGAGCCATCCACCAGACAGGTTGCCCCTTCCTGTTTGCCCTGTTCAATCAGGGACAATACCCGCTGTCTGGCCTTGTCACTAATCAGCGGACCAAAACCGGCGTCTTTGTCATTCCACAGACCAGGCCTCACTTTAGCTATCATCTCAGCCAGCTCAGGGATCCAGTCTTTTGAGTCACCCACAAAAACGGCCACAGAGATCGCCATACAACGTTGGCCTGCGGCGCCTACTGAGGCACCAACCAGATTATTCAGCACCTGAGCCTTGTTAGCATCAGGCATGATTACCGAGTGATTCTTGGCGCCGGCAAAACACTGGGCCCGCTTCATATTATCTGTGGCGGTTTTGTAAATATGCTGGCCCACAGGTACCGAGCCGACAAAAGAAACGGCCTTGATATCCTCATGGTGCAACAGATGATTCACCTGGTCGGCCCCGCCGTGCACAATATTCAACAGTCCCTTGGGCGCCCCGGCTTCAAGGAAAAGCTCGGCCAGACGTGTCGGTGTCATCGGATCCTGTTCTGAAGGCTTAAGAACAAAAGTGTTCCCGGCCGCAATGGCCAGGGGAAACATCCATAGCGGGATCATGGCCGGAAAGTTGAACGGGGTAATACCGGCACAAACACCCAGTGGCTGAGTGTAACTGTAGGTATCGATGCCTCTGGCGACATTTTCTACCGTCTCACCCATCATCAGAGCGGGAATATTCATGGCCTGCTCGACCACCTCAATACCACGCCAGACATCACCTTTGGCATCATCAAAGGTCTTACCGGTTTCCTGGCTGAGAATTTCAGCTATCTCATCATGATGAGTTTTTAACAGAGCCTGATAGCGCATCATCAGGCGCGCGCGCTCTGAAACCGCCACATTACGCCAGGTCTTAAATGCCTCTTTGGCACTGGCAATGGCGTTTTCCATTTCCTCATGGGTGGCGCATGGCGCCTGGGCAATCACCTGATTATTCGCAGGGTTGGTCACATCAATATGCTGTTGTGATGTTGAGGCGATAAATTCACCATTAATCAGCAAAGGAATCTGTTTCATAGGGCACCCATTTTATCTTCTGCTGCGGTAACAGCAGCGTGTTAAGAAAGTGTGAGGTACATTAGCAGAATTTTTACCTTAACGTTAACGTCAACCAGCAAAAATCGCTAACTTATGAAAATTCTCTGTAAACTAGCTTAGACAGCTGACAAGCAACTTCCATGCTATGTGCATCATCCTGATTGATTGCTATGCTAGGGCGTGTTGGCCCGGAGCTTATTGCAGTGGAGAATGGCCTTTGGACAGAAACAGAATCAATGTTGCGGTGGTTGAAGATAATGGGGTGGCGCGGATTAACCTGCGCAATCATCTGCTCGAAATGGGCTTTTCTGATATTGGCTGTTACAGCCATGGCAGAGAGCTGAAACCTGTACTGAAGCAACGGCACTTCGACTTATTGCTGATGGACTTTCATCTTGGCCTGTATAAAAACGGCGTTGAAGTGATCAATGAATTGCAAAAAGAAGGGTTACTGAAACCTTCGACCTGCATCGTGTTTGTGACCTCTGATCGGGTGCCAATGATTGTTGGTCAGATTATGGATGTGCACCCTGATGCGCTGGTTCTCAAACCCTATACGATTCGTAATCTGGAAAAGACCCTGATGGCCTGCATGCGCTTTAATCAGTTTATGCAGCCTGTGCTCAGACTGATGGATAAGGATGACTATCCCAGGGCTCTGGAAACCCTGGAGCTGTTGATGGAGGAAAACAAAGAGCCCAAGTACCGCACCAATATGACCAAGCTCAAAGCCAGGATCCTGACCAGGCTGAAGCGTTATAAAGAAAGCGCGGCTATTTATGAAGAAGTGCTTAAAACCTCAGATAAGATTATCTGGGCCAAGTGGGGGCTGATCCAGAGTACTCACCTGACAGGAGAAACAAAACAAAGCGAAAAAATGCTCGAAGCCATGCTCGACACCCACCTGACCAGTGACAAGGCCTGCGAGTGGCTGGCCAGAATCAATATCGACAAGCAGGATTACGATAACGCGCAGCGCTATCTGGACAAAATCAAAGACGGCGAATTGTCGCTCTCAGCAGCCCGTTTAAAGGCTTATCTTTATCAGACACAGGATCAGATGGACGACGCCATTCGTCTGCTGGAGAAGAAACGGGAATCTAACCGTAATATCCGGGAACGCTTTACCGAGCTGTCATTGGATCTGGCCCGCTGTTATCTGACGATGGCCCGGGACACGCCCATGAATGAACGAGGCAAGCATTTGCAGGTGGCACGCTATTTAATCGGGGGGGCTGGTCGTAATCTGCACGGTAACGAGATTGATGTTAAACGAAACTATATGACCGCGCTGGCGGCAGTGCTTGAAGATGATAAAGCCAAAGCCCGCGAATTACTGTCACAGGAAGGACTTGAAGACACCGCCTTTATGGATATTCCAACGCTCTCTGATGCAGTCAGCACCTGGCATGATCTCGGTGAAAAAGGCAAAGCCTCCGAACTTTTGCATGAGCTGGAGCAAAAACTGACTAACCTGCCCGATGAAAATGAACGCACCGTCTCCAGTCTGATGATGTTAAAGAATGAACAGGCTCTGGGCGACAAGAAATCCAGAGCCCTGGAGTTTAACAAGAAAGGGTTGGAGTTTTACGTCAAAGATGACTTTGCTGATGCTATCGATCTGTTCTATCAGGCCTATATTCTGTTTCCCAGTGAACCGGCCTTTAGTCTTAACCTGCTGCAATCCATGGTAGAGGCGAAAAAACTGGTACATAAAAAGGTCATTATTGCCGGCCTGCAACAGGAGCTCAGTGCACAGGCGCTCTCCTCCGCCAATGCCAAGCGCTTCGCCGGCATAGTGCAAAAGATCAATAAGGACGAACTGGATAAACTGTCTGTGCAGGAAAGTGAAGATACGGAACCGTCAGAACAGGCCCCGCAAGATAGATAGCACTGGCTTTACTCAACACGTCTGACCAGTTAAGCTATTTGTTTTAGCCTGGAAAATTTCATGCATATCGACCAGTTGTTGCACACCGTGCGCGATAACGCTTCCCTAGAGAGTACAGTAGTAACCGTCCCTAAGGACTGGACACAGGGACGCACCCTGTTTGGCGGTTTATCGGCCGCTTTGATGTATGAAGCGATAAAAAACAGAGTAAAAAGTGATCGGGTGCTGAGATCCCTGACCACTAACTTTGTCGGTCCTCTGGAGCCCGATATCGCATTTGAAATTCAGGTGCAGATTCTGCGAGAAGGGAAAAACGTCACCCAGGTAACAGCTCAGGCAATACAGAACAATCAGGTGGCAGTATTCTGCCAGGCCTGCTTTGGTACTCACAGAGACTCCAAAGTGCGGGTGGACAATCGAACACAACACAATATGACGCTGCCTGAAAAGGCAAAGTTTATCCCGCAGATCCCCAAAGTCACACCTAAGTTTTTAAAGCATATGGATCTTGCCCTGGTCGAGGGTGGCCTGCCCTTTACCGGTAAAAAAACCGCAAAAACCTGCGGCTGGATGCGTTTTACTGACACGCCGGAACAGATCAGCGATGCCCACCTGATCGCGCTGATTGATGCCTGGCCACCGACCATATTACAGATGCTGCGCTGGCCTGCGCCGGCAAGCACCATGAGCTGGAATCTGGAGTTTATCCATCCCCATCAGCCCGTAGCAGCCGATGACTGGTTTGCTTATCAGGCAGATACCCGCCAGGCCGCCGATGGCTATTGCCACAGCGAGGCCAACATCTGGGATGCCGGAGGGGAATTGGTGGCCATCAGCCGGCAAATTATCGCGGTATTCGACTAGCGGGCACTGAGTTACAGTCTGAGCGCTCATTTATGAATTATTTATGACGCCCCTTGATCAGAAAACCTGAGCTGTTAGCGTATATGACCTGCTCATACAGTCTGTATCATTCCGGAATCTGAACATGCAACAGATGGCTCTGGCCAGGCTTCTATCCGGTTTCCGGCGCCTGCAGGAATTAGAGGCCAATCACGGCGGAAAAGACTACTTTGTCGGTGACATTCACGGGCAGTATGACAAATTGCAACAGGCAATGGCTAAAGTGGACTTTAATCCCCGCCAGGATCGGCTTTTCAGCACAGGCAACCTGATAGACTATGGCAATGACAGCCTCAGGGTACTGAGCCTCCTTTCACGGGACTGGTTTTTTGCGGTCGTGGGTATTCACGAGCTTTATCTGCTGGACGCCCTGAAGCGTGATCATTATCTGGGCTGGTATACTCAGGGGGGAAACTGGGCCTTTGATAAAAAGCTGCGGATTAACGTCGATCTGGCGCAGGCCAGCGAATATCTTACCAGGCTGCCAATTGCGTATCGCATTGAGCAAAAGAAACATGGGGATATCGGCGTTATCAGCGGTTTACCTTTGCAGCCTTTTACCCCGGAAGGGTTTCAGCAAGCCAGCTTAAATGCCCTCTATCGTTGTATTCAGTCCGGCATTTCACCGGACCAGAAAGCCGATATATACCAGCCACTAAGTTGTATTGTCTGCGGCGGTCCTGCGGCACAAAAACTATGGGCAAAAGGCAATGCTGTAGCTATCAATCAGGGGGCCAGATACCTGCCGGCCAAAGGCAAGATACAGTTAAACAAGGTGAAAAAATTACTCAAAATCGTCCATAAACAAACTGCCTATCAGCCACTTATCTGAGCATTCAGATACCATGATCTGATCATTATACAGAACGGCTGCCACGGAATGGCAATGCACAGAGACCGCAAAAAAGATCAAAAAACATCATGATCAGCAGACCGCTTATCAGGCCCCAGCCTATAGCCTGGCCATTCAGGGTTATCTGATAATCATAGTGCTGCCTCGCTTCGCTAAAGAGTACGGGGTCGGTATCAAAAAGGCCATACCAGATACGCTGCAACTGCGATTCACTGAGCCTGTCGGCGAGATTTTGCAAATACTCATGGCGTTTTACCAATGCCTGCAGGCTGTTTCCGCCATCCCTTATCGCTGTATCGGCGTTCTGCCGGTATCGTTCAATCAGCTTGTTCAGATCGCCGCCGGTATGCACCCGTGCATCCTGCAAAAAGGGCTGTAAACTCTGGCGAGCCTCACTCAGGTGCGCCAGTAACGTATTCTCGTAATGATGAATAAATGCCGGTAACTGCAAACCTGCCAACAGCGCCGCCATAAAGATCAGCAACCGCAGGTATCCGTGACAGGTCCGCAGTACGCCGCGAATCATAACAACAAGCCCAACCTGGGCAAGGCGTAGCCGATGGCTATACCCGCTGCGGCGAGTAACACCAGAAACGTTAACATCATACCCACTACCCGTAATCTCAGATTTTTAGCCGGTATCGCATAAGCATGTATCAGACGGCCAATCAACAACACCAGGCAAAGAAACTGGATAATAAGAGAGTACAGGCCAGCGGCTTCGATCATAAAAATAAGCAACAGAGCCAGAGGCAGGTACTCGAGTGCATTCCCCTGAGCCCGGATTGCCAGTTGTAAGTCAGTATTGCCACCATCACCGATGGCAACTTTATGCTTGTTCCTGAGCACTATCACCCTGGCTGAAAGAAACACCACCAGCAAGGTTAATATTCCGGTATAAAACAGCGTAATCATAACTATCCTTATTTTATCTTGTTCAACTACTCAAACTACGACACTCATTCGTTAGTTATCAAGTAATAATACCGGTCAGCTATTTAATTTACACCGGTCAATATTGGAGTACTCAGCCTGAAACGGGTATAACGCCGGGGAGAATTAAGAAAGTTAACCTTTGACCAGATACAGTCACTGTGCGGAAAAGAAAGCATTCATCTGTTGCTGCCACTGACGGTAATCGCTGGTACTGAAACCATGCTGATCAAACAGTGTGGCGACTCCGGGTAAGCGATATACCGTTTTAATACCATTATTAAGACGGCGCAACACCCGGGTGGCCTGTTTATTATTCTGGAGCGAGGCAACATGCACATTGCTGTACATCAGCACCTCCCCGACAGGCTTAAGGCAATTCACACCATAATCCCGCGACTCATTCTGACAATAAAACCGCGCCAGGGTTATGCCTAATACGACATAATCCAGCCGTCCCCCCTGCAACATTTCATACAGATTAGCTCTGTCGTTAACAGGGTAAATGTGCTCAAAGCCCATTCTGATCGCTTCTTTCTGATGCAGGGATTTATCTACTGCGCCGACCTTTACCTGCCCGATGTTTATCTGACTGAGGGCATTAACCGGATTTGAGGGTAAGGTATACAACATACTGCCCTCGGGCACCAAAGGATAACTGAAAGTAAGCCAACCTTGCCTTTCCGGTGTTTTCAGTACACCAAAAATCAGCTCGACTTTATTATTCTTCAGCCTGCTGATAGCGCCATCCCAGGAGCTCTGCTGGGGAATAAGCTGTATCTGCTCTTCCTGCGCGGCCAGCTGCAATATGTCCCATGATAACCCATAGGCCGTTGATGCCTTTACAAAACTCTCATGAGGCTCAAAAACGGCAATAGAAATCTTCTGTGCAGCCGCGGTCACTGAACTGAAAAACATCAGTGCAGAGGCGATAACCACTTTTGAGTTGCTTTCCATACCAGTCATCCTTTGTACAAAAGGCTGCGCCATCGGTACCGTCCATCGACAACCGATCAGTTATTGTATGAGTATAGCGGCCAGACAATTATTCGCTTTAAACAGGGTTACCGCTACTGGCTGGATTTGCTAACATAGCTCAACTTTCCAGAAACAGCGAATACCATGAAGTTTATTTCCTTTAATATCAACGGGCTACGTGCCAGGCTGCATCAGCTTCAGGCATTGATCGACAAACATCAACCCGATGTGATCGGCTTGCAGGAAACCAAAGTCCATGACGACATGTTCCCTCTTGCCGATGTGCAGGCAATGGGCTATGAAGTTCACTACCATGGTCAGAAGGGCCATTATGGTGTAGCCCTGCTGTCGAAACAAGCTCCTGAGTCAGTGCAGATAGGTTTCCCTGATGATGGTCCTGATGCACAACGGCGCATGATTATGGCCACGTATGCAATGGAAAACGGACAGTCTGTCAGAGTGTTAAACGGTTATTTTCCGCAGGGAGAAAATCAGGAGCATCCAACAAAATTTCCCGCCAAGCGTAAGTTTTATGCCGACCTGATGCACTACCTCAACAGCCATCACAACCCAGACGAAAATCTGATCGTCATGGGAGATGTGAATATTTCCCACCAGGACCAGGATATCGGTATTGGAGAAGCGAACCGTCTGCGCTGGTTAAAGACTGGCAAATGCAGTTTTTTACCCGAGGAAAGAGTCTGGCTGAACACCCTGCTGGATTGGGGGTTTAAGGACAGTTTCCGCAGTCTGAACCCCGACTCAGAAGATCAATTCAGTTGGTTTGATTACCGCTCCCGCGGCTTCGATGATAATCGGGGCCTGCGTATCGATTTGATCCTGGCTACGGATACCTTGCACCAACGCCTCACGGATGCCGGCATCGATTACGAGCTAAGAGGTATTGAGAAACCCTCTGATCACGCCCCTATCTGGGCCGAGTACAAATAACAGGACGCACAGACGTTGTTTGAAAGTATCACCCTGCTGCAGACTCTGGCTTGGTTAGTATATCTGGCAATATTGGCTTTTTTATTGCGTTCCGTGCCAGGCCAGACATTGAAGCAGGACAAAAAAGTCCAGCACCTGTTGTTTGGATCCGCTGCCAGTCTGTTTGTTCTGTGGCTATTCAGGGCCGGCATTTATACCGGACTGAACGTGCATTTCCTGTGGCTGACTGCTCTGACTCTGGTTCTGGGCTACCGTGGGGCCCTGCTCAGTGCTTCACTGGCGTTGCTGGGTATTACTATTATCGGTAAAGAAAGCTGGAATATGTTCGGCATCAACGGTCTGCTCGGTCTGTGTCTGCCAGTAAGCCTGAGCTACCTGATATATAGTCTGTCATTTCATAAACTCCCCCGGCATTTCTTTATTTATATATTCCTCTGTGCCTTTCTTCCCGGTGCACTGATGATCGCGTTAAAGATGCTAGCTATCGGCGGTTATTACTGGCTGGACGGGATCCATGACTGGACGGTAATTAAGGATAATTATCTGATCCTTATTCCCTTATTATTGTTCCCCGAGGCCATGTTAAATGGCATGACCATGACGTTGCTGGTGATGTATAAACCTGCGTGGGTATACACCTTCTATGACAAATTCTACCTGAACGACAAACCCTGAGGATATCAACATGGTAAACAAGTGCAGATGCGTTTTCACCCTGAGCCTTTTATTCAGTTGTATTCCTCAGGCTATCGCCCAGTCGGCTCCTAATGCCCAGCAACGTGTTGAAGCCCAATTGCAGGATGAGCCCTTTTATCAGCAGGTTCTTAAAGCGCCGGCCCTTATTCCCGGGAACATGACACAAACCTCTGTCAACTGCTCTCTCACACCGAATGATGATATTCACCCACAGTACAAAAGTGCGAAGCAAAGTCAGTCAGACAAAGCCGGTTGGGAGCAGCGTATCAGCGCCAACTGGGACTATTTTGAGGATGTTGAGCAGGACAGTAAAATACTGATGATCGATTCCCGCCATCAGGGCGATGATATGGCCTACCGATATCTGGCCAATGACAACAGTCACAAATTGCTTTATGAGCCATGGAGCACCTCAAAAGTCATGGCCATTACCGCTGCAATCAGTAAAGCCAGAGCTCAGGGGGTTGGCGCCAGAAGCCTGGCCGGCGGCAAGGTGCCAGTGGCAGACCTGATTACCAGTATCCATACCTATCAGCCCTTTGGTGGTGCAGATGGCAATTCCAATGCCATTGCCACCTATCTGGTCAATGCCGCCGGACGGGACTACATCAGCGGCCTGTTCCAGGGTAACTGGCTGAGAATAGCCAATCCCTCTGTCGGTCTTCGTGGTGGTTACTACGTTGAGATTTTTAACCCTGGCGCGCCCTTCTGGCTGGACAAACAGAATAATCGCCAGGCAGCAATGCCAGTGCTGATCGCCAATGATGCTGACCCCGGTTATCGCAGCTACCGTTGCCAGGAATGCGGTCTGACCGGCAACAAACCAATGACTACCCTCGCCCAGGCTGAGTGGCTCAAACGCCTGGCGGTACATGAGCGGGACGAGAGTACCCGGCACCCAAATCTGACCAGCGATGACATTCAGACCCTGTTTTACGGTGATGGACATTCCGATAGCAGGCATCAACATGGCGGAATGATAATGGGCATTTCCCGTCTGCTGCCCCATGCCCTGAGCCAGGCTCTTGGCGGCAATAATGATAATGCCAAAACTACACTGGATAACCTCACTGATGGTCAATGGCGGATTTTCCAGAAAATTGGCTGGGGTCCGAGTGAAACGCGCGGTAAATCTGAAGTGGCGGTACTGGCGCATGTTTGTCTGCCCGGTGTGCAGGGTGGCCGCGAGTTCACCCTCGCAGCACATACTGCAGTAAATGGCGATGCCGAGGTAAGAGTCAGTGATGCGGCAAAAAAAATGCAACGACTGCTCAATCAGAGCATTAATAAGTTACTCAAAGAGACAAAGAGTAAATAATCGCAAGAGGCCCCGGGTTGTGCTCTCAGCTCTTTTATTGGTCAGTCACTAAGGTTGCGACTTTATGCTGTTAAGACTCCAGATGTTAGTCAGAAGGTTGCTGCCGGTGATGATACTGCTGGCTCTGGTTCAGTGGCTTGTACAGAGCAACGCTTCACTGTTATTCCGTTGGTCTGAACAATTCAGCTATGTGCCATTAGTGGCAATCCTCTTTGCCATGCTGGTTGCGCTTAAGTTTGGTCGCAGCCGCATGGTGCTCGCATGCCTGCTATTGGGCTATTTATGCAGCAAAGGCCTGTGGCCGGACGTATTCGCGCAATGGCTGCTGACCTGGCTTGATGTCACTGCATTAATGGCAGTGTTGTGTTTATTGCTATGGGACAAGGATCGCGGCTTCGCCTTGTTCAATCTGCTGCTTACCCTGGTCTGGATATCACTGACTGTTGTTGCGACGACACTGCTGTTCGAGTACTTCCCGCTGGATTGGCAGCATTGGCTGAAACCTCTACATGAACTGCTGCCACCTACTGTCGCCGGGAAAGTTTCCCCTTTGCAATGGTGTTTTTACCTGATATTGGCACTGAGCGGATTGCTCCGGTTACTGCTCAATACCAGTCACAGCCACTGCATGCTGTTTGCGAGTATGCTTATATTGCCGGTGCTGGACTATCAGAACCAGTTTATCGTGACACAAGTTACAGTTTTTACTCTGGCACTGGTGTTCTTAAGCGCCGTAATCGTCGATAGCCATAATATGGCTTTTCGGGATGAACTGACGGGCATTCCCTCTCGCCGCGCCCTGATGCAATACACCCAAACCCTGGGCAGCCGTTATGTGATAGTGATGGCAGATATCGATCATTTTAAGTCGTTTAACGATACCTATGGCCATGATGTGGGCGATCAGGTACTCAAGCTGGTCGCCAGCAAACTGCAACAGGTCAGCGGCGGCGGCAAAGCCTTTCGTTATGGTGGTGAGGAGTTTACTCTGGTGTTCCCAAGAAAGTCTGTGCAACAGGTTCTGCCCCACCTCGAATCCCTGCGCAGCCTCATTGCTGGCTATCAGATGATGATCCGGGCACACGACAGGCCGGTAAAAAAATCAGCAAAGAAAACCAATCCTTATCGCCGCTCTGCAAGCCAAAAGCAGGTGAGTGTTACCTGCAGTTTTGGTGTTGCCGCCAGAAGCCGGTCCCATAATCAGTTTACAGCGGTACTCAAGCTGGCGGATCAGGCCCTGTATGATGCAAAAAAAGCCGGCAGAAACTGCATAAAAAGCCGCTAGCAGTCCCGACTTCAGTATACAGACAGTCCCAGTTGTTCTGCTATGCCGGTAATCATATGCATACCTAAGCAGGAGTTACCAAAGTTATTCAGTCTTGGACTCCAGGCACAGATCACCCCATACCCGGGTACAATGGCAACAATACCGCCTCCCACACCACTTTTTGCCGGTAACCCCACCGTAAAGGCAAACTCACCGGATTGGTCATACATACCACTGGTAGAAAGAATCGCGTTAACCCGGTGAGCATCACGACGCGAACAAACCACTTTTTCAGTCAGTGGCTGCACCCCTCGATTAGCCAGAAATGTCAGACTGCTCGCCAGTTGTTTACAACTCATATTCACCGAACACTGATAGAAATAGTGCGCCAGCACCTTTTCTACATCGGCTTCGATATTGCCGAAACTTTTCATCAGATAGGCCATTGCGGCATTACGACTGCCGTGTTGCCTTTCTGACTGGAAAACATCGTCATCCGCAAAAATCTGCTCGCAACCGGCTAACTGGCGAATAAAACTGATCAGGGCCTGACGGCTGGCCGAATAATGGCTGACCAGCACATCGGCAATAAGAATCGCACCGGCATTGATAAAGGGATTGCGGGGAATGCCATGCTCATAATCAAGTTGCACGATGGAGTTAAAGGGCAAGCCCGAGGGTTCCATATGCACCCGTTGCCACAGGCTGTCCCCGGCTCTGTTCATGGCCATCACCAGACCAAAAATTTTTGACAGGCTCTGAATCGAAAAACCCACTGTTGCATTACCTGCACAGTACAGTTTCCCGTCTACTGTGGCCAAAGCCAGCCCCACCTGCTCAGGGTTAACCCGGGCCAGTGCCGGTATATAGTCAGCGACCTTACCACTCACCGGCAGCGCTCTCGCTTCGCTCACTAACTGCTTTAAAAAAGGCTCAATATCAAAGCGTTGTTTTACGGTCCAATCCATCAATCATCCTTATGGATCATCATTTCAGACTCCCGTCGGCGGCTCATCAGGTGTGCCAGTTTCTTCATGCTGATATTTTTGTCTTTCTCATCGACAATCTCCATGCCCAGCATGGCCTCCAACAGATCTTCAAGGGTCAGGATCCCTTCCAGGCCACCATACTCATCCACAACCAGCAGGATATGGGCGCGGTTATCCAGAAAATAATCAAAGGTGCGCACCAGTGGCATACTGCTGAGCATGGTAACCATTTCCTTGCGGTATTCCTTTAGCACCCTCTTGCCGTTGCCCCTTGCCTGCGCCAGCAATAGATCCGTTTTCATCACAAAACCTGAAACCTGTTCCGGTTCATTCTCATACACCGGAATTCGCGAAAATGCGACATCATCATGCTTATGAAAGAAGGTTTCTACTGTCATGGTCTCCGGCACTGAAAACACCACCGTTCGGTGGGTCATTGCATCCCTGATGGTCAGTTGGTGCAGGTTCAGAAGGTTCTGCATAATATGCGCTTCGCGCATGGCCAGTTGCCCCTCATCTTTTGACAACTCCGCCATGGCCAGCAACTCTGCCCGGTTCAGCCCTTTCAATGGATTATCATCGGTAAAATGCCGTGTCAGCCAGTCTGACATTTTCACAAAAGGATAGAGGATGATGATCAGATACTTAAGAAAGTATGCAGTAGCCGGTGCCAGGTTTCGCCAGTAGGTCGCCCCAAGAGTTTTCGGGATAATCTCGGATAACACCAGAATCAACAGAGTCAGAACAGCAGAGGCCAGGCCCAGATAAGCATTGCCAAACACCACGGCTGCCTGTGCCCCGGCTCCGGCAGCTCCGAAGGTATGGGCAAAGGTATTCAGGGTTAAAATAGCCGATAAGGGCCGGTTGATATCGCTGGTTTGTTGCCGCAATAGTTTACCACTGGGTTTGCCCTGCTCTTCCTGCACTGAAATATAGGCATTGGAAAGGCTCAGGATAACCGCCTCGGCCACAGAACAGACAAACGAAAAGCCCAGTGCAATAAATACATAGAGCAATAGCAATAACATAATGCCAATATCCTTAAAAAAACAGGCTCCATTTATGGAGCCTGTTTTGTATCAGAATTTGCTGTTAAACGCGAGGGCCTGCTAGTCCGACTTTTCACCACGATACTTTTCAAACCACCAGAGAATATACTCCACCTTGCTCATCAGGTTGCTTGGGCGCTTGTATATGCCGTGAGGCGCATCAGGTATACGTACCATAGCCGTATCAACGCCCTGAAGCTTAAGGGCCTGATAGTACTGCTCAGACTCTGATATGGGGGTCCGATAGTCGGCTTCACCTGTCAATAGCATGGTCGGGGTCGTCACATTGCCCACATAGCTGATGGGTGAGCGTTGCATATAGCCTTCGAGATCTTCCCAGGGCTTGGCGGCAAACCAGTATTTATAGAAATACGGGTAGAAATCTGAAGTGAGTACGAAGCTGTACCAGTTGATCACAGGTTTAGCGACTACAGCGGCTTTGAATCTGTCGGTATGACCAACAATCCATGCACTCAGCACGCCACCACCTGAACCACCGGTGACAAACAACTCGTTCTCATCAACAAAGCCCTTATCAATCACCGTATCCACCGCAGACATCAGATCGTCGTAATCCTGACTCGGATAGTTCAGGTGGATGGTCTGAGCAAACTCCTTGCCGTAACTGGAACTGCCTCTGGGATTGATATATACCACCACGTAACCGGCAGCGGCATAGAGCTGGATTTCAGTCGCGAAGTGCGGCCCATAAGCGGTTACCGGACCACCATGGATCTCCAGCAGCATGGGGTACTTTTTACTCTTGTCAAAGCCTGGCGGGTAGGCTATCCAGCCCTGAATATCGCGGCCATCAGCGGAGGATTTAAACCAGAACTCCTCTACGTCCGCCAATGTCTTGTGCCCCAGCGCATCATCATTCAGTCTTGTCAGTTGGGTATCCTTACCCTCTTTGTGCATCCCCACATCGGCCGGGCGGTCCGGGGCAGAATAGGCAAAGGTAACAGTACCGTTACCCGCCACATCAAATTCACTGCTGGTGTAGGGGCGACCGTAAGATTGCCCGCCTAATTTATCGGTAAGCTGTTTAGCCTTACCTTTGAGTGGCTGATAGGCTAGCAGGGTTTTGCCCTGGTCATCGTATTGAATATACAGACCCCGACCTTTGCCATCCCAGTGCACACTATCAACACTGCGATCCAGATCGGCGGTCAATGAACGGGTCTCGCCCGAAGACAGTTCACGCACATAAACCTGAGCATTTTCATAGTTAGTGCCTTTATCATCATAGCCCAGGTAAGCAAGATACTTACCATCCGGTGAGATTACCGGCTGGCTGTCCGGCCCGTTACGGTCAGTAACAGCCTGGATATCGCCATTGGCCATGTTCAGTGCGTAAATGTCGGTATTGACCGGCGCCAGACGGAAGTTTTCATTCCGGTTTGCGGAGAAATACAGCTGACTGCCATCCTGACTCCAGCTCATGGCGCCGTTGTGATTAAACTCATCGAAAGTCACTTGCCTGGGTGTGCCGCCTTGTGCACTGAGCACAAAAATCTGTGTAAAGCCCGGTTTGGTATAACCGCCACCGTCGAAGCGATAGTAAACATCATCAATGTAAATGGCTGGCTCTGCCCACTCTGCACCATCGGGTTTACCCGGCAGGGAAACCGGCGCTTGCGGCTTTTGTGATACAAACATCTGAAATGCCAGCTGCTTACCATCAGGAGACCATGTCAGTTTTGACGGAGAAGCCGTCAGATTGGTCATCTGGCCTGTGGCGCCGGTTTCCAGCCACCGCATATGAATCTGTGGTTTGCCGGATTCAGTGGAGATATACGCCAGGCGCTTATTGTCCGGTGACAAGGCCATGCCATATTGCTGATGTTTACCTGTGGTGACCGGTGTTAAGTCGCCGCTTTGCGTTACCTTCCAGATATTGCCAAGCTTTTTATCACTGTAAATGTCCATGTAATGGCGGATAAAATAGACCGCACTGCCATCATTGGTGATATTAAGATCGGCAGCATATTCAAGATTAAATACATCCTGTGATTTGAGGATCTCTGGTTGTTCTGCTGCAAAGGTGTTTACAGACAGAAACAGCGCTGACGCGCCGAAAGCGGAGATTATTTTCATTGTTAGATCTCTGATTATTAGCCCACGACTAGTGTTGCATCGCGGTGTCCACTTGTCACCCGAACTTTATCGCAGAAAATCCGGGTTTGGACACAGTCATAACGCTAACGATCAGAACCACTGGCGGGTGAACACTTTATCCAGCTCTTTAAATGCGGTACCCAGCAGATTGGCCAGCTCCTTATAGCGGGGCCGCGCTTTAACATTTTGCAACTGACAGCCCTGTTGGCGCATTTTCTGATGGATTTCACGGTACCAGCTGGCGATGGCTGGCGGCAGAGTCTGATTGGACCGGTGCCCGAGCCACAACAGCCCCTGCATCGGCAGACTAATAAAAAAAGCGGCAAGCGCAATCGCCTGAGGCAAGGCACTCTGGCCCATGGTACTCAGATGTACCGTAGCAACCAGAATAGCCAGTGGTGGCATAAAGCGGATACTGAAACGGGTTGCAGCAATCACCCGGCACTCAGGAAAGAGGCCATAAAGCTCTTTTTTCATTGGCCATGCTTGCATATAGGCCTGACCATCTTTAAACAAAGCTGGAATTGACTGCGCCATAACTGCCTCTCGTGTTTACTGCCTTTATGTGGCACACAATGACCACAACCCTATATTCAAGTGTATCAGCTATCTGTGCCTTATCAGGTAAAAAACCGGAACTGACAGCTAAGGTTCGGTTTTATATGGTGATTTATACGTTCAATGTGCAGGGGCGGTTCACCCGCGCTTTTGTATCACCAGAGTACTGGTTAAGCGCTCACGGCCAAATAATGCCATTTTAATAAATTCTTCCCGGCTGACCGGCACATCAATAAAATCCAGCGGCGTCTGCCAGGGCTCATGATCCATTTCAGGATCGGTGACGGATACACAATGGCGGTCAGCGGCAGAGACCAGCACCCAGTGTGGTGCCTTGTTACGGGTTAGCCGCCAGACGCTGATCAGACTCACCAGCACCGCTCCTTGTGCCAGATAATGATCCAGTTGCTGTAACGACAGCGGCGCATAGTGCTGAGTGATATCGGTGCCTGAGGCTTCACTGAGAAAATGCTGATGGACCCGGTGCATCACTTCCTTTTTCTGCGGATCACGGACCGAATTAAGAAAGGGCACCGAAGTCTGGGAAACAAACAGGTCCACCTTATAGCCCCGACGCCAGGCACTCAGCGCCAGACCTAAGCCGCTGCAGCCGCCATGTCCAGAGGTCATATAAATAGTGGTGGCTTC
This sequence comes from Lacimicrobium alkaliphilum, assembly GCF_001466725.1. Taxonomy (NCBI): domain Bacteria; kingdom Pseudomonadati; phylum Pseudomonadota; class Gammaproteobacteria; order Alteromonadales; family Alteromonadaceae; genus Lacimicrobium; species Lacimicrobium alkaliphilum. The sequence continues at coordinate 2,243,703 of NZ_CP013650.1, forward strand.
CCGCCAGATCTGAATCTCTTCCTGCATCGACATGCTATAGCCCGGATCCAGCTTATGCATCGCCATCATCAGACTGGCAGGGCCACAGGTAAAATCCAGTGTCTGCTGATAGCGTTCGGTCGGATGCAGGTTAAGCGACGCCGTGCCTAAACTTTTCTCCATCTGCAAGGCGTCACTGCCATCTTCGTAATACTCCTTAACCACGCCGATGCGGTGATAGCCGAGTTTACGGTACAGGCCAATGGCTGCATCGTTGTCGGTACGCACTTCCAGGCGCATAAACAGGCAAAGCTGCTCAGCCGCCCGTTGTTGCACTTCCCGCAACAGGGTGTTGGCAATGCCCTGCCCCCGGAATCCATCCGACACCGCAATAGAATAAAGCCGTGCCAGCTGTGTTCCCTTTCGGTATAACACCAACGCGTAACCGGCCAATTCATTATCCTGCATCGCCAGAATAAGGCTGCAATGACCCTTGCGGATAAAATAGCTGAAGCTGCGCCGGGATATTTTATCGGTGCTAAAGCTCTGTTTTTCCAATGCCACCAGGGCGGGAATATCGGTTACTGTGGCGCTGCGTAAATGAAGGCTACTCAAAGAATTGACCTGAACATGTATCAGATTGCAGTGTATTGTTTATGGTGAAAAAAACAACATATTAAAAGTGATTTTCTTAATCGATTTATTCCATTATTCAAACGGTTAATTTCCTGTACTTTAGCGCAGATTAACCCGTTTCCTGAAACGCCCCTGTAAAGGAAAAAAATGAGTTCTGACTCAAGTTCAAGACAGGGGCACAGTGTGTAAGGCATACATGAACACTTTTGACACAGTGCCCGGACAAAAGAGCATTTTCTGGCCGGACATTAACTACACTGACAGTTTCAGATTTAAATAAGGAAAGCTATGTCCGGATATTATGTGGTAGTTGACAATCTTGATGACTGGGCGCCCTATTTCCCCAGCCGTGAAGTTATCTCCTTTGACCAATACCTGGCGAAAACCGATGCCAGCACAGAGCGCACCGTACGTATCCTGAACCTGTGCCGGAACAAACGCGCGCTGGGGCGCGGATATTACTGTTCATTGCTGGCCGAAGCCCGTGGACACAAGGTGATCCCGGATATCAGCACCATTAATGATCTGCGCCGCAAGAAGCTTTACAGCCTGCGACTTGAAGAGATTGCCAAATCCCTGCATAAACTCAAGGCACAGGATGACAGTAATAAACTCACCCTGAGAGTCTTTCTCGGCGAAACCCAGTTAAAAGACTGCACAGAGCTGGCTAAGGCGGTATTTGACCGCTTCCCCGCGCCTATTCTTGAAGTGACGCTGGTGAAAAATCGTCACTGGTCTTTGGACAAGATACAGCCACTGTCATTACAGGATATCAGCAACGAATCCGAACAGGAGTTTTTAGCCAACACGCTGGAGCGATTCAGCAACAGACTGTGGCGCAAACCCAAAGCCCGTAAACATTATCGTTACGATGTGGCCATGCTTTGTGATGCAAGCGAAGCGATGCCGCCCAGTGATAAAAAAGCCCTGAATAACTTTGTCAAAGCAGCAGACAAGCTGGGGATCAATCTTGAGCTCATTGGCAAAAAAGATTACGTCAGACTGGCTGAGTACGATGGACTTTTTATCCGTGAAACCACCTCTATCGATCATCATACTTATCGCTTTGCTAAAAAAGCAGAGGCCGAAGGCATGGTGGTAATCGATGATCCCACTTCTATTTTACGCTGCACTAACAAAGTGTATCTGGCCGATCTGCTGCGCACCAACAAGGTCCCTACCCCAAAAACCTTGTTACTGAGTAATACTGATAAGCAGAGTCTGGAGCATGCTATCGAGTATCTGGGTTTGCCTATTGTGCTGAAAATTCCCGATGGAGCCTTTTCCCGCGGCATGTTTAAAGCCACCAACATGAGTGAGCTGGTTGATGCCATGAAGCAATTAACTCGCACCTCGGCCTTGGTTTTAGCGCAGGAGTTCTTATATACCGACTATGACTGGCGCATTGGCGTGCTCAATAACAAGCCCCTTTATGCCTGTAGATATTTTATGGTAAAAGGCCACTGGCAGATTTATCGCCATGATGATGCCACCAATGTGGCCACTGGCGGTTTCGAGACCATGCCCACCTATGAGGTGCCACCCAAAGTGCTGGATGCCGCGTTACGGGCCTGCAAACTTATCGGCGACGGATTTTACGGCGTCGATATTAAGCAAACGGCTGAGGGTAAAGTGGCGGTCATTGAGGTGAATGACAACCCGAGTATCGATTCCGGGGTGGAAGACAAGTTTCTCGGCCAGGCACTGTACCAGGAAGTGATGGCAGAGTTCCTGCGCCGGATGGAGTTACAATAGACAATCTGATTGGTGCCGATTCTTTTGTGGCACTGCGTCAAACCGATTAAACATTAAATAAACTGGAGTAATTATGGCTGAATCAAGACATAGCCGCCTGATGATATTGGGCTCTGGCCCCGCCGGCTACACGGCCGCTGTTTACGCAGCACGGGCAAACCTGAACCCTGTACTGATCACAGGTATGCAACAGGGTGGGCAATTGACCACCACCACTGATGTCGAGAATTGGCCGGGCGATGCCGAGGGTCTTCAGGGACCTGATCTGATGGTAAGAATGCAAAAACACGCCGAGCGTTTCGATACAGAAATCATTTTTGATCATATCAATGAGGTCGACTTTTCCAAACGCCCCTTCACGCTCAAAGGTGACAGTGGCGCTTACACCTGTGATGCACTGATCATCTCCACCGGTGCATCTGCAAAGTATCTTGGACTTGAAAGTGAACAGGCTTTCATGGGTAAAGGTGTTTCTGCCTGCGCTACCTGCGATGGTTTCTTCTACCGTAATCAGAAAGTCGCTGTAGTAGGTGGCGGTAATACCGCCGTCGAAGAGGCACTGTACCTGTCTAATATCGCCTCAGAAGTGCATGTGATTCACCGTCGTGAATTCTTTCGCAGTGAGAAGATTCTCTCTGATCGACTGATGGAAAAAGCCAAAAACGGTAATGTGGTTATGCACCTGAACAAAACCCTGGACGAAGTGTTGGGTGATGATATGGGTGTCAACAAGATCCGTATTCGCGACACACAGAATGACAGCACTGAAGAACTGGATGTGATGGGCGTGTTTATCGCTATTGGTCACAAGCCCAATACCGATATGTTTGAAGGTCAGTTGGCTATGAAAGACGGTTATATTCAGATCAAGAGCGGTCTGGATGGCGGTGCTACCGCAACCAGTGTTGAAGGTGTATTTGCCGCAGGCGATGTCTGCGATCATGTTTACCGCCAGGCCATAACTTCCGCCGGAACCGGCTGTATGGCTGCGCTGGATGCAGAAAAGTATCTTGACGGCCTGGAGTAATAACACGCAAACAGGCCCCCTGTGGGCCTGTCTCTCTCCGCTATGACACTTTCACTGCCTAAGCTGGATCATCGGCTCCAATTTCCTGAGCCTGAGCAGGCATTAGTGGAACCTGACGGGCTGCTCGCCTTTGGCGGTGATCTGTCTGTACCACGGCTAACTCTGGCCTACAGCAATGGTATTTTTCCCTGGTTCAGTGAGGGTGAGCCGATTCTGTGGTGGTCTCCGACTGAGCGCGGCATACTCGAGCTGGATGATTTTATCTGCCACAAAAGCCTGCGCAAACTGGCCTGCTCGGGTCGCTACCGGGTAACCCTCAATCACGACTTTGAATCAGTAATTCAGCGTTGTGCCAGGGTACCCAGAACAGATAAGGGTACCTGGATCACCGCCGCCATGATTGCCGCCTATACAGAACTGCATCATCAGGGCTGGGCCCATTCGGTAGAAGTCTGGCAACAAGATGAACTGGTGGGTGGTTTATATGGCGTCAGCATTGGCCGGGTGTTTTGCGGTGAGTCTATGTTTCATCTTCGTGATAACACCTCTAAACTGGCATTCTTTTACCTGGTCAGGTGGCTGAAGCGACACCAGTTTGATTTTATCGACTGTCAGTTACCCAACCCCCATCTTAATACGCTTGGCTGTAGCACCCTGTCCCGGGAAGCTTTCTTAAGACGATTACAAAAGGCCTGCATCCAAAGCGTTAGCAGCAAGTGCTGGGAATCAGAAACCCTGTCAGATGTATTACAACCATGAGATTTGGACTGACACAGGCATTTCCCTGCAGTTACCTGCCTGACAAACAGGAACAGGTTCTGCTGCATCTGAATGATGAGCCCATCAGTAACCAGGCTTATGCCAGACTACTGGAAAATGGTTTCAGGCGCAGCGGGGATGCCATTTACCGGCCTCATTGCCCTGCCTGTGATGCCTGCCAGTCACTGCGCATTGCCGTAAAGGATTTCCGACCAAGCCGGAACCAGCGACGAATCATCAATAAGAACAATGATTTAGCTATATGTTTGAGTGACCAGGATAAAGACGAGTATTACCCGTTATATGAACGCTATATCCTTGCCCGCCATACCAATGGCAGTATGTATCCGCCAACCCCTGAGCAATATCGTCATTTTATTTCCAGTCACTGGGCAGGTACACAATTTTTAGAGTTCAAACTTGAGCAGCAACTTGTTGGTGTTGCGATAACCGACAGTATCGATAACGGCCTGTCTGCGCTTTACACCTTTTTTGAGCCCTCACTGGAAAAACGATCTTTGGGAACCTTCGCTATACTTAAACAGATATCCTTAGCTCAGCAGCAGAATAAACACTATCTTTATCTGGGCTATCAGATTAATGATTGCAGTAAAATGAATTACAAAGCCCGATTTGCTCCCAATCAGCGTTTTATTGACAACAAATGGCAGCAATTCACTGATCCGGAATAAAAAAACGGGCTTTAGCTTTACACTGGCGCTGATATTGGGCAAAATCTGCGCGGCATTTTATATTAAGCTGGCTGCGATTTTTGATTCGCACAGCATGATACTTCACAGGGAAAGCGCTCAGGCCGGTTGTCGAACCGGAACATGGCTGAGTCGGAAGTCCATTAATAAGATTCTGGCAGGCAGGATAACCTGTTTCAGAAAACACTGATTTTAAAAAGGTAATATTTTTAGATGGCGAAAGAAGACTGTATTGAAATGGAAGGCACGGTTTTGGATACCCTTCCAAATACTATGTTTCGTGTTGAGTTGGAAAATGGTCATGTGGTGACCGCACATATCTCCGGAAAAATGCGTAAAAACTACATCCGAATCCTTACCGGTGACAAAGTCACGGTTGAACTGACACCTTATGACCTCACCAAAGGCCGCATAGTCTATCGCGCCCGTTAGTCTTCAAGCAGAAAAAACAAAAGCCCGACTTATGGTCGGGCTTTTTTGTTTGTCTCATCCTGTGAGACTCACCCGCTTCGCGGGCCAGCTAAAGCTGTCCTAAAACTCTCCCGGAGTTTTAGTGTTCGTCTTATCCTGTGAGACTCAGGCCTCGACCTCACGATCATCGGTGGCATAATCAAAGTGCAACTTATCGTCCACCAGATCAATTTTCACGCTGCCACCGGATGACAGTTCACCAAACAGCAATTGATTGGCCAGCTCTTTCTTAATCTGCTCCTGAATAAGACGGGCCATAGGGCGTGCACCCATGGTTTTGTCATAGCCTTTTTCAGCAAGCCAGGCCCGGGCGGCAGAAGACACTTCCAGAGAGACGCCTTTCGCATCCAGTTGCACCTGCAGCTCAACAATAAATTTGTCCACTACCTGCAGAATAACCTCAGGCTCAAGATGGTTAAACCAGATAATGCCATCAAGGCGATTTCTGAATTCCGGACTGAATACCCGGTTAATTTCATCCATGGCATCATGGCTGTGATCCTGCTGCTTAAAGCCAATAGACTTACGTATCGTCTCCTGAACCCCGGCATTGGTGGTCATCACCAGTACCACGTTACGAAAATCCACCTTGCGACCATTATTATCCGTCAGGGTACCGTGGTCCATCACCTGCAGCAGGATATTGTAAATATCGCTGTGCGCTTTTTCGATTTCATCCAACAGCACCACAGAATATGGGTGCTTAATCACGGCATCGGTCAGCAATCCACCCTGATCAAAGCCCACGTAGCCGGGAGGCGCACCTATCAGGCGACTGACCGCGTGACGTTCCATATACTCAGACATATCGAAGCGCTGCAGTTCAACCCCCATAATCTTGGCCAGTTGCTGTGTGACCTCGGTTTTACCCACACCAGTCGGGCCGGCAAACAGGAAGCTACCAATAGGCTTAGTTTCATTACCCAAACCTGAACGCGATAAACGAATCGCATCGGTCAGGGTACTGATGGCGTTGTCCTGACCAAATACCACCATTTTGAGATCGCGATCCAGGCTTTTCAGCACTTCTTTGTCCGAAGCAGAAACCGACTTTTCAGGGATCCTCGCCATTTTGGCAATTATATGTTCAATCTCACCCACACCGATGGTTTTCTTACGCTTGGACACCGGCAGCAAACGCTGACTGGCGCCCGCTTCATCCATCACATCAATAGCTTTGTCGGGCAGGTGACGTTCGTTAATGTATTTAGCGGATAACTCTGCGGCAGCCTTGACCGCCTTCTGAGTGAAACGCACACCATGGTGTTTTTCATAGCGGGATTTCAGTCCCATCAGGATCTTGGTGGTATCCTCGACACTGGGTTCGTTCACATCAATTTTCTGGAAACGGCGGGCCAGAGCCCGGTCTTTCTCAAAAATTCCCTGGTATTCCTGATAGGTGGTAGAACCGATACAACGCAATTCACCACTGGAAAGCTTAGGTTTAAGCAGGTTAGAGGCATCCATCACTCCGCCCGATGCCGCGCCGGCACCAATAATGGTGTGGATCTCATCGATAAATAATATGGCATGTTCGTCTTTTTCAAGATCACGGAGAATAGACTTAAGGCGCTTCTCAAAATCACCCCGATACTTAGTACCGGCCAGTAAGCCACCGAGATCCAGTGAATAGACCGTCGCCTCGGAAATCACTTCCGGTACTTCTTCGTTGACGATTCTGTAGGCCAGACCTTCTGCGATGGCGGTTTTACCAACCCCGGCTTCCCCTACCAACAAAGGATTGTTCTTGCGGCGGCGGCACAGTATCTGAATCGTCCGCTCCAGTTCAAGATTACGGCCAATCAGTGGGTCAACCTTACCCTCTTTGACCATCAGGTTGAGGTTGCTGGCATATTTTTCCAGCGTAGTACTGCCCTCTTCCGCCTCCTGAACATCTTCCTCGCGTTCAGTATGTGGAGCACTTTCGTCCTCAGACTTGGTCACACCATGGGAAATATAATTCACAACATCCAGACGGGTCACATCGGCCTTTTTCAGGATATATACCGCCTGCGATTCCTGTTCACTGAATATGGCCACCAGCACATTGGCGCCGGATACTTCATCCTTACCGGAAGACTGCACATGAAATACAGCCCGCTGTAACACGCGCTGAAACCCCAGAGTTGGCTGGGTTTCACGATCAGAATCAGGGCCATCGAGGATCAAAGGTGTAGTATCTTTGACAAAATCTGTCAGTTCAGCCTTGATGGAATCAATATTGGCTCCGCAGGCTCTGAGCGCATCCCGTGCGGAAATATTGTCCAGCAATGCAAGCAGCAGATGCTCTACGGTCATAAATTCATGGCGATGCTCTCTGGCGAAAACAAATGCCTGATTTAACGTCTGCTCCAAGTCTTTATTTAACATACCCGACCCTCTTACTACTGACGATGCGTATCTACGCCTGCTCCATAAAACACATCAGCGGATGCTGGTGCTTTCTGGAGAACTGATTGACCTGCATGACTTTGGTTTCTGCTACTTCTGCAGTATATACACCACAGATAGCCTTTCCCTCATAATGCACAGTCAACATTAACTGATTTGCTTTCTCTGCGCTCATATTAAAAAAACGCACCAACACTTCGACAACAAAGTCCATTGGTGTGTAATCGTCGTTATTGAGCAACACCTTATACATAGGTGGAGGCTGAAGTTTCTTCTTTACCGCCTCTAGCTGCTTATCATGACTGATGATGCTGCTTTCTTTACCCATACAGAAATAATAGCCGTTGTTTGTCAGATCCATCAGTGGATCTGTGATTTTTTCGTGAAATATAGAAATTGGCCTTGACATAAACAGGTTAAAAAATCTACATTTTTGGTTGCACCTGACAATTGTCGGGTGTTTTTAGCCTCATACATTCATTGTGGGGGCTAAATCAGGACAGTTCAAGGGATTAAGAGGAAGCAGAAGTATGACAGTTGGTAAGGTCAAATGGTTCAACAACGCAAAAGGCTTTGGTTTTATCGTCCCTGAAGATGGTGGCGAAGACATTTTTGCACATTATTCGACGATCCAGATGGACGGTTATCGTTCTCTTAAAGCTGGCCAGGAAGTTAAATTTGAAGTACAGCAAGGTCCAAAGGGGCTGCACGCTGAAAAGATTGAGCTCTCCGACGAGCCGGAACGTTAACAGCCGATCACCTTGTGGCCAAGGTTCACAAACAAATTATCATCAGGTAATAAAAAAAGCAGATATAAACATATCTGCTTTTTTCTTTTCTATATCCGCCCGGCGATTACAAATCCAACCGGGCTATTATCATCACATCACGCCTGTTTTTTAAGCTCAGCGAGAATATTGTTGAAGGTTTCACTGGGGAACATGGCCTTGCGGGTCTTTTCTTCGTCAGGATAGTAGTATCCGCCGATATCCGCTGGTTTGCCTTGAGTAGCATCAATCTCAGTGAGAATCTGCTGTTCATTTTCTCTGAGCTTGTCTGCCAGCGGTTTGAACAACGCTGCCATTTCAGCATCTTCTGTTTGTTTCGCCACTTCATCTGCCCAGAACATGGCCAGATAAAAGTGCTCACCGCGGTTATCCAGCTCACCGGCCTTACGCAGAGGCGATTTGCCTTCATTCAGCAAGGTCTCAGTGGCTTTATCCAGTGCTGTCGCCAGCACTTTGGCTTTGCCATTGCCCTGTTTGATAGCAAGATCTTCAAACGAAACGGCCAGTGCCAGGAACTCACCCAGAGAATCCCAACGCAAATGCCCTTCTTCAACAAATTGCTGTACGTGCTTGGGCGCTGAACCACCGGCTCCGGTCTCAAACAAACCGCCACCAGCCATCAATGGCACGATTGACAACATTTTGGCACTGGTACCCAATTCCAGAATGGGGAACAGATCAGTCAGATAATCACGTAATACGTTACCGGTAACAGAGATGGTATCCAGACCACGGATACAACGCTCCATAGTGTAACGAATGGCTCTGACCGGCGACATGATCTGAATATCCAGACCCTCTGTGTCGTGATCTTTAAGGTAAGTGATAACCTTCTCAATCAACTGGGCATCGTGAGCACGCTCATCATCCAGCCAGAAAATCGCCGGCATACCGGAGTGACGGGCACGGGTGACAGCCAGTTTAACCCAGTCACGGATCGGCGCATCTTTGGCCTGACACATACGCCAGATATCGCCTTCCTCTACGTTGTGTTCCATCAGCACCTTGTCGTCCTGATCGATAATCCGCACCACACCGTCAGCTTTCATTTCAAAGGTTTTGTCATGAGAGCCATATTCTTCGGCTTTTTGCGCCATCAGACCTACATTCGGTACCGTACCCATGGTAGTCGGGTCGAAGGCCCCGTGGGTCTTACAGAAATTGATCACTTCCTGATAAATGGTGGCGTAGGTGCTTTCCGGAATAACTGCTTTGGTGTCGTGCAGCTTGCCATCCGGGCCCCACATCTGGCCGGAGCTGCGGATCATCGCCGGCATAGACGCATCCACAATCACATCGCTGGGCACGTGCAGGTTGGATATCCCTTTATCCGAGTTAACCATGGCAATCGGCGGGCGATTGGCATAAACCGCGTTGATATCCTTTTGAATCTCTGAACGCTGAGACTCCGGCAGACTTTCAATCTTGTCATACACACTGCCCAGACCATCGTTAGGGTTGACGCCCAGCTCTTCAAACAGGTCAGCATATTTATCAAACAGTTCTTTGTAGAACACTTTAACGCAGTGGCCGAAAACAATGGGGTGAGACACTTTCATCATGGTGGCTTTAACATGCAATGAGAACAGTACACCGGTCTCTTTGGCATCTTCTATCTGTTCTTCAAAGAAACGGCACAGCGCTTTTTTACTCATAAACATGCCATCAATCACCTCCCCTTCGAGGAGATCCACACGAGGCTTGAGCACAGTGACCTGACCATTTTTGTCAGTAAATTCGATGCGAACATAACCGGCTTTGTCTACGGTCAGGGACTTCTCTCCCGAGTAGAAATCACCACCACGCATATGGGCCACATGAGAACGGGAAGCCTGGCTCCACTTGCCCATGGAATGAGGATGCTTCTTGGCATAATTCTTCACTGCAGTGGGCGCGCGACGGTCAGAGTTACCTTCACGCAATACAGGGTTTACCGCACTGCCTAATACTTTGGAATATCTATCTTTAATCTCTTTTTCTTTGTCATCCTTCGGCTCCGCCGGATACACAGGCACCATAAAGCCTTTGTTGCGAAGCTCCTTGATAGCCGCATTCAACTGAGGAATAGAAGCACTTATATTGGGTAGCTTGATGATATTCGTTTCCGGCTCCTGAGTCAGTTCGCCTAAGATAGACAGTGCATCAGGCACTTTCTGATCATCATTAAGATAATCAGGGAAGGTCGCCAGAATACGCGCGGCCAGAGAAATATCGCTGGTTTCCACCTCAATGCCGGCCGGTGCGGCGAATGAACGGATAATAGGAAGTAAGGAATAGGTCGCCAGCGCAGGGGCTTCGTCCGTCTTGGTGTAGATAATCTTAGACTTGGATGTCGTCATGGTATACCTCGGTTCTGGCAGCCCGTCTCAGGCCGCTATGTGTTTCCGGGCCAGCATAACGGCGGTTGTTATGCCCTCCCTGCAAATTTATTGAAGCCTTGATTTTGCGAAGCCGCAGCAAAATACGAAAGCGTACAATAGTTATCTTACAAGACCTTGCGTAAGGATTTGTGTTGGCAGATCATATATGGTCATTTTGGTGAAGTACAAGTCCTGCTTGGAATATCAGATATATACTTTGGTGCAACCCGGGAGCCACCCATGAATAAAAAGCAGGTATTGTTATTTAATAAACCCTTTGGCGTACTGACTCAGTTCACCGATCAGGAAAATCGCCCTACCCTTAAAGATTACATCGGTATTCCCGGAATCTACGCCGCCGGTCGTCTGGATAAAGACAGCGAAGGGCTTTTGGTGCTGACCAATGACGGTAAACTTCAGCACAAACTCGCCGATCCTAAAAACAAAACCAGCAAAACCTACTGGGTTCAGGTAGAAGGCGAACCACAGGAGGCTGACCTGCAACGGCTTCGTGATGGCGTTGAACTAAAGGATGGCCCAACACTGCCAGCCCATGTAGACATCATCCCCGAGCCGGCATTGTGGCCAAGAAATCCACCGGTCAGATTCAGAAAGTCCATTCCCACCACCTGGCTCAGTATCACCATTACCGAAGGGCGAAATCGTCAGGTCAGGCGAATGACCGCCCACATCGGTTTTCCGACTTTGCGCCTGGTGCGTTACCGGGTTGGCAACTGGACCCTGGATGGCATCGCCAGCGGAGAATACCTGCAACTCTGATCGCCATCACAACGGCCTCATTACAGATGCGCGACGCAGTCAATTCTGCTAGAATTCGCGCTCTTTTAATTCGGCCTGTATGGTGAATCCGTTTTCTATGTCAGATAACAGTCAGATTAAAGTCATTGTCGGCATGTCCGGAGGTGTAGACTCCTCTGTTTCCGCTTACCTGCTCAAACAGCAGGGATACCAGGTGGAAGGCCTGTTTATGAAAAACTGGGAAGAAGACGACAATGACGAATACTGCGCCGCAGCCGAAGATCTGAAGGACGCCCAGGCGGTCGCCGATAAACTTGATATCCCCTTACGCAGCATTAATTTTGCTGCCGAATACTGGGATCATGTATTTGAGTATTTTCTTGCCGAGTATAAAGCCGGTCGCACCCCGAATCCGGATATTATGTGCAACAAGGAAATCAAATTTAAGGCTTTTCTGGAGTTCGCTACCGAAGATCTCGGCGCCGATTATATCGCCACCGGCCACTATGTGCGTCGCATCCAGCAACAGGGTCACTGGCAGCTCAGACGTGGTCTGGACGACAATAAAGATCAAAGCTATTTCCTGTATACCTTAAAAGAACAGCAACTGGCGCAAACACTGTTTCCCGTTGGTGAGCTGGAGAAACCGCGGGTACGGGAAATCGCCGCCGAGCAGGATCTGATCACCCACGACAAGAAAGACAGCACGGGTATCTGCTTTATTGGTGAGCGCAAATTTAAAGACTTTCTCAGCCGCTACCTGCCCGCTCAGCCCGGGCTGATTGAAACCGCCGAAGGCGAAGTCATCGGTGAGCACGACGGCCTGATGTATCACACATTAGGACAGCGCAAGGGCTTGCACATTGGTGGTCTTAAAGATCATGGCGATCAGCCCTGGTATGTGGTGGACAAAGATGTTGGGCGTAATGTGCTGATCGTCGGTCAGGGTGATGATCACCCAAGGCTGTATTCAAAAGGTCTTATGGCCAAGCAGCTTGAGTGGACTGACGGCAAGGGGCCAAGCCAGGCTATGCGCTGCACCGTGAAAACACGTTATCGGCAGCAGGATATCCCCTGCACTGTTACGCCGATAAAAAAAGGGACGCCAACAGAAGACGACCAGCTTGAGGTTCATTTTGACCAGCCACAAAAGGCGGTCACACCAGGTCAGTCCGCCGTATTTTATCAGGATGACATCTGCCTCGGTGGCGGCATCATCGAAAACACCATCCGCTAATTTGACGACATAATGAATAATACTGAATTCGATAAAGCACTGGCTCTGGCCGGGGTCTGTCAGGCCGCCAGCCTGGTAAAACAATTTGCCAGACAGGGTAAAGCTGATGAACAAGCCTTTAAAGCCAGCATTAACAGCCTGCTGATTACTGATCCTGAACAGATTGAAGATGTATTTGGTGATCTGCCGGGCCTGGTTCTGGGTTTCACGACTCTGGAAGCTCAGCTGAGTAATAAACCGGCCGCTAAGGATGCCGAAATTACCCGCTATATTGCCAGCATTCTGGGGTTAGAGCGCAAGCTAAGCCGCAACCGCAAAAGCTTAAATGAACTGGGTGAGCGCATCTCACATATCAAACGTCAGCAAAGTCTGTATGACCTGATGGATGAGCCGTCGCTGGCCAATCTGGCCAGAATATACTCTGATGTGATCAGCCCCATTGGCCCGAAAATACAGGTAGCTGGCGAACCTGACTTACTCAAACAAAACAGTATTCAGCACCGGGTCAGAGCCAGCCTGCTGGCCGGTGTCCGAGCCGCCGTGTTGTGGCGTCAGTTGGGTGGTAAACGCCGACAGATATTATTTTCCCGTAAAAGCATACTTAGCTGTGCCGAACAGGCACTTCAACGACTTAACGCTTCAGGAGCCTAACCCATGGAACTCTCATCATTAACTGCTGTGTCACCGGTCGACGGACGCTATGGCAGCAAAACCCTTGAACTTCGATCTATCTTCAGCGAATTCGGACTGATCAAATTCCGGGTACAGGTTGAAGTGCGCTGGCTGCAAAAACTGGCCGGGATTGAGGGCATTCATGAAGTGCCGGCATTCAGTGCTGAAGCAAATACATTGCTGGATAAGATAGTTGAGGATTTTTCTGAGGCGGATGCACAGCGGATCAAGGACATTGAGCGCACCACCAATCACGACGTCAAAGCCGTTGAATACTTCCTCAAAGAAAAAGTGGCAGGCAGTACCGAACTGAATAATGTCACCGAGTTTATTCACTTCGCCTGTACCTCAGAAGATATCAATAACCTTTCTCACGCACTGATGCTCAAAACAGCCCGTGATGAGGTGATTCTGCCTTACTTTGACAAGCTCATCGGCGAGCTTGGGCGCATGGCCAAAGAGTATAAGTCCATCGCCATGATGGCCCGCACCCACGGCCAGCCGGCCTCCCCGACCACCATGGGCAAAGAAATGGCCAATGTGATGGTCAGACTGAAGCGCCAGCGTGACCAGTTAACTCAGGTAGAATTATTAGGTAAACTCAATGGTGCAGTAGGTAACTATAATGCCCATTTGTCAGCCTATCCACAGCTTGATTGGGAGCACATCTCCGAGCAGTTTGTGACCAGCCTCGGGGTTCAGTGGAATGCCTATACCACACAAATTGAACCCCACGATTATATCGCCGAGATGTTTGATGCCATCGCCCGCTTCAATACCATCCTTATGGATTTTGACCGTGATATCTGGGCTTATATCGCTTTGGGGCACTTTAAGCAAAAAACCGTGGCCGGGGAAATTGGTTCATCCACCATGCCGCATAAGGTTAACCCCATAGATTTTGAAAACTCAGAAGGGAACCTTGGGCTGGCCAATGCCATTTTTGATCATCTGGCGGCCAAATTACCCATCTCGCGCTGGCAGCGGGATCTGACCGACTCCACCGTACTACGTAACCTGGGTGTGGCCGTGGGTTACTCGCTGATTGCCTATCAGGCCAGTTTAAAGGGTATCAGCAAGCTCGAAGTCAACGAGGCCAGTTTAGCCGCCGAACTGGATACCAACTGGGAACTGCTGGCCGAGCCGGTACAGACAGTAATGCGCCGCTACGGCATTGAAAAACCCTATGAAAAACTTAAAGAGCTGACCCGTGGTAAACGCATCAATCAGCAAAAGCTGGCAGAATTTATTGAGACGCTGGAATTACCGCAAGCCGCAAAAACCGAACTTAAAGCGCTGACACCGGCCGGGTATGTGGGTAAAGCCGAGGCGCTGGTAGATAAATTATTTAGCTAGCTCTGGCAAGCCTGAACTATACTTACAAGCCCGGTTTAGCCGGGCTTTTTTATTGGCAGAGGGACCTGGCATGACTATTCATTTAATAAGAGCGTGGATTTGGGCCGGCATAGATAAAAACTGGCGGCAGGATGTGAGCCCGGCCAGACTGACCAACCTGCTGGCACTGCTGGTGTTGATCGTTTTACTGATGCATTTGCCCCTGCATCTGATGTACTGGTCACAAGGCGGTGATCTGCAGGCGATATTACTGCTCATTCACTGTCTTATCTGCCCGCTGGTGCCCCTGGCAAGCCATCTGGGCAATCCCGCACTCGCCCGGCGCATTCTTATCCTCTGTTTTACCAGCTTTATTACCCTTTCAAGCCTGTATCTCGGCCACTACAGTGCCACTCATTTGTTTCTGATTCAGGGCTGTGTCATCAGCCCTTTTCTGTATAAGGCCGATGAAAACCGTCTTATCTGGCTTAGTGTCAGCATCTTTGTGCTGTTGTTTGTGGTGCTGGCCTATCAGGAGATTAATCATCTTGGCATCACCTATCAGGGAGAATATCAACAGGCGGTGAGACAGGTCACTCATATCAGCTTTGCCCTGGCCTCCCTGCTCTGCGCCTATTTTATCCGCCGTGACCATATCAGCAGCTGGAGTAAGCTTTACAAGGAGCAAAGCCGTTCACATAAGCTGCTTTTAAATATTCTGCCCGAATCCATTGCTGAACGCCTCAAGAGTAGCCCCAAGACTCTGGCTGATTACCACAGCAGCGCCACCATACTGTTTGCCGATATCAGCCATTTTACCGATATTACTAACAGCCGCTCACCGGAACAGCTGGTCGCTTTTTTGAGTGAATTATACGGTGAATTCGATACCTTACTGAAAACCCACGGTCTGGAAAAAATTAAAACCAATGGCGATGAGTATATGGCCGTTTGCGGCGTTCCTGATTACAGACCCGACCATGCACTTCGCACCTGCCGCTGTGCACTGGATATTCTGGATTGTTTTGACAGAGTCAGCGATCTGTACAACATCCCCAATGGTCTGCGCATCGGCATCAATACCGGTGAAGTGGTGGCTGGGGTAATAGGCACCAACAAGTTCAGCTATGACCTGTGGGGTGACAGCGTCAACCTGGCATCACGAATGGAAAGCCAGGGCGTCAGCAATCGCATTCAGGTCTCCGAATACACCTACAGGCTGGTACGCCATCACTTTGACTTCAGTCACAGGGGCAGAATTCTGATTAAGGGTATGGGGGAATACCATACTTACTGGCTAAACCAGAAGACAGAACCTGACACCCGCAAGATCAGAGCCGGCCAGCGGCAACTGGCCATTTGATTATTTTTTAATCAGATCTTACACTCAAAGATCGGGGCAATTAAGCGCCGTGTGAATACCGGAGGCCAGTTCGATGTCTTTAACTACCAAAAATGTCGACTGGATGAGTGCCAGAAAAGAGCTCACTAAACTCAGAGAAAAAGTGTTTGTCTGTGAATGGCGTATCCCCAAGGACGTGGAGTTTGACCAGCAGGATCACAACGCCTGCCACGTATTGATCTGCGATGAGCAGGGGGAAGAAATCGCCACAGGGCGCATCACTCCTGCCGGAGAGATTGGTCGGATAGCCGTTATCAATGGTTGTCGCAAGCCGGAAGTGTATCAGCAGTTATTTTCTGCATTGCTGTCGATAGCCAGAGCGCAGGGACTAGAAAGTGTCAGCATACAGTGTGAGCTGGAAGGCGTGAATGATTATCAAAAAAGAGGATTTCATCCGGTCGGTGCCGTTTATATGGATGCGGGGATTCCCCGCCAGAGAATGGTTTGCAATATCGAAGCATTCAGTTTGCCGAAGGTGGAATTAACCCACTGAACGGATTTTCATGTTTTTTATTATTATTACAGGGGCCAGACTGGCCCCTTTTTTGTGTTCAGAGACTACTGACTTTTCGCCCAGACCTGATCCTGCTCTGTCATCTGGTACAAAAGCTGTGATTTATTATCCAGCAAATCGGCAAACTCCTGCTGAGTTTTATCATCGGCCGAGGCGTGACGGATATTTTCTGATTTCATCTGCCAGCCCAGAGCCAGATGGCGCAATGCGGCTCTGGCGTCTTTGGCCGCTGACAGCGGCAACACATCAGTAGGCAGATCTCCGGCCACCGCCCAGTAATATTTGCCATCGGTACTCTGCACTTTCCAGGCGGTAACCCAGGGCACCAGATAACGGCTGTCTTCCATTTTGACACTGGCGACGATGATGCCTTTTTCCGCCAGAAACTTAGTGCACTTCTGCAACTGTTGTTTAACCCACTCGGAAACGTCCTGTTCGCTCATTGCCTGTTGTTGTTGTGTCATTATTATTATTCCTCAATTACTGCTAGCAGGGCCTGTAGCGGATGCTTAGGTTTAAAGCCCTCTATTCTAGCGGTTTGGCTACGGCATGAATAGCCTGTAGCCAGCACCTGGTGCGGCTGATATTCATTTATCGCCTGCTGCCAGCTCAGATTAAAAATACCCACAGAATGTTCGAGATGCGCTGTTTCATGGCCATAAGTACCGGCCATACCACAACAGCCCACCGACACCGGAGTCAGCTTTATTCCAGCACTGGCAAACAGTTGTTGCCATTGTTTCTCTGCACCGGGCAGCGCCGTTTTCTCTGTGCAATGGGCAAACAGTGCGTAGTCAGTCTCTGCCTTTTGTTTCACTTTGGGAAGCTCAAGACGCTGCAACCATTCATGCACCAGCAATACCTCAAAATCGCCCCGCTCTTTGCCAAGAACCTTGCTGTATTCATCACGGTAACAGAGCACCAGGGAGGGATCGATGCCCACCAGGGGAATGCCAAGCTGATTTACCTGGTTGAGGAATTCCGCAGAACTTCTCGCAGTGGCGGCAAACTCCTTCAAAAACCCCTTAACATGCTGCGGCTTACCATTAGGTTTAAAGGGCAAGACCACAGGTTTCAGCCCCAGTTTCTCCGCCAGTTTAACCAAATCGGCCACCACTTCGGCTTCATAAAAACTGGTAAAAGGATCCTGCACAATCAGCACATAGTGCTGACGCTCATCCTCACTTAAACGCTGCAGGGCTGGCAGATCAAATTTTGTGGCGGCAGGAATACGTCGGGTCAGCACTGGTGTGGATAACACCGGTGCATCCACATAGCCGATACGGGTTTTAAGCAGCCCTTTGACCGGTTTAAGGCCCATAATGCCATTTACCAGTGCAGGCATTCTCGCCAGCAGCGGCGCCATCTTTTCGATATTAGCCACCAGATAATCTTTCATGGGTCTGGCATAACGACTGTAATACAGACTTAAAAAGCGGGCACGAAACCCCGGCACATCGACATTCACCGGGCACTGACTGGCACAGGCTTTACAGGCCAGACAGCCGTCCATGGCCTCCATCACCTGATGAGAGAAGTCGTCATTTTGCGATTTATCACCACTGTTTCGCAGACGCTTCCATAAAGATGGCGTTACCTGCGATTGCTCCAACTGATTGATATCACTGCCCTGATTCGACAACAAGCGCAGCCATTCGCGCATCAGACCGGCCCGGCCTTTTGGGCTATGGCGCCGGTCGCGGGTGATCTTACTCGACGGACACATGGGTGAGGTGGTGTCATAATTAAAACACAGACCATTACCGTTACAACTCATGGCCGGTTCAAACGCCTCGCGCACTGCAACCGGGATTTGTCTGTCATAGCTGCCACGCTTGGTATCCCCTACCCTGACCAGAGATTCTTCAGAGCCAAAAGGCGTGCAGATTTTACCCGGGTTCATTTTATTTAAGGGATCAAAGGCGCCTTTAATGTGCCGCAGCTCAGTAAATAATTCTTCACCAAAAAACGCCGGGCCGTATTCACTGCGATAACCCTTGCCGTGCTCACCCCACATCAGGCCGCCATATTTGGCCACCAGGGCCACCACCTGATCGGAAATTTCCTGCATCAGGTTTTCCTGCTGTGGGTCACAGAGATCCAGTGCCGGGCGCACATGCAACACGCCGGCATCCACATGGCCGAACATGCCGTAATTAAGGCCCTTGCTGTCAAGCAGTGCGCGGAACTCCATAATAAAATCTGCCAGCTTCTCCGGTGGCACCGCGGTATCCTCGGCAAAGGCCACCGGCTTTTGTTCACCTTTGGTTTTACCCAACAGGCCCACGGCCTTTTTTCGCATGGCATAGATTTTATTAATATGGGAAACGTCATCGGTAAGCTGATAGCCAATCACCCCGGCCCCGCCGTCTTCAATACAGTGATCCAGACGGGCACACAGGTTTTCCACCTTGGCGTCCATATCATCAGCATCTTCGCTGTTGTACTCCACCATATTCAGGCCCAGCAGTGTCTTATTCGGCACATCCTCGATCAGTTCGCTGACCGAATGCCAGATAATATCCTCTCTGGCAAGATTAAGGACTTTACTATCGACGGTTTCAACCGACGTGGCCTGTGCGGCTACCATTTCTGGTGCATGGCGCAGGGCCGATTCAAAGGAGTCATATTTTACGTTTACCAGGGTCTTGTACCTGGCAATAGGTGTTACATTGAGTTTAGCCTCTGCCACAAAGGCCAGCGAACCTTCAGAGCCTGTGATAACGCGGCTAAGGTCAAAGTGCTGCATCGACTCATCAAACACATGCTCAAGATCGTAGCCAGTCAGAAAACGGTTCAGACGCGGGAATTTAGCCAGGATCTGCTCACGTTTTTGCTCACAGCTCTGTAGTACCTGTTTAACCACTTTGCCAACAGGCGTGTTCTGATTAGCCTGTTCTCTGGCCTGTTCAATGGGTATGGGGTGAGTGTCCAGCAGGCTGCCATCAGCCAGCACAGATCGGAGGGAGAGCACATGATCACTGGTTTTACCGTACACCAGTGAGCCCTGCCCTGAGGCATCGGTATTGATCATACCGCCAATGGTGGCGCGGTTACTGGTGGAAAGATCCGGTGCAAAAAAGAACCCGTGCGGGCGCAGAAAGTCATTTAACTGGTCTTTGACCACGCCGGCCTCAACCTTTACCCAGCCCTGTTCGGCATTAAAATCCAGAATGCGGTTCATATACCGCGACAGATCCACCACAATCCCGGAGGTCAGAGACTGACCATTGGTACCGGTACCGCCGCCGCGGGCCGAAAAGCGCACATCCCCATGCAACTCAGCCAACTGGCCAATACACTGCAGATCCTCGACACTGCGGGGAAATACCACCGCCTGTGGCAGTTTCTGATACACCGAGTTATCCGTTGCCACGGCCAGCCGGCTGGCATAACTGGTTTCAATATCACCACTAAAGCCTGCCGCTGGCAGTGCCTTCAGATAGTCCAGATAGTTTTTTTCAACTGATGACAGGGCGTCGACTCGGGGTAACATCGGCAACTTTATGTTATTCAAAGTGGGCGGCATTATATCATAAGGAGTTGATTACGCATGATTTCAGTGCTGGGTTCTGCGGTGCTTTTTAGTCTGTTTTGACATCAGTTGTAACAGTTATGAGGGTGCATATGGATCAGGCTTTGGCTAAGGTTTAACCTGAAACAGGTTCGGGAGATTGATAATGTTAAGAACACTGCGCATCACCGTAGGCGCGCTCTTCACCAGGTTCGGGAGATTGATAATGTTAAGAACACTGCGCATCACCGTAGGCGCGCTCTTCACTCTGGTGGGCGTTGTTTTTGCCATCCTGCCCGGTTCCATCTTATTTTTACTCAGCGGTCTGGTATTACTGAGTATGGAATTCCCGAAAATTCGCAACGCACTGGGGCATTGCCAGAAAGCCATGCAAACCAGCGCCCGAAAACTGGACCGCTACCTGCTCCAGCGGAAACTCAGCCGCTGAACAGAATTGCAGCAGTTAAGCCGCCGGGGCGAAAAAGCACTTGCACCGGATAAGCCCCATGGCTATTATACGCGCCGTTTCCGGTAATCACCGAAAACGGCCTTTTATTGTGCGTCCGTAGCTCAGTTGGTTAGAGCGCTGCCTTGACATGGCAGAGGTCGGTAGTTCGAGTCTACTCGGACGCACCACTCCCCTGATTCCCGATTGCTATCTGCACAAAACTACCACTCAGACTGATCGTTTCTTTAACACTTTACAGAGCAACTAATCTCAGCAGTTCAGTTCCGGGTCGTTACTCAGAATGCCTAAGACCAGCCGATGTGCCTGTCCTGCTCCGGATTTGCTCCCGAACTCGCAGGGTCATTGTTTGTTCCTTAAAGCCTGAGTCAGCTGTTCCTTATTCATCTTACTGCGATCCTTAATATTTCGTTCTCTGGCGAGGTTGTAAAGCTCCCGACGGGTTCTCTGTTCATACTCTTTGTTGGGATTACCCGTACCCTGAGACGTTTTGTTGGGCGTTCGGCCCTCTTCACGCCGCTGTTGGTTAACGGTTCTGGCAGCAACACGCTCGGCCTTGTCCTTGCTGGCACCGCGTTCGATCTCACTTTTTTTGATATGCTGGTACTGTCTTTCGTCTTTTTCGTTCCATACTTCTGGCATCAGGTTCTCCATTTTTGGTCTGTACTGAAGACAATATAACGCCGATGCATGTTTTTGTTAAAGGATCACAAAAGCCATTGATAACAGCAGGCACATTCAGCTTTCTTCAGACGGTAAGCCGGGTACTTTCTGGCCGACAGAGGCAACAATATCCTCTCCACTGCACTGCTTTTTGTTTTTCAGATTGGCCATGCTGCATTGCCCGGGCTCACTTTCCAGACAAAACTCAAATCGGGTCTGTACCTTTATTGGCTGACTGATAATTCCTTTTGGTAACCCGGACCACTTCCAGCGTTTGACGACAGCCTTCTTTGCCCTGAATCGCTCTTTTAATCGGGTAACGGGGCGGAAAACGTTCAAGCTCCTGCCACTTTTCATCTATTTGTCCCGGCTCAGCCGCAATCGAACTGGCCGAAGGAGAAGCTGACGAAGGTGCTGGAGTATTAGTGCACCCTGCAATCCATACCAGGCCAAATATTGCTGTTGTTATCTGTCGCATTGTTTTTCGTCCTTGTAAACCAGGGAAATAGCGATCTGAAAGCCCAATCAGGCCTGAGATCAGATTGCTCAGCCGAGCAATTTTCCTGCTGATTAAAAAGCCAAAGGCTTAATCCTATACGCCAGTTGCACAAACGCTTCACTTAACTGGCCGGTTTCTGCCAGTACTTTTTACTATTGACGATCCGAGCGATATAAGAATGTTATTAGAGTTCTAAGCCCGGCATACCAAATCAGCTTTCGCTCAGGCACAATCCTTTGATAAATAACGGGATATAACAGGAGAGTCCAATTATGAAACTTGAGTCACTGGCGCTTCACCACGGCTATGAATCTGAGCCGACCACTAAGTCAGCCGCGGTTCCCATTTATCAGACCACTTCTTACACATTTGATGACACTCAGCACGGTGCAGACCTGTTTGACCTTAAGGTACAGGGCAACATCTACACTCGCATTATGAACCCCACTACTGCGGTTCTTGAGCAGCGTTTAGCGCAGATGGAAGGGGGTATCGGCGGGTTGGCAGTCGCCTCTGGCATGGCCGCCATTACCTATTCGATTCAGGCCATTGCCAGTGCCGGTGATAATATTCTTAGCACCAGCCAGTTATACGGCGGCACTTATAATCTGTTTGCCCATACCTTTCCCAGACAAGGCATTGAGGTAAGGATGATCTCCCATGATGATTACGCCGGTTTTGAAGCCGCAATCGATGACAACACCAAAGCCATTTTCTGTGAATCTATTGGCAACCCTGCGGGTAATGTAGTTGATATTGTCAGACTTTCAGAGATCGCCCATCGCCATGGCATTCCTCTGATCGTCGATAATACCGTGGCGACGCCTTATTTATGCCGCCCTTTCGATCTTGGCGCAGATATTGTCGTACATTCACTAACCAAATATATCGGCGGGCACGGCACCACGGTCGGGGGGATGATCATTGACTCAGGAAACTTTGACTGGAAAGCCAATGCCAGCCGTTTCGCTGTGCTCAATGAACCCGACCCTTCCTATCATGGTGTCGTTTATACCGAAGCACTGGGAGCGGCGGCATACATAGGGCGCTGCCGTGTGGTCCCTTTGCGCAATACCGGCTCAGCGCTGTCACCCCATAGTGCATTTTTATTACTGCAGGGGCTGGAAACGCTGGGACTGCGTATGGAACGCCATTGTGAAAATGCGGAGAAAGTTGCCGCTTTTTTGCAAGGTCACAACAAAGTTGCCTGGGTAAACTATGCTGCCCTGCCAGACAGCCCATATCACGACATCGCTCAGAAAGTCACAGGTGGCAAAGCGTCCGGCATCATCAGCTTTGGCATTAAAGGCGGCCGTGATGCAGGCGGACGTTTTATTGATGCATTACAAATGATCCTGCGTCTGGTCAATATAGGCGATGCAAAATCCCTGGCTTGTCATCCGGCTACCACCACTCACCGTCAGCTCAATGCACAAGAGCTGAAAAAAGCAGGTGCCAGTGAGGATATGGTGCGTATATCAGTGGGTATCGAACATATTGATGACATTATTGCCGATATCAGCCAGGCGCTGGAAAAAGCCTGACTCTGGAATAAAGCCGCACCACGGTTTGTGGATTGACTAGAATGCCAGCGGCTTTATTTTCTCCGCCACATCAGGGTCTTGTGCCAGCTGTATAAAGGCCTCGCCAAGGCGGTCAGATTCTCTGATCACCTTTTGCCAATATGGAATGCGTTGCTGTGGAGTCATAGTCTCAAAGTCTTTTCGGTCCGGAATTTTGCCGTAAGGCAGTGATGATACAAACTTATCCGAGGGCACCAGCATCAGGGTGTTGGCATAGCTTTTTGCACCAGGCATGCGGGATTTAAGGTTTTTATCAAACCAACCGGGCACCGGCTTTTTATAAAAATGTGGATAAAACACCAGCCCGGGTTTAGGGCCAAACTGCAAATCAAAATGGTAGTCTATGATGCCGCCGTCACGGTACATGCCTGGCGGTGCACCGGGGATGTTTTTTACCCCTTCGAGCACCACAGGAATCGACCCTGAGGCCAGCAATGCGGACTTAAGGTTCGCTTCTGACAGCGCCACGCTATAGCTAGGCATACCGTGTGGGTCAGTAATACTTAGCTGCGCATCAGGGGCCGAAAAAATATAGCGCTGATAAAAACGACCAAGATGTTTACGTTTTATCAGGTTAGCACCGGCACTGGCGAGTAAGCCGCCAAGCTGAAAAGGCTTAGACTCCAGCGCAGTGGCGCCGCGACAGCGGGCCACAATAAAATGGGCCTGAATGGCCGGATTGTGCAGTATTTCATGTATGCCATTCTCTCCCAGCACAACATTAAGCAGTTCCCTGCCCTTGTCGGAAATTTCCCGGGCATCGGGTTTATCTGAGTACACCGTCTGTGAATAACATTCTGCCAGCCGGTTTAAGGCAGCAAGCGGGTTCTGCTGGGCAAAACAGGCAAAACGAAAGGCTCCGGCAGAGGAGCCTATGGCCTGTAATGGCGTTTCACGATTAGTGAAAAACTCAGAAAACACCACCCGGTCAAGCCCGGCCAGCACAAACCATTTGGGGCCGCCTGAGGCCCCCAAAGCATAGTCAAACAGCTGTTGTTTTAATCCCTGCTCGCGAATTGCTTTTAAGGCATTGGGCCCTGCATATAACTCCAGATCAGCCATTTATTCTCCTGCACGACTTAGTTGCGGGCTGGATTATACAAAAAACCAGCGATAAGTTTGTCCAATATGCACACAAACTTTGATCACTTTTCAGCTGTTGGGGAAAAACCGTACACCGGGTTATTCTTCATTTTAAACATGAACTTAGAGCACTTATAAAGAGTACTTAACAAGGTTATCCACAGATAGTGTGGATATGTAGAAAACTATTCACAGCTGCGGTTATACTGGGGCCAATCTTTACAAACAGTAAACTTATGACACTGCCACCTCCTTTTTCCTTGTCCATTTCTGCCCAGCGCGCCGAAGACTGCAGGGTTACCTTGCCTGTACCGGCGCCTGTAAGCGGTAAGGTTGAGCCCATGGCACAGGTGCCCTCTGCACTGGTAACAAGCGGGCTGCTCGGTGCCGGCGTGGCTATCTCACCCACGGGTCATACTGTGCTGGCGCCATTTTCCGGTACGGTGGTGTCTGTCAGTTCCACTAAAGAACAAATACGCCTTAAGAGCCGTCAGGGGCTGGAGCTGTTAATTCAGGTTGGGCTCAACAGCCATAAGATGATGTCTGAAGGTTTTAAATCCCATATCAAAGCCGGGGATAAGATTACCCAGGGGCAACTGTTGATGGAGTTTGATCTGCGTAAACTCCGCCTTGGCTGCACCTGTCCTTTATGCCTGGTGCTGGTGCCGGTATTACCACGCCTGAAACATATTCAGGGCCATTACCACAGCCTGATGGCCGGTGAGGAGCCCTGTATGACATTGTTTTTAAGCTGAAGGATGTGGATTTAACATCGGCCTGTGCATAGCTTATAGCCCGGTTATATCGAACTCAGGTTTAAAATCGGCTAAGCTGTACAGCCCGTTAAACTGACTCAAATTAGACTATGACCACGCTGTACGGTATTAAAAATTGCGACACCATCAAAAAAGCCCGCAAATGGCTGGAACAACATAATATTCCCTTTACCTTTCACGATTACAGAACTGACGGCCTCGACACAGCCTGGCTGGCTGAACGCATTGACGAGCTTGGCATTGAGGCACTGGTGAATAAACGGGGCACCACCTACCGCCAGCTTGGTGAAGCACAGAAAGTCGCCATTGAAAATCAGAACAAACAAGAAACCCTAGAGCTACTGATCGCAATGCCCGCCATGATTAAACGCCCGCTGCTGCGCTATCAGGATAAGTCTTATCTGGGTTTTAAAGCCGATCAGTACGCGAGCCTGTTCAATGCAAACTGATGTGTTAGCCCTGGCCAAAGCCCTGATCAGCAAAGATTCTGTTACCCCTGACGATGCCGGTTGTCAGGCTATGATGGCTCAGATATTAAAACCCTTAGGTTTTGATATCGAAATGCTGCCCTTTGAAGATACCCTGAATATGTGGGCGCGGCGTAATCACAACGGGCCGCTGCTGTGCTTCGCCGGGCATACCGATGTGGTACCGGCCGGGCCACTGGATAAATGGCATACGCCGCCCTTTAAACCGGTGGAAAAAGAGGGTTATCTGTATGGCCGCGGCGCCGCCGATATGAAAGGCAGCCTGGCGGCAATGTTATCTGCGGTGCATAACTTTGTCAGCAAACACCCACAGCATAAAGGCTCTATTGCTTTTTTAATTACCAGTGACGAAGAAGGCCTGTTTATCAACGGCACTACAAGGGTGATCGATACCCTGGAAGCCCGTAATGAAAAAATCGACTGGTGTATCGTGGGTGAGCCTTCCAGCACTGAGCTTTTAGGCGATGTGGTTAAAAATGGACGCCGCGGCTCCTTAACCGGCCATTTGCAGGTAAAAGGCATTCAGGGCCATGTGGCCTACCCCCACCTTGCCCGTAACCCGGTGCATCAGGCAGCGCCGGCATTGGCAGAGCTGGCTTCAACGACCTGGGATCAGGGTAATGAGTTCTTTCCGCCCACCAGTTTTCAGATATCCAACTTAAGTGCCGGTACCGGTGCGGGCAATGTTATCCCCGGAGAAATGCAGATTCAGTTTAACTTTCGCTTTTCCACCGAAGTCACAGATCAGCAACTGATTGAGCGTACCCGAGCCATTCTGGATAAACATCAGCTCGAATACAGCCTGGACTGGACCTTTAACGGCCAGCCGTTTCTGACCGACAGTGGCGAGCTGGTCAGTGCCACCACAGCGGCAATAGAGACGATCTGCGCCAGGAAAACCCAGCTTTCTACCGCAGGCGGTACCTCTGACGGGCGTTTTATTGCCCCCACCGGTGCCCAGGTCATTGAGCTTGGCCCGGTCAACGCCACCATTCATAAGGTCAATGAGTGTGTGAAAATTGACGATTTATACCTGTTGGCCAAGACTTACGAAGCCATACTCGAAAATCTGCTATGTTAAATTTCGAGCAACTTAGCGGCCAGCGTGACGATCACCTGGTCGAGGCCGAGCCCGGGCATAAATTGCTTAAGCAGGTAGCCGGTGCGCTCAGCGTCATGCGCGAGGCTGCCGCAGAAGATGGCGTCAGCCTGGATCTGGTCAGCAGTTTTCGCTGTTTCAGCCGCCAGTTACGTATCTGGAATGAAAAATGGCATGGCCTGCGGCCGATACTGGATGAGCAGCACCAGCCACTGGACCCACAGTTGCTCGGCGAGTCAGAAAAGCTGTTCGCCATATTGCGCTTTTCCGCCCTGCCCGGTACCAGCCGTCATCACTGGGGTTCTGACTTTGATGTGTTTGATGCCAAAGCAGTACATAATTATGAGCAACCGTTTCAGCTGATCAGCAGTGAGTACGAACCCGGCGGCCCCTGTTATGGGCTGTCACAATGGCTGGATAAACACGCCGCAAAATTTGGCTTTTACCAGCCCTACAATGGCCAGAATGCGGTTGCGCCGGAGCCCTGGCATCTCAGCCACAAGCAGAGTTCAGAGGCATTGCCCGGGCTGCTGGAAAAAGCGCCCCTGCAAAAGCTGATAGAATGCTCAGAGATTGCCGGTAAAGAAACTATACTTGAGCATCTTGATAAGATTATTCGCCGCTATATCCAACTGGAACAACCCTGAGCGGCAAGAGCGCCCCTTAGCAAGGAACCGGAGAACACTTTATGAGCTGGGAAGTTGCGCTATATATCGCCCTGCCGCTGTTTTTTATTATCGGCAATATTATGATGGTGAAGCATTCGGCAAAAATGAAAATGCCGTCGTTAAAAGATCATATGCCTGATAAGAAAAAAGAGCCGGATTCAGCCCCCTCTGCGGATAAAGCTAATAACAAGAAAACTCCACCTGAGCAAGATTGATAATGAATTACACAAAATGGGTTTTGCAACGCTTCCCCGACCTACAAAAGCGCTTGATGAAACATAATTGCTGCAGTCTGCCTTAAACTCTGAACAGGGAGTTGCAGATAAGGATTAACATGCCTAGAATGTATTGCAAATGCAATACATTGTGTGTTTACTATGAAATCAGCGACCATTCCACCACTTCGGGTCACAACCGAACTACGTAATGATGCGGAAAGTGTGCTTCTTGAAGGGGAATCCCTGAGCAGTTTTGTGGAAGAGTCCTTGCGGCGGCAAATTGTGCGTCGAAAGATGAATCAGGAATTTATAGCCCGAGGGCTGGCTGCTGGCGAGAAAGCCAAATCCACTGGGCAATACGCCTCAAAAGATGAGGTGATACATTCTCTGCACTCAATCCTTGAAGGATCTGAGCAGAAATAATGAGTTACCAGATTCGCTTCACCCTGGAAGCCAGAGAGGATATCGAACGACTATATAAATTCCTGGTAGAGCGGGATCCTGATACAGCACACAGAGCGCTAAGAATCATTGAACAAGCTTTATCCTTTCTGGAAGAATTTCCTTTTTCTTGCAGGAAGGTAGAGAAAGCCAACCCCTTCTTAAGAGAACTCATTTTTCCATTCGGTAGCGCTGGTTACGTGGCTTTGTTTGAAATTGAGAATCAGCAATGGGTAACTATTCTCGCTGTCCGGCACCAGCATGAGGATGACTATCACTAGGCCTTAGTCCCGATATCTCACCGCTGTACCGCTGATGCTTACCATCAGCATACTGCCTTGTTTTCCCACCACTTCGTAGTCAATATCCACACCAATTACGGCGTTGGCGCCCATTTGTCTGGCCTCGTTTTCCAGCTCTGCAAAAGCGATTTTGCGGGCCCGGGTCAGCTCGTCTTCATATGAGCCGGAGCGCCCGCCCACAATATCGCGGATAGAGGCGAAAATATCTTTGAACAGGTTGGCGCCCATCACCGCCTCACCCACTACCACACCTAAATAGGCTTCAATGGATTTGTTGTCCAGGGTATGAGTTGTACTGATGATCATATTACTTCCTTAACGTTTTCTAGTTGTGTTTTTATGGCGTCAATCTGTTTGTTTGCCTCACTCTCTGTATAAGGCACTGGTGGAAACTTCCCCCACACAGGCTGAGGCCAGGCGGCATCCTGTTTAAAGCGGACGATATGATGAATGTGCAACTGCGGCACCATATTGCCCAGCGCGGCGATATTGAGTTTATCGGGATGGTACTGTTGCTGCAGCGCCCGGCTTAACCAGGCAGATTCACACCACAGTTGTTGCTGCTGCTCAGTACTGAGATCAATAACTTCCTTCGCCTGCTCTGCTCTGGGTACCAGAATAGTCCAGGGATACTGACTGTCATTCATCAAGAGCACCAGAGATAAGGGTAATTCAGTCACAACAAAGCAATCCTTTTGCAGTTGCTGGTGTAATATAAACATAAGTTTTTCTAGCTGGCTCTGTGGTGCTTAATAATTTATTCTAATCTTTGTTGTTATACCAGCCGTTAAAGAGGTCAGATTGTTACCGGACATGAATGCCCTGCGTACTGCTTTTATCCTAGGTCTGCTGGTGCCCTTTACTGCCCTGAGCGCACAGCCCGTGCTGCAGATTGTCACTGAACTCTCACCACCTGCGCAGACTCTGACAGATAACAAGGTCACCGGTACCGTCACCCAAAGAGTCCGTAATATTCTGGCCCGTGCCGGGGTTGAAGGAGAATTTCATATCTATCCCTGGGCCAGAGCATTTAACCTGGCCAGCAAACAGCCCAACACCCTGATTTATGCGATGGCCCGCACACCCGAGCGGGAGCAACAATTTCAATGGATTGGAAAAATCGGTGAATATCGGCTGGGTTTGCTGAGGTTGGCATCAAACAATGAGGCTACTATCAGCTCCCTTGAAAATGCAAAAAACTTCGTCACCGCAGTACAGCGAGAAGATGTTGCGGTTGAGTTTCTGCGTAAAAAGGGCTTTGAAGAGGGAAAGTCTTTACTGATTACATCCGATATTACTGCCTCCTGGGAGTTGTTACTTAAGGGCAAAGTGGATTTTATTATCGAAGACCCCGATGCCAAGCAGGGCATGCTGGCACAGTTCGGCCTTAACCAGGCCCATGTGACTATGGCCTGGATGATCCCCGAACTGGCCAAACCCACCTGGCTGGCTGCCAGTCTTAGTACCGACAGCAGCCTGGTTGAGCGTCTTCGACAGGCGTCCTTATCCGTTCAGCCCTGACTGGCCTTACCCGGCACTGATTAGGGTTGGCACCACCGTTAACAGCGCCCGTTGTCCCAGCGCCACTTTGGCATTGGGAAATACAATGGCCTCCCCTTGCTGCTCCACTTTGTAGACTGCCCCGGGCTCTTCAGCCAATACATAACCAACGGGAAAATCAGTGAAATTAGGGGTATCATCGTCAAAATTAAGGCGAAAATCTTCTTTTGTGCGATTGATTACCTGATTGATCGTAAAAATATGAAAGTCCGCCTCGTTGTATTCGGGCAGGGTTAATTCGGGCTCAGCAATCAGCGCTGTGAGGGTCTCTCTGACCTGCAGAAAACGGCTCATATCATTTTCACCGAAGGGCCTGACTTTACCTAACTCGACGGTAAAGGCATCGGCATCAAACTCATTGGAGGAAAAATAACTGAAGGTCGTCGTCGGACTGTTTGACAACAAAATGGTATTTACTCCACAGGCAAGCAAAAAGCACAGCTGACCGGTTTTCCAGGGTTTACCATGTCGGTATGGGTAAACCGCAAATTTTTCATTTTTGGATGCGCGGATTGCGGTGTGTAAATCATAATGGCAACGGTAATTCTGCTCCAGCTCGTCACCTTCGGCATAGAAGTGCCGGATGGCATCTTCCAGCGCTTTGGCCCGTTTGCGCTCATCATTAACCAGCCCCGGCCCTTTCGAATGCGCACCGCTGAAAAGCCGGTTCATATTCTCTTCGACAAAACGCTCACCAATGTCCATAGCCGGCAGATTGCCAAACAGGAAAAGCACGCGATGGCTGGCGCTGAGTTTTCCGGTCAGCAGTGCCACCACCAAATCATCACAAATTTCTATGGGCGCGGTTTCGTTACCATGCACACCGCAGGAAAGTACGATATCTTTACCCTTTGGCTGTGGCGGCGTAAAACTGATAATACCGGGGGCACTAATGACAACCTGAGTGCCGTTTTTCAGTTCAAAAGTCTGAGGCTGGGAGAAAAGTTTGGGCTGTGTGCGGCTAAGGTGTAAAAACTGACCTTGGTCAATCAATTGCTGTTTGCTCATGGATGATCATTGTGAGGGTTCGACAAGGCGTGCAAGTTTAGCAGAAATAACTGCAGTTGTGTCAGCCAACCCGGTCCTGGTAGGCCAGTGAGGTGCCAACCATCAAATCGGTCTGGGTGAGTTCAATCAGGTCATTAAAGGGCACTGCCCTGGCAAACAGAAAGCCCTGCCCCCGCAATATGCCCATTTCTCTTAGCAGGTGCAACTGCTCAACGGTTTCGATACCCTCGGCAATGACCTGACAATTGATAGATTCGGCGATTAACTGCGAGGCCTGAATAATGGCTTTATTGACCGGATTGTTTTCCAGCTCCATCACAAAGGTCTTGTCTATTTTGATGGTATCGAGCCGGATATCACGGATATAGGCCAGATTCGAATAACCCTTACCGAAATCATCCACCGCAATATCCAGGCCCAGGGCTTTGATGTCGGCCAGTTGACGCTTAACCAACAGAGAATTAGACAACGCCACATCCTCAGTCAGTTCCAGTTCAATCTGCCCCAGGTCAACCTGATAGGCCTGTGCCAGTTGCCTGACCTTACTTACAAATCTGGAGTCATAAAGCTGGGTGGGTGAGATATTGACGGACACCTGCAGATCCAGCCCCCTGCTTTGTAATTCAAAGGCAGTCTGAAACGCCCTCTCCAGCACCCAGTAGCCTACTTCATTCATCATATTATAGGACTCGGCCGCTTCAATAAATGAACCCGGTACGATGATACCGTCCAGCGGATGGTTCCAGCGCAACAGGCATTCGGCGCCGACGATTTTCAGGGTATTCAGATCTACCTTGGGCTGAAAGTACAGTTCCAGCTCATCATTGGCAAAGGCCCGCTTAAGATCCGCTTTAAGAGCAAGGGAGCGCCCTGTTTCAGCTTTTTCTGCCAGGTTAATAACATGAAAGTTATCATACTTGTTCTGCTTGGCTTGTTTCAGCGCCGCTTCGGCCGCCGAAAATACCCGGCTGATATCCGTATTGGTGGGCAAGTTAGACACCGCGCCAACATTAAAATCTGCCACAAAGGCATTGTCTTCGAAACTGATGGGGGTTTTGAAATGTTCTATAAGGTGGCTGTAAAAGCCATGTAACTGAGATTCCGAGTGAGTGCCGGGTAACATTAAGCCAAAGATATCACCACTGATCCGCCCAAGCAGACAGCGATCGCCAAACAACAACTCGATACGTTTGGCCACCTCAGCCAGAATAATGTCACCAATGCGGTAACCAAAACTGCTGCTGACATCCGAGAAGCGCACCACATCAACCAGCAACAACGACAGGCACTGATCCGCCTGAATCGCATGCTCGATACGATCCAGAAACGCATACCTGTTCGGAATGGCTGCCAGTGACTGGTTATAAAGACTCATTGAGTACTGCAACACCTCTGATATATAACTGAATTCTATCCCTTTAATCCAGCATAAAAAAAGCCCAAAAAGGTATTTTTGAGCTTTTTCTATTTAAACAACTGTAAAGCTGTCAAAAATACAATATTTAACTCACTCTACATGACAAGGCGTTAAGCGCCAAATTCTGTCTACATACTCACGTATAGATCTGTCAGAGGTAAACTTACCCATACGGGCAGTATTAATGATGGCTTTGCGCGCCCAGCCTGACTTGTCGCGGTAGGCTTTGTCTGCTTTTTGCTGGGCTTCTGAGTAGGCATCAAAGTCTGCCAACACCAGATAGGGGTCACCGCCATCGAGTAAACTTTGCTTGACAGAAGCCAGTTCACCGGGTTTGCCGGGGGTGAAGTAATCTGTCTCCAGCCAGTCCAGAACCGCTTTGATTTCACGGCTGTTATCGTAGATATCATAGGGGTTATAACCGGCTTTGCGGATTTTTTGCACCTGTTCTACCGTGAGACCAAAAATAAAGATATTTTCATCCCCGACTTCCTCGGCAATCTCAATATTCGCCCCATCCAGGGTACCTACTGTCAGTGCACCATTGAGCGCCAGTTTCATATTGCCGGTTCCGGAGGCTTCTTTACCCGCGGTTGATATCTGTTCAGATATATCCGCCGCCGGAATCATCTTCTCCGCCAGGCTGACCCGATAGTTGGGCAAAAATACCACTTTAAGCTTGTGGTTTACCCGTACGTCATTATTGATCTTATCCGCCACCTTGTTGATGGCATAGATAATATCCTTGGCCAGTTTATAGCCCGGTGCCGCCTTGGCACCAAACAGGAAGGCTCTGGGGTGCATGTCATAGTCCGGATTTTCCAGTAACCGACGATACAGCGCCAGGATATGCAATAAATTCAGATGCTGACGTTTATATTCATGCAGGCGTTTGATCTGAATATCAAAAATCATATTCGGGTCAAGCTCGACACCGGTCAGAGTCTTGACCTCTGCTGCCAGCCTGACTTTGTTATCATGCTTGATTTGCATAAATTGCTGCTGGAATTCCTTGTCATCAGCGAAGTTCGCCAGCCCCTGCAGTTT
Source organism: Lacimicrobium alkaliphilum (assembly GCF_001466725.1). NCBI lineage: Bacteria > Pseudomonadati > Pseudomonadota > Gammaproteobacteria > Alteromonadales > Alteromonadaceae > Lacimicrobium > Lacimicrobium alkaliphilum. The sequence continues at coordinate 2,277,330 of NZ_CP013650.1, forward strand.
GTCCAGATCCGTCGGCCACTGATCCCCGATGCGGCTGCTGATCAGGTTTGATAAGGGCGGATTACAGGCCTTAAGCCATCGTCTGGGAGTAATTCCATTGGTGACATTGGTAAGTTTGCCGGGCCATAATTGTTCAAATTCGGGAAACAAGTTCTCTTTTACCAATCGTGAATGGATCTCCGCCACGCCGTTGACCGCAAAAGAGCCAATCACCGACAGATTACCCATACGGATCATCTTCTCGCTGCTCTCTTCAATAATCGACAGTTTGCGTTTCATGGCGTCATCACCGGGCCATTTCTTCTCCACCTCGCGCATAAATCTGTGATTGATCTCGTAAATGATCTCCAGATGGCGGGGCAGGATTTTCTCCAGCATGCGTGCCGGCCATTTTTCCAGTGCTTCTGGCAACAAGGTATGGTTAGTGTAGGCGAAGGTTTTGCTGCTGATCTTCCAGGCCGAATCCCAATCCATTTCGGCTCTGTCTACCAGAATACGCATCAGTTCAGGAATCGCGATGGCCGGATGGGTATCATTGAGCTGGATCACCACCTGGTCGGAGAATCGGCTCCAGTCATCACCATGGGCCCGTTTGTAACGGCGGATAATGTCCTTCAGTGAGCAGGCACAGAAGAAGTATTGCTGGATCAGGCGCAGTTCCTTTCCTGCTTCGGTTTCGTCATTGGGATAGAGAACTTTGGATATGGTCTCTGCCTGCACATTCTCGCGCTGTGCATCCACATATCCGCCGGCATTAAACACATCCCAGTTAAAGTAATCCGAAGCCTGACTCTCCCAAAGCCGCAACACGTTAACGGTCTTACCGCCATAACCCACCACAGGAATGTCCCAGGGCACGCCCTTAACAATTGAGCCGGGGTGCCATTCCTTATGAATCTGGCCTTTATCGCCATACTTTGTCTCTACATAGCCATACAAAGGGATCTCCTGAATCGACTCTGGCCGACAGATTTCCCAGGGATTTCCGTAATCCCGCCAGCTGTCGGGACGTTCAATCTGCACCCCACTACGAATTTCCTGTCGGAACAGGCCGTGTTCATAATGCAGGCCGTAACCAATGGCCGGCAGATCGAGGGTCGCCAGAGAATCGATAAAACAAGCCGCCAATCGTCCCAGACCACCGTTACCCAGAGCCATATCCGGCTCCTGCTCCATCACATCGGTCAGATCCACACCCAGTTCGCGCATGGCCTGATGGGTTTTCTCATATAATCCCAGATTATGCAGATTATTCGACATCAGACGGCCCATCAGAAACTCAGCTGAAAAATAATGTACCGCCCGGGTGTCATTCATATAGTGCGCTTTTTGGGTACTTCGCAGTCTTTCCAGTACTTGTTCCTGCACTGCGGCACAGGCCGCTTTCCACCAGGCATGCTCATTAGCTTTGTTCTCATCGGTGCCCAGCGTGCAATGCAGGTGCCGGACCACCGCCTGTTTGATATCGTCTTTACTGAGCCCGTTCATGGCCTTATTCGTCGATACCACTTTGTTTGTTTGTTTCGCCTTTTTCATCGGTCTGTCTCCGCTGCTGAATCTCGGGGTGTCAGTACAAATAAAACGATGGATCTGCACTGCCTATGATTCTGTAATAAAATTACATCAATAGTTAAAGTCTACCTCTTTTGCGGCGAAATAAAATGACTTAAATGTTATTTTTTGGTTAAAAAAAAGGCCGGTATCGAAATGCCGGCCATTTTTTGTTGTAAATTTACATTTTATAAACATTATTTTAGCATCGTGTTTTCAACTTAGCTGTTGAAAACACCGGCGATAAGATCCTGCGCTTCATTTAATAACAGTTTAAGGTGCTTCTCATCCTTAAAACTCTCGGCGTAGATCTTATATACCGCTTCGGTGCCAGAGGGTCTTGCCGCAAACCAGCCACTTTCTGTACTCACCTTCAGCCCGCCTATAGCAGCGTCATTACCGGGCGCCCGGGTCAGTACCTGAGAAATCGCCTCTCCAGCCAGTGTCGTGGAGGTGATCACCTCAGCGGTCATTTTGTTCAATTTGATTTTCTGACTGGCTGACGCGCTGACATCCAGGCGTTTATAGCTGGGTTGGCCAAATTTCAGTGCCAGCAGATCATAGTGCTCGGCGGGATCTTTGCCGGTTACTGCCAATATCTCCGCTGCCAGTAAACACATGATAATGCCGTCTTTATCTGTGGCCCAGGTACTGCCATCGCGGCGTAAAAAGATGCCACCGGCGCTTTCTTCGCCGGCGAAGCCCATACTGCCCTCGAGCAGGTAAGGCACAAACCATTTAAAACCTACCGGCATTTCAGCAAGTTCCCGGCCAAGATCTGCAGCCACCCGATCAATCATTGCACTGGATACCAGCGTTTTTCCAATTTTCATCTGCTTATGCCACTGGCTGCGATGGCGGTACAGATAATCAATCGCCACCGCCAGATAGTGGTTCGGGTTCATCAGCCCGCTGCCCCGGCAGACGATGCCGTGACGATCAAAATCGGCATCATTACCAAAGGCCAGATCAAAACGGTCCTTCAATGCAATCAGACCCGCCATGGCAGAAGCAGAAGAGCAATCCATGCGGATTTTGCCGTCTTTATCCAGATGCATAAAACGAAAGGTGGGATCCTGATAGGGATTGACCACTTCAATATCCAGTTTGTACTGCTCCGCAATACGATGCCAGTAATGCAAACCGGCACCACCGAGCGGGTCTGTGCCCAGTTTCAGCTTCGCGCTACTGATCGCCTGCAGATCAATGACCTGATCCAGTTCGTCAATATAGCTTTTGGCAAAGTCTTTCTCATGCACCAGACCACTGCGCAGAGCAGCAGCAAAGGTCATTCGTTTAACCCCGTTGAGCTCTGCAGCAATCAGATCATTGGCACGGATCTGAATCGCATCGGTCACCTGAGTATCAGCGGGGCCACCATGAGGAGGATTATATTTAAAGCCGCCATCCTGCGGCGGATTATGGGAAGGCGTAATCACCACACCATCGCCGAGCCCGGTTTCCCGGCCGAGGTTATAATTCAGTATGGCGTGAGATATCGCGGGCGTAGGGGTATAACCGCGCTCCACTTCTACCACCACAGTGACATCATTGGCACATAGCACTTCCAGCGCCGTAATAAAGGCCGGCTCTGACAGCGCATGAGTATCCATGCCCATAAACAGCGGGCCACTGATATTATTGGTCTGACGATATTCAGCCAGTGCCTGACAAATGGCCGCGATATGCCAATCATTAAAGGTATATTCCAGTGAACTGCCGCGGTGGCCTGAGGTGCCAAAGGCTACGGCATGAGCCGGCTCGGTTTTATCAGGCTGATTACTGTAATAGGCCGCTACAAGCCTGGGAATGTTGACTAAGTCCTGTGGACCGGCGAGTTGTCCTGCTCTGGGGTCAAGTGCCATGAATTTATCCTCATTTGCTGACTGAAACTATCCGTCATTTCCTGTTGACGGGTCCAACAATTTCGTCAGCGCCTGGCTGTCTGCATCGCTGTAACCCAATACCCGTGTCACTTCCTGCAACATGGTCACTTTTTTGCCGGTATTGTTATTTGTCACCACCCAATAGTGACTTTCAGGCAGCTGTTTGGGATTAGTGCTGCTGCCACTGGCGAGCAGCTGATCTTTACTGGTCGCAAAATACACCCTGTTACGGCCCCGTAATTCGAGTACTTTTGAGAAGCTGTCAGGGTTAAACTTGACCATCGCGCCGAGAATAGACAGAAAACGATCTACGGTACGTTTTTGCCTGACGACTCCGACCCGCTCCAGGTGCGCAAACAGATCCTGTTGTTTGCTCTGGGCCTTTGCCGGCACCGTAATTGCTGAGGATGCGGTGACCTGTTTGCTGGTGACTGTCTTTTCAGGACTGGCGGACTCTGCCTCTGGGAGCAACAATCGGCGCAGAATGTCTGAGGCACTCTCACCGATATCCTGGGTTTGCATGGCGATATAACGGTACAAATCTTCATCTATTTCAATGGTTTTCATTTATCACTACCGGTGTATTGAAAGGTTCTGATTGGTATTATACGGAGTACACAGATTGGTTACAGTACAGCATTTGTTCAACATGTGCTTTTTTTAACAGGAGTTCAGAATGTCCCTCAATTACCAGACAACGGGTGAAGGCGAAGCAGTCATTTTATTGCACGGCTTATTCGGCAGTCTGGAAAACCTTAACAGCATAAAACGGGCTCTGGAGACGGACTACCAGGTGGTCAGCGTGGATTTACCGGACCATGGCGATTCACCACACTCACAGCACTTCAGTTATCAGCAGTATGCAGACAGCGTACTGACTCTGATGGATGAGCTGAAGCTGGACAAGGCAATAGTTCTTGGCCATTCCATGGGCGGGAAGGTAGCGATGACCCTCGCTCTGCAACACCCGGACAGAGTCAGTAAGCTTATCGTTGCAGATATTGCTCCAGTCACCTATCCGGACAGGCACAGCGGCATTATTGAAGCGCTCAAATCTGTTGATCTCAGTGGCTTACAAAACCGTACTGAAGCCGACAAACAGTTGGCTAAGAATATAGATGAACAGGGCATTCGCCAGTTTTTACTTAAGGGCCTGCAAAAGTCTGACGCTGGCTGGGGCTGGCGCTTTAATCTTTCCCTGCTGGAAAATGACTATGCCGACATTACCGATTGGCCAGACACCAGTAAATCCTATCAGGGGCCGGTACTGTTTATCAAAGGTGGCCGCTCAGATTATTTACAGGCAGAACATAAGCCTCGTATAGCCCGGTTGTTTCCTCATAGTCAGGGACATATTATTCAGGATGTCGGACATTGGTTGCATGCAGAAAAACCACAACAATTTAATCAGGTGGTGGCAGATTTCCTCCGTCAGGACTGATTCTCAATAGCAACAAAACGCCCTGTATGCTATAGTCCGCGCCGTTTCTAACCGGCACAGAATCAGGTATGTTGAGTGAGTATTACGAACAGATAGAGGCAGTTGTCTTAAACCTGTCCCTGACCGCCCTTTTTCTTCTTATGGCCTATGCCGTACATGATGTACTGAAGAAAAACGACGTTCCCATGGCAGGACGTTTAGTGGTCTATCTGGTATTGTTTCTCGGCGCTGCCGGATTTCTGGCAAAAGGGTTTATTCAAGTATTCTGGCAATCTTCAGGCGTGGGTTAATCCCGCAGGACAGAGGTATCTGAACATATGGCAAGCGTGGGTCTATTTTTTGGTAGTGACACCGGCAACACCGAGCATGTTGCCAAAATGATACAGAAAGAACTGGGCAAACAACTGATTGAAGTTCATGACATCGCCAAAAGCAGCAAAGAAGATATTGCTGAGTTTGATCTGTTGATGTTTGGCATTCCGACCTGGTACTACGGCGAAGCCCAGTGCGACTGGGATGATTTTTTCCCGGAGCTGGAAGAGATTGATTTCACCGATAAACTGGTAGCCATCTTCGGCTGTGGCGATCAGGAGGATTATGCAGAATACTTCCTCGATGCCATGGGCATGGTCCGTGATATTGTCGAAGCTAAGGGCGCTATAGTGATCGGCCACTGGCCTGTTGAAGGTTATAATTTCGAAGCCAGCAAGGGCATGGCCGACGACGATCATTTTGTCGGTTTGGGTATCGATGAGGATCGCCAGCCTGAGCTGACCGAACAACGGGTTAAGAACTGGTGCAAACAGGTTTATGAAGAGATGTGTCTGGCTGAGCTGGAATAACACATCTAAACCAGAGCATTAAAAAAGGCCGCTGGGTAATCCAGGCGGCCTTTTTTATGTACCGGAATATGTCGTCAACAGTGAGTACTTTACTTCACCGGCAGCGTCAGGCCCTTAAACATTTTCTCCACTTCATCGTTGCTCTTCTGCATCATCGCTCTTTCTACCACGTCTTTGGTCAGATGCGGGGCGAAGCGCTCAATAAAGTCATACATATAACTGCGTAAAAATGAGCCTTTTCTGAAACCAATCTTGGTGGTGCTGTACTGGAACAGATGACTGGCGTCGATTTTAACCAGATCACCATCGAGTTTCTCATCCAGCGCCATAGAAGCAATCACACCGATACCCACGCCCAGTCGCACATAGGTTTTGATCACATCAGCGTCGGTAGCGGTAAAGACAATTTTGGGCTCCAGACCGGCACGATTAAAGGCATCGTCCAGCTCTGAACGGCCGGTAAAACCAAATACATAAGTCACCAGCGGATACTGAGCGATATCTTCGATAGTGATAGAAGTTTTGTTGGCCAGCGGATGTTCGCGATTAACGATAATACTGCGATTCCAGTGATAGCAGGGCAACATCACCAGATCGTTATATAAATGCAGGGCTTCCGTGGCGATGGCAAAGTCGGCTTCGCCCTTGGCGGCCAGATCACTGATTTGCGAGGGGGTGCCCTGGTGCATATGCAGTGACACTTTCGGATACTTGTTCATAAAGCCCTGAATTACCGGCGGTAACGCATAGCGGGCCTGAGTGTGGGTGGTGGCAATATTCAGCTTACCCTGATCCGGCAAAGTGTGTTCACGGGCCACTGCCTTGATACTCTCAACCTTGGCAAGAATTTGCCGGGAGATATTGATCACGTCCTGGCCGGCTTCAGTCACATGAGTCAGGTGCTTACCGCTGCGTCCGAAAATCTGCACCCCTAACTCGTCTTCCAGCATCCTGACCTGCTTGCTGATCCCCGGCTGTGAGGTATACAGGCTCTCGGCAGTTGCAGATACATTAAGGTTGTTGTTAAGGACTTCGACTATATATCGCAGTTGTTGTAATTTCATTGTGACCCGGCGTTATCCTGTTACTTTTGCGCTTATATGCAAAATTTATATACTGAACGGGAAATTAATTCCATAAAATTTTAGAAAAAGCCCCGACGAATTTCCAGATGAAAAGGTTAAGTCCTTGTCATACATGAGATTTCGCCTTGCGACTTTTACTGTGCCCTGTTACCTGTTATAACAACAATATCAAATCAAAGCTGTGCCCACTATGCCAAATTCAAATAAGCAGATCGACTTTTCAACAGTACTGGCAGCCGGTGTTCATGATATGAAGAATTCACTGTGCCTGTTATTGCAGTCTGTCGAAAACCTGTCCAGGGAACTTCCTCAGCATGATGATAATATCACAACCAACCTGGCCAGCCTCCAGTATGAAGCATTCCGCCTGAATACCGGTCTGATGCAGTTGTTGTCCTTATACCGGGCAGAAAAACAACAATTGCCGGTAAGCATAGATGAAGTCTATGTGGAGGATATCATTGACGATATTCTGGCTACCAATGAAACCTACATCAACAATAAACACATGGAACTGGAGATTGAGCAACCCGAAGAGCTGGCCTGGTATCTGGATGGCGATTTGGTCAATCTGCTGCTCAACGACATACTCATCAACGCCATGCGATACAGCAATAAAAAGCTTAAACTCAGCTGTTTTGAAGAAGATGGTTTTCTTAATTTCACGCTGGAAGATGACGGCCCAGGTTATCCCGAGGAGATGTTACGGGCAGGCAATACCGATATGCGGGATTTCGATATCAGCACCGGGCGTACAGGTTTGGGCCTGTTTTTTGCGCGCATGATCGCACAGGCCCATACCAACAATGGCAAAACGGGATCCATTCATCTGCAAAATGGCGGCAATCTGGGGGGGAGTGTTTTTACTCTGAAAATACCCTAATATGCGTCAAGTTGTATGTTGTTTGATAACAAAGTGAAAACATATGTTCACCATAGTAATTGTACTTATTGTCGCCCTCATCATTATTGCCATAGTGATCAACGCTATTCAGCAACACAGGGAACAGGTAGAGGCAGAAAGACGGGCTGAACTGGCCAAGCAAAAGGCCGTCGTGGATGAGACCGAAGACGCCCTGATGGCGGCGGCACATATTCCCGTTTCCCAGCATATGATCCTGATTCTGAACAAGCGTATCCTTAACGGGCTCAGGGAAATGCTGGAACTAAATCCCAAGGCCAGGGACCTCAAGCAACGTATAAAAGATGCCGAAGAGCGGGTTAAGTCCATCGACACCAATCAACCCCCACCAGGCAGTGACAACTTTTCCCTGCCCGACAATGACAAACAGATTATCGTGCTGATTCAGGGTATCAAGAAACTGCGCACCATCCTGCGCTCCGAAAACTCAAAAGGCAAAGTGGATACCCAGGTATTTCTCGCTGAAGACAAGCGCATGGCCCGCCTGCAACTGAAAATCAATGTGGAAACCCTGGTTAAACGGGGCAGAAGTGCCATCAAATCGGATATGCTCGGCTCGGCGCGGCAGTACTTTGAAAAAGCCATTGCGGCACTGAACTCGTCTTCAGAGCAGGACGAGTACACCACTGCCAGAAGACAGGAGCTTGAGCAAAACCTGGAAACCATTCAGAACAACCTGCGTAACGCTAATGCTCAGGACAGAGCCAGGAAAAAAGAGGAAGAGCGGGACGAACTGGACGAGCTTTTTGCCCCGAAGAAAAAGTGGTAGTCAGCGGTTTTTCGCCATCAGTTGCTGCCAGTCCATTTGTTGCAATTGTTCGAGTAATCTCGCCGCCGGCACCGACAGGCTGCCGCGGCTTCTTTTGATCACACCGACCCGCTTGCCCTGCGCCAGTTCAAGCGGCAAACAGCGCAGCCCCCTGCCCTGCATTTCCTGACGACAAATTGCCGGCACCACAGATACACCCATACCCGCTGCCACCAACTGCCCTACGGTAGACAACTGCCCTGCTTCAGCAACCAGTGTTATCTTAATACCCTCGGCCAGCAATGCCTGATCGCACCAGTTGCGTATACTTGAACCTCTGTTCATGGCCACATAGCTGAGCTGTTGCAGATCGCCCCATGTGAGTGCCGCCCTTCCCGCCAGTTTGTGCTCAGGCGACATAATCACCAGAAAACTGTCGTCAAACAATGGCAGAAAATCCAGGCCTTCCATTTGCCTGGCCTCGAAAATAATTCCCAGCTCGGCTCTTTCATCCAACACCGCTTCCACTGCCTGCTCCATCACCACATCCAGTACAGCAATATTAATACTGTCATACTGCTTATGATAAGCACTGAGTACGCCCGGCAACAGGCTGTTGGCAAAAGAGGGCATGGCCGCCACCGTCAGCTTTCCCCGCTGCATGGCAAACAGGTTGTGCAGGTCGGTAAAGGCTTCATCCCAGTCACGCAACAGACGCTGAGCAACAGGCAAAAAGCTCCGTCCCTCAGCAGTAAGCTGTACTGCCCGGGTAGTACGGGACAACAGTTTGCCACCGATAAGCTGTTCAAACTTCTTAATCGCAATCGACAAGGCCGGCTGAGACAGATGCAGACGATCCGCCGCATCGGCAAAGGAACCACTTTGTGCCAGCTGTACAAACACCTGTAACTGGCGATAGGAAACGGACTTGATCCCCGCCTGAGCGCCGTTGTGTTGTGTGGATGCGCCGGACATAACTGACCTTATCAATTCATTTATTTAACTTATTATTAACTAAATTATATTAATTTTACATATTTGATTTACTGGCAGATACTAATTCAATGCCTGATTAAGGCACCCTTTACAACAACTAAAACCCAGTATGCGAGCCCAGCGGCTTCGCCAACCAGGAGAACTACATGGCAGGTTTTGACAAAGTAGTATCCAGCTATGAACACGCCATGGCCGGATTAGAGAACGATATGACCATTATTGCCGGAGGCTTTGGCCTGTGCGGTATACCGGAAGGACTGATAGGTCAGATTAAAAAAATGGGCGTATCGGGTCTGACCGTGGTGTCCAACAATTGTGGCGTCGATGGTTTTGGTCTGGGCATTTTGCTCGAAGACAAACAAATTAAAAAAATGGTGGCGTCTTATGTGGGGGAAAATGCCCTGTTTGAGAAGCAACTTTTAAACGGCGAGCTGGAAGTAGAGCTGACCCCTCAGGGCACGCTGGCGGAAAAAATGCGCGCAGGCGGTGCCGGTATCCCGGCCTTTTTCACCGCAACAGGTTACGGCACACCGGTCGGAGAAGGTAAAGAAGTCAGAGAATTTGATGGCCGCCCGTATATCATGGAAGAGTCCATTACCGGTGATTTTGCCATCGTCAAAGCCTGGAAGGCCGATCGCTATGGCAACTGCATTTACCGCCACACCGCGCAGAACTTTAATCCCATGGCGGCCACTGCCGGTAAAATTACTGTGGTTGAAGTGGAAGAGATTGTCGAGCCCGGTGAGATCCCGCCAAGCCAGATCCATACCCCCGGGATATACGTGGATCGGGTGATTAAAGGCACCTTCGAAAAACGTATCGAACGTAAAATTACCCGCAGCGCATAAGGAGAAAATGATGGCCCTTTCAAGAGAACAAATTGCGATGCGCGTTGCGCAGGAATTCAAAGATGGCAGCTATGTAAACCTCGGCATTGGTATACCCACCCTGGCTGCCAACTATGTATCTGATGATATCTCCGTGATGCTGCAGTCAGAGAACGGCCTGCTCGGAATGGGGCGCTACCCTGATGAGGACGAAGTGGATGCCGACATGATCAATGCCGGTAAAGAAACCGTCACCGCCAGCGTTGGTGCATCTATTTTCAGCTCGGCAGAGAGCTTTGCCATGATCCGTGGCGGCCATGTGGACTTTACCGTACTGGGCGCCTTCGAGGTTGACCAGCAAGGTAATATTGCCTCCTGGATGATCCCCGGCAAGCTGGTTAAAGGCATGGGCGGTGCCATGGATTTGGTGGCCGGCGCCAAGAACATCATTGTCACCATGACCCATGCCGACAAACATGGCAACTCCAAATTACTGGAGCACTGCCAGCTGCCCCTGACCGGGGTCAATTGCATCACCCATATCATCACCGATCTGGCGATGCTGGAAATCAAAGACAATGCCTTCCATCTGCGCGAGCGGGCGCCCGGTGTCACGGTAGATGAAATACGCGAAAAAACCGCCGGTAAACTGGTGGTGGATGGAGATATCCCTGAAATGCGTTTTTAATAGCGGAGCTTTACTCTCAAAACGTGGTAGCAGGCGCGTGATTCTGCGAGTGAGAACCCTCCACAGCAAGGACGCTGTGGCGGAGTGTCCAGGGGTGACCTGAAACCGAAGCGCAGCTTCGCAGTTCAAAGAACGACATCTCATGGATGACATGGCTGGGCTCTTAGCGAAGCAGGACAGCGTAGCGTAAGAGGATTTACCGCGTGTTCTCAACTGTAGAATCACCGCCTGACTGACAATGAACACAAATTGATAAGAATACTTGCTACTCCCGCTTCAGCACTTTACCGGCTTTAATGCCGGTCACCTTGCCATCTGCAATAGCGGCCTCGCCATTGATCAACAACCATTCAACACCACTGCTATGCCGCTGCGGTTCGAGATAACTGGCCTGGGGCGTAAAACTCAGCGGATCGAAAATCACCAGATCCGCGATATATCCGGGTTTGAGTTCTCCCCGCTTGTGCAGATTAAATGTTCGCGCTGCCAGTGTGCTACTGCGGTGTATATAGGCGCCGGTACTCAGAACGCCCTTGTCTTTAACATAACCGGCGTACTTTCGCGGGAATGAGGCATACTTGCGGGGATGCCCCGTGCTGCCATCAGAGGACGTCATCACCCAGTCCTGCCTCATAAATCGCTGTAGATCCTCATCCTGCATATTAAAACTGGCCACACTGGCATTGCCTTGCCGGATAATTTCAATGGCCATATCCACTGCATTGAGCTGATGTTGTTTCGCCACCTGTGCCAGGGTTTTGCCACGGTATTCAGGTGTTGAGGGATCGGTTATCAATAACGAGTCGGCGCCGCCGCGCCGGCGAAGGTTATCTTTGATCTCGGTTTTTATGCGTTTTTGCTGCTCTTTATCCTGCAAACGTTGCAGCAATGCCTCGTGACCACCGGCCTTCGCCCAGGCTGGCATTAATGATGCCGAGATACTTGAGCCTGATGCCAGCCAGGGGTATTGATCCGCAGTAATTTTCAGCCCCCGCTCACGAGCCTGTTCAACCAGCTCGATGACCTTCGCGCTATGACCCCAGACATCCACACCCAGGGCTTTGATATGCGCAATATTGGCGGCAATGTGGGCCTTATCTGCTACCGCTATAACTTCCTCGACAGAAGCTAACAGGCCGATATTGTAGCTGCTCTCATCACGGATATGGCTGTCGTAATGACCGCCAAAACGCGCTGCGACTTTCGCCAGCGCAATCACCTCATCCAATTCGGCATAGCTGCCAGGCACATAATAGAGCCCGGTTGACAGCCCCATGGCGCCATCCTGCATGGCCCGGGCAACCAGTTTCTGCATCTGTGACAGCTCTTCTGTGCTGGCAGGCCGGTTTGCCTGTCCCATAACCTGCTGCCGGATACTGTTGTGGCCGACATACAATGCCACATTGGTGCCAATGCCCTGATTCTGATATTGCTGCATTTGCGCACCAATATCTGAGGGGCCCCCACCGTCGTTATTGCAAAACACTGTGGTAACGCCCTGAGTCAGATAATTAGCATTCAGGTTGCCCTCAGTACCATCAAAGTCCCGGCAGGCATGGGTATGAGGGTCGATAAAACCCGGTGCCACCAGTTTGTCTGAAGCATCAATAACCTTGTCGGGGCGGATATCTTCCGGCAACGTCTCTGCCATCAACAGAATCCGGCCCTCGTCAATCACCACCACGCCACTAAAAGGGGCTTGCAGCCCTCCGGGGTGGATCTGTGTGGATTGAATCACCCAGTCTACTTTTTTGGCAAAGGACGCCGAAGCGAAAGCTAAGCCCAATACCAATAACACCAAAACTCTGAGCCGTAAAAACAACATAAGGTCTCCAAAAAACCACAATAGCTTCAGGCATCATAACAGCTCATATAACGGCTTAGCCGTCAGATAAGGACACCTGCCCTGCGCAGCCCGGTAACTATCGCAAATGCCGCCCTTACCGACTTTACCCTACAGCCGGAATGGCCCGGCAAGATTGTGTTTAACCACAGATTAACGCATCATTAGCCTACAATAATGATAAAAAAACACAGCCAATGCCCCTGCGAACACCCCTCGCCAGAAATGCCCTGATGACTCTGTCAGCCAATATCAGCATGGCTGTCAGCAACTGGCTGTTACTGGTCATCATCGCCAAAGTCTTTGGTGATCATCAGTTAGGCGAGGTTGCGCTGTCTCTTTCTGTGCTCTCACCACTGTTTTTACTGGCCAGCTTTAAACTGCGAACCCTGCTTATTACAGATACGCAAAACGAGTATCAGATTAGCCAGTATTTTCACGCACGTTTGCTGGCAAACAACCTGTTGCTGCTGTTAACGCCACTATTATGCTGGACGTTGCTTGATGGCATTAATGCTACAGTGGTAATGCTTATCGCATTGTATAAATGGTGCGACAGCTGGTTCGAGCTGACTATCAGTGTGCTGCATCGTCAAAAAGCCTTTACCAGCGCCGGTCTGTGGATTTTTGCCCGGGCACTTTGCACGGCACTGGCATTGATTTGCGCGTTCTGGTTCGAAGATGTATTGCTGACATTAACGCTGTGGGTATCGGTGACTGCGATGTTTGCCCTGCTCAGCACCTTCAATTGTCGCAGGCAGGTCAGCACAGTATTTAATCAGACCTTCTCACTGGCCCTGTTTCAGGCTCAGGCACTGCGCCGTTCACTGTTTCTGTTCAGGAAATACCGCACCCTGAGCATGGCGCTGATGTTTTCTTCGCTGTTTATTTATCTGCCAAATCTGTTTTTGCAACACCTGCAGGGGATCAGCGAAGCCGGCCGCTTTGCCGCCGTCAGTTATTTTCTGGTGGCGGGCAGCATGCTGATCACCAGTATTTCACAAACCGCTCAGCCCTACCTGAGCCAATTGCAGGCACAGCAACAGTTCAGAACATTATGGATCGCGGCCTTTAAGCTGTGTCTTTCAGGATTAGCCATCGGCTTGATGGCACTGCTGCTGGTCTGCTGGTTGGGCCCCCGGTTACTGGCGCTTATTTATCATCAGGGGATGACAGATATGAGCGCAGAGCTCAACTGGATTATGGCGGCGGCCATGGTTCGCTATGGATATATATTCCTTGGCACCACCTTAAATGCATTCAGGCTGTTTCAGGTGCAAACCCGTATCGCCCTGGCCGGTACTCTGACCGTGGCTGTGGCCTGTCTGTTGCTGGTACCGGGCTCTGGCACACTTGGTGCCGCCCAGGCCATGTTTATGGCCACCTGCGTGGAAATGGTGCTGTATCTTGTCTACCTTCTGCGCCGGCACAATCTGGCAAAGGAGGAAGTCAGATGAGTAACAAAGTGCTGCATGTATTTGGTGTAATGAACCGCGGCGGCGCCGAATTACGCACCCTGACCCTGATGCCTCAGATGCAGGCGCTGGGCTATGAGTTTCACTTCTGCGTGCTCAGCGGCCAACCCGGCACATTAGATGAAGAAATTCTCGCCCTGGGCGGAAAGATTCATTACCTGAAAATCGGCCCGGGCTTTTTGTGGCGATTTACGTCGCTGTTAAGACAACAACAGATTGATATCCTGCATACCCATGTTGCCCTGGTTTCAGGTTTACTGGTGCTGTTGGGGACAATGGCTGGGGTTAAAAAACGCATAAGTCATCTGCGCAGCACGCTGGATGAACGCGACCTGTCTTTTTTGCGCAGATGTCGTAATGCTATTTTGCGCCGTTGTCTGTACAGTTTCAGCACTCATGTGCTCGGCGTATGTCGTGGCGCCCTCGAATGTCAGTGGAAAGACTGGCAGCAGCGACCTAAATGCCGGGTAATCTACAATGGCCTGCCCTTAACCGATATGAGTCATGAAGCGGATTTCTGGTCACAATGGATCCCCGGTTACCGGCAGCAAAAGGTAATAATAAACCTCGCTCGTATGAATCCGGCTAAAAATCATCTGCGGCTACTGTCTGTTTTTAACGCCTTCCTCAGGCAATATGGTGAAGGATTTTTAGTCCTTGTTGGCAAAGAAGATAAGCGTATTAAGGCTCAGATAGAAAACTATGCTGCACAAAACGGCATTACAGAACGTGTCATTATCCTGTCTGAACAATCACAGCCTTTGCGTTTTCTGGCACATGCCGATGCAATGCTGTTCCCCTCCTTGTGGGAGGGGTTGCCGGGTTCGGTACTGGAAGCCGCCAGTGTCGGTACGCCGGTGCTGTCCTCTGCCATACCGGGCTGCACAGAAATCTCACAACAACTTCAGGCGGTTAAGACTGAATCACTGAATAGCGATGATCGGATCTGGGCAGAAAAGCTGGCCACCCTGATACAGCAGGCTGAAAACCGCCCGGCCCTGATAAATAACTTCAGGGAAAGTGACTTTTTACTGGATAAAAACCTCAGGGCGCTGCATGCAGTTTACGCTGAATAACCAATTACTGGGTAAGACCCTGGCCATCTGGTTACTGTTGATGGCTCTGACCCTGTACCTGGCCGTTTCGTCCAGAGCGGTAGAAGTGGATCGCGATCAGCTGGAGTGGTTAGCCAGTGCGAGCTGGATTACCTTACTTCTGGTGCTGGCGAATACTCTGCCCCGGGGTATCTGGTCCATCAGTTTTATTTTCTTTGCGTCGCTGGGAATATTCCATGCCGGGCTCATTTTCACCAACAGTTTAGGAGCGATTACCGATGAAGATATTTTGTATCACATCGGATTCTGGTTTTATCGTGACGAAACCACCCTAGCCATTGAACTGGTTAATCTGGCCATACTGGGCTTTGCCCTGGGTACTCTGCTGACTTCAAAAGCCAGCTTGCCGGACTATAAAACCCGTGGCGGCAGTTTTAACCAGCGCGTATATCATTTTGGCGGCTTGCTGCTGATTGCCAGCATGCTGGGCTTTTTTGCCCTGGCTTCCTTTACCGGTGTACTGGGCTCTTACGGCGCCTATCTTGATCTGCTCAGCAAAGTGCCTCTGTTGGGGGTCATCTACGCCTACCTGTATTTTTTTATAGGTCTTGGCCTGGTTATGGTCAGCGCTACCTATCGCAAAGGCTTTACCCCCCTTTACTTTGTATTATTTGGCGTATGGGCGCTGATTGCATTCAGATTGGGATTGCGCGGCGAAGTCATGTTTCCATTGATGGTATCCGGCGCCATGTTTGGCCGCCGCAATCTGACCCTCAGTGTTCCAGTTATCATGCTGCTTTTAGTGGTCTTTCTGACCGTCACTACCATAGTTAAAAACGCCCGGATCTCCGGCGATTACACTGACATCCCCACTTTTAACCCGCTAAATGCGGTAGCAGAAATGGGTGCCAGCCTGCGCCCGGTGCAGGAGGTGATAAAATGGCAGGCAGAAGGTGACACACTGCTTTATGGCGGCAGCTATTGGGCCCCCTTTGAGCGTCAGATTGCCCTTATTGTGCCGGGTATGGCCCGTGTTCCGGCGACCAGTGACCCGAGGCTACTGAATGTGGTAGTGGCAGAGCGGGCCGGGCCTATCGGTTTTTCCCCTGTGGCCGAAGCCTATGCCAACTTTGGTAAAGGCGGTGTCGTGTTTATCATGCTGCTTTTAGGCGCACTGATGGGTAAACTGGATAATATACCCCCCTCAACACGCAAGGATATTGTGATCGGTGCTGCATTACTGCCGGTTTTTATTATGATCCGCAACAGTTTTACCCATGTTCCGGTACAGGTAATACTGGGTGTTGTTATCAGCCTGGCGGTGATTTTTCTGGCCTCAGGAAAAGGCGATCGTCACTGATGAAACTTATTGTCTGCTGTGAATACCGTTTCCTGCAAACCCCTGATGGTCAGGTCTGGACCCGCAGCGCCTTCACCAATTCGTTCTGGCAACGTTATTTGCAGGTATTCAGCGAACTCACCATCCTCGCCAGAGTTGAACAGGCAGAACAGGCTGAGCAAAACTGGCACAAAGTCACAGGCCCAGGGGTCAGTATCACAGCCCTGCCCTACTACCTGGGACTGAATGGATTAGTAAAAAGCCTGCCCGCGCTGCTAAAGACGTTACACAGAGCACTGAGAAATCAGGAAGCGCTGATTTTCAGGGTACCTTCACAAACAGCGATGCTGGCGCGTCTGATCCGGCCACAGAGCCGGTTTGCCCTGGAAGTAGTAGGCGATCCGGCCGACGTATTCTCAGCTGGTATTACCGGACCGCTGCTGGACAAGCTGTTGGGCCGCATCAGTGCCTGGCAGTTACGCCGTATGACGAAAAACGCGCTGGCGGTGAGCTATGTGACCCGCACCTATCTGCAGAAACGCTATCCGGCCCCTGCAGACACGCCTCAGGTGGCCTGTTCCAGTATATCCCTGACCCCGGAATGGTTTGCCGATGCGCCGCGCCATTACGACCAACCAGCCACAGAATTATTATTTGTCGGCTCCTTTGCCCAGCTTTATAAAGGTCAGGATGTATTGCTTCAGGCCCTGAGCATCCTCAGGCAACAAGGCACTGAATACCGCCTGACCATGGTTGGTGGTGGCGAAAAGCTTGCCGTCATGCAACAACTGGCATCAGAACTGGGTTTAGACAAACAGATTCATTTCGCCGGCGAACAGCCTCATCAAAAGATCTTAAGCTATATGAAAAATTGCGATGTGTTTGTGCTGCCCTCACGAACCGAGGGCTTGCCCAGAGTGATGCTTGAAGCCATGGCAACGGCAATGCCCGCTATCGGCAGCGATGCCGGCGGTATCCCTGAATTGCTTGGTGAAAGCAGACTGGCGCCGGCCGGAAACCCACAGATTCTGGCCCGGCGTATCGCTGATTTATGCAGTAACCCGGATCGCCTGACAGAGGATTCTGAGATTAACCTGGAAACTTCCAGACAGTACCGGCAGGATAAGCTTGATGGAATTCGCCGGCACTTTTACCAACAGGTAAAGCTGCAATTTTCAAGAGACAAAAGATGAAAGTACTGCATTTATTAAAAACCGCAGTAGGCGCAAAATGGGCACTGAATCAGATCAGGGAACTGGTAAAAAACGGCGTCGAGGTTCATGTTGCCATGCCACAAGGGCCAATGAATGAGGGCTACGAGAAGCTTGGAGTCAGTGTCCATATCATGCAGCCTGAATTAAGTTTTCGCCACCCGGTTCAAACCCTCAGCCGGGCCCGCGCCCTGCATCAACTGGTGGATGAACTGGCACCGGATTTGATCCACAGTCACTTCGTCAGCAGTACTCTGCTGATGCGCCTTGCGTTGAGAAAAACCACCGTTCCCAGAATTTTTCAGGTGCCCGGCCCGCTGCACCTTGAGCACAAGATATTCCGTAATCTCGAAATTGCCAGTAGTAATAAGCAGGACTACTGGCTGGCCTCCTGCAAATGGACACAACAGCGCTATATTCAAAGCGGTATTGAGCCGCAGCGCACAGGTCTCGCTTACTATGGTGTCCCCCCGGCAGTATTTACCCAACCACCACAGGGTGAGCTTCGCCTCAAGCAGCAATTGGGGATGCACGAAGAGGATTTACTGATCGGCATGGTAGCCTATTTTTACGCGCCGAAGCGGTTGTTGGGGCAAACCCGGGGACTCAAGGGCCATGAGGATCTGATCGATGCGCTGGCATTGGTGCGAAAAGAATATCCTCAGGCGCGCTGCGTCTTTGTCGGCGGGCCATGGGAAGATGCACAAAGTTATTATCAACAGGTTCAGGACTACGCCGCTGGCAAAGTCGGTGATGCCGCAGTGTTCCTCGGTACCCGTAACGATGTACCGCAACTCTATCCGCAGTTTGATCTGGCAGTGCATCCGTCTCATTCAGAGAATGTCGGCGGCGCGGTCGAATCCCTGTTTGCCGGGGTTCCCACTGTTACCACTAATGTGGGCGGCTTTCCGGACCTGATTATCGAAGGGCAGACCGGCTATTTATGCCCGCCTAAAGATCCGCCGGCGCTGGCGGCAAAAATCATTCAGGCCTGGCAACACCCCGACGAGAGGCAAAGGCGCGCAAAAGCCGGACTCAAACAAGTCACAGAACTGATGAATATCGAGCATAATGCCGCCCAGGTGCTGGATTTTTACCGCCATGTGCTCCAACAGCAAAGCAGGGACAAGGCATGATAAAGAGGTTAATGGATATCAGCGCAGCCCTGCTGGGTCTGATTCTGCTCAGCCCGCTGTTGTTGCTGTTGATGCTGCTGGTGCGGCTTCGCCTTGGCTCACCGGTCTTTTTCACCCAGCAACGCCCGGGTCTGAACGGCAAACCTTTTTATATGATTAAGTTTCGCAGCATGACAGATAAAAAGGATGAACATGGTCAGTTGCTGGCCGATGAAAAAAGACTGACCCGGTTCGGCCGGCTGCTCAGAGCCAGCAGCCTGGATGAGTTGCCGGAGCTGTGGAATGTGCTCAAAGGCGATATGAGCCTGGTCGGACCCAGGCCACTGCTGATGGAGTACCTGCCCCGGTATTCGGCTGCCCAGTATCGCCGCCATGAAGTACGCCCGGGCATCACCGGCTGGGCTCAGGTCAATGGACGCAATGCCCTGAGCTGGGAAGAAAAATTTAAGCTGGATGTCTGGTATGTGGAAAACCACAACCTGTGGCTGGATATCCGCATTCTGTTTCTGACCCTGTTCAAAGTCATGCAGCGAACCGGGATTAACCAGAAAGACCGCGCCACCATGGAAAAATTTACCGGTAACAAGGAGCCATAATGCGATTAATCATTCTCGGAGCCGGTGGTCACGGCAAAGTGGCCGCAGAGTGTGCCAGTCTTACCCAACAGTTTTCTGAGATCCTGTTTCTCGATGACGAATGCGCCAAACTGCAAGACTACCCCTGGAAAGTTGTCGATATATTAGACAATTTTGCACTATATAAGAACACTGAGACGGCCTTCTTTGTTGCCATGGGCAACAACAGGTTGCGGGCACAGTGGCAGAATACCCTTACCAGTGCAGGCCTTCAGCTCACCACCCTTTGCCATCCAAAAGCGTTAATAAGTTCTTACAGTCAGATTGGAACAGGCTCTTTGGTATGCGCCGGCGCTGT
This sequence comes from Lacimicrobium alkaliphilum, assembly GCF_001466725.1. Classification (NCBI taxonomy): domain Bacteria; kingdom Pseudomonadati; phylum Pseudomonadota; class Gammaproteobacteria; order Alteromonadales; family Alteromonadaceae; genus Lacimicrobium; species Lacimicrobium alkaliphilum. Next base: position 2,297,308 of record NZ_CP013650.1, read on the forward strand.
GGTTAATCCATTTACCTGCATCGGAAATGGATGTATTGTTAACACGGGTGCGATAATTGAACATGATTGTACGATGAGTGACTTTGTTCACGTTGCGCCGGGGAGTGTTGTAGCAGGTAATGTCAGCATAGGAGAAGGGAGCTTCCTCGGGGCCGGAACCAAGATTATTCCGGGCATCACCCTGGGCTCATGGGTGCAGACCGGAGCCGGTGCCACTGTCATCAGTAATATTGCCGCTAACAGCCTTGCTGTGGGAGTTCCCGCTGTAGTGATCAAATCCACAGGGTCGTGACCAGAACACTGCCTAACGGTTTTTCACAAGCATAATCATCAGATCAGAATAACAACAAAAATAATAAAGGATGCCACTATGCTTAACGGGCCTTTTTCGCCCTGGCCTTGCTATACCGATGAGGAAAAGCAGGCCGTGCTTGCAGTAATGGACTCAAACCGGGTCAATTACTGGACAGGCACAGAAGCACGCAAATTCGAACAGGAGTTTGCCCGGTTCTGTGACACTGAACATGCCATAGCGCTGGCAAACGGCACCGTTGCGCTGGATCTGTGCTTTCGGGTACTGGATCTCCCCAAAGGCAGCGAAGTCATTGTCACTTCCCGCACTTTTATTGCCTCAGTTTCCTCTATTGTACTGGCTGGTCTGGTGCCGGTATTTGCTGATGTCGATCCTGACTCGCAGAATATCACTGCAGACACTATTGCTCCGCTGATTAACGACAACACCGCTGCCATTGTTTGCGTACATCTTGGCGGCTGGCCATGCGAGATGGACGATATCAACGCGCTGGCCGGACAACACGCGCTCTATGTGATCGAGGATTGTGCTCAGGCCCATGGCGCAAAGTACAAGGGCAGGCCTGTAGGCAGCCTTGGCCATCTGGCTGCCTGGTCTTTCTGTCAGGACAAGATCATGACCACCGCCGGTGAAGGCGGCATGCTCACCACCAATAATACTGAGCTGTGGCAAAAAGCCTGGGCCTTTAAGGATCATGGTAAGTCCTATCAGGCCGTGTATGAAAGGGCTCATCCGCCCGGATTTCGCTGGTTACATGAGTCCTTTGGTACCAACTGGAGGATGACCGAAATTCAGGCGACAGTGGGACGTATACAGTTACAGCGTATGCCCGACTGGCAATCGCAGCGACAAAATAACGCCAGTCGCTTACTGAAAACAGCCGCATCTCTGCCCGGCTTGCGGGTTCCTGAAATTCCCTCTCATATCCTTCACGCCTTCTATAAATACTACGCCTTTGTTCAGCCACAGCAGTTAGCGCCCGGTTGGGACAGAGATCGCATCATCAGCCGCATCATCGAACTGGGCGTGCCCTGTTTCAGTGGCAGTTGCTCTGAGGTCTATCAGGAAAAAGCCTTTGATGAAACGGGCTGGCGACCGACCTCTCCCCTTAAGTGCGCCCATGAACTGGGTGAAACCAGTCTGATGTTTCTGGTACACCCAGGTATTACCGGGGATGAGATAACTAAAAGCTGTGATGTATTGCACCAGGTAATGCATGAGGCAAGCTTATGAAATACCTGCTTGTTCTGAACCGTTTGTTCTCTCTGCATAACCGCACCAAAATGGTGATTACACTGATCTGGGACACCCTGATTCTGCTGCTGGCTTTTTTAGGCAGTTACTGGATAAGACTGGGTATTGGCACCGATGTACTGGGATATCATGAGATTTCCCTCGGCGCCACCGTACTGATCTTCCACCTGTCTTTGCTGGTGTTTGTGGGTAACTACCGGCATATGGTCCGGCACCTCAGCCAGCAGGCCGTATTGATGTCTCTGTCGGTCAACCTGCTGGCCAGCTGTTATCTGTATTTTGCCCGCTGGCCACTGGATGCCTTCGTGCCCAACAGTATGCCTATTATTTACTTTGTATTGAGCAGTGTCGGCATACTGGGTCCGCGTATTCTGGTAATGTTAAGTGTACAGAGCCAGAGTTTCAGGCTAAGAAAGAAATGTCTGATATATGGTGCAGGCGAAACCGGGCGCGCGCTGGCCCTGTCACTTCGTCAGGGCTCAGATATGCTGCCGGTGGCCTTTATCGATGACAAACGCAGCTACCAGGGTAAAACCATCCTCGGCCTGGACGTCTATCCGCGCGATGTGATCCCTGAGCTGGTTGAACGCTACAGCATCAGCAAATTGTTGCTTGCCGTGAGTGACTCCGGGCCCGATCGGCACCGGGAGCTACTCAGTGAACTGGAACCCTATGCCATTGAACTGCTCAGCGTTCCCGATGTAAAGGATGTGCTCTATGGGCGCAAAAAAATCAACGAGCTCAGAGAAGTCAGCATCGAAGAATTGCTGGGACGCGATCCTGTGCCACCAAAGCCCAAACTGATGCGCCCGGATATACGCGGTAAGCGGGTGATGGTAACCGGTGCGGGAGGCTCCATTGGCAGTGAACTCTGCCGCCAGATAGCCGCAGAAAAGCCTTCGATGCTGCTGTTACTGGAACTGTCGGAATTTAACCTCTATCAGGTTGAAGCAGAGCTAAGCCGCACTTTTCCTGAGTTAGCCATTGAAGCTTTGCTCGGCGATGTCAAAGATGAACGCCGGGTTCGCCATCTGCTCTCACAACACCAGATCAATACCATTTACCATGCCGCCGCCTATAAGCACGTGCCTATTGTTGAACACAACCTGCTGGCGGGGGTTCAGAATAATGTTCTGGGTACCGCCATTATGGCCCGGCTGGCCGCCGAGTGCGGCATTGAAAAGTTTGTGCTGGTGTCCACCGACAAGGCGGTGCGCCCCACTAATATCATGGGCGCCTCCAAACGCTTGGCTGAATTATGCGTTCAGGCCATGCAGGATATGCATACCAGTACCCGCTTTGCCATCGTCCGTTTTGGCAATGTACTGGGCTCATCCGGCTCAGTGGTTCCGCTGTTTAAAAAGCAAATCGCCGCCGGTGGGCCTGTTACCGTCACCCACCCCGATGTGGTGCGCTATTTTATGACCATCCCTGAAGCCGCCCAGTTAGTCATTCAGGCCGGTGCCATGGGCAAACAAGGTGAAGTCTTTGTGCTGGATATGGGGGAACCGGTAAAGATTGCCGATATGGCCCATAAAATGGCCCATCTGATGGGCCGCAGTATTCGCAGTGAAGCCGAACCCGGTGGTGATATTGAAATTCAGTTTACCGGCCTGCGTCCCGGAGAAAAACTCTATGAGGAATTACTCACCGGCGACAGCAGTGGCAAAACCCCGCATCCGAGAATCATGAGCGAAGCGGAGCAGCGACTGTCACTGACCGAGATTCATCAATTGCTGGATAAACTCAGTATCGCCATTCACAACAACGATGAACACACCGCCACTGAATTGCTGCTCAATGCGCCACTGGCCTACAAACCTGCTGTTCACAGTGGTGCGAATCAAAAAACAATGGCGAATTCCATAGCTATTGCCGATAACAAGGCAATAGTGTCAAAGCTGGCGTTAAACTGACAAAAATAACAAGGCGACCTGATGCATAAATCATTGATAGCAGCCGCTGCCTGGCTGCTGCCGTTCACTTGCGCGGCACAGAGTTACACAGACTATGACAAGAACAGTGACAAGCTGATACTCAGCAATGCACTGTTGGCAACAGACAATATTAATCCCAGTATCGCCGATGACGAGTCAGCGCTGGGCTGGCAGCTTGATGCCAGAGGGCAACTGGTGAGCCTGAATGAAGCACTCTGGCTGAAACTGGATTACCAGGCCCGCCTGAATCAGTGGCAACAGCAGCCACTGACTATCCTGCAGGATAACGGTTTTCTGCTGGCTGATGTCAATGGTCATGGCAGATGGTATCTGAGCCGTGACTGGCAGATTAATGGCTCGGTGGGCTACCAGCATAACGATCAGATGCCCGGCAGCGGCCTTTCCAGACTCAGAGAAAATATTACCGCCACCGATACCCGCCATTACCGCCACGCGCAACTCGGTGCCACCTATGGTCATGAGGCCAGCGCCCGCAGAATGACTCTGAACTATCACCATGGCTCGGTTCGTTATTCTGATGACAATGACTACAGCCCTGAATTTGAACTGGACCAGGCTACCATCAGTGCCGAACTGGCTTTTCGCTTATCAAGTGCCACCAATCTGATATTTGAAGTTGAACATCAACAGGATGACTATCTGTCTGTCAGCCGTTCTGACAGCGATAAAACTAAGCTGCTGGCTGGCGTTGAATGGGACTATTCAGGACTGACCCGCATCAGGGCCCTGGCCGGTGCCTACAAACGCAAAACGGAGCAGCAGGCAGATAATGATGGCAGCGCCTGGCAGCTGGCTTTGCATTACCGCCCGAGAAAAGATACCGGTATCCGAATCGAATCCTCTCAGGATTCCATTGCCGGAGACAGCGAACTGGCAAGCGACAGCCGCATGCGGCGCCTGTTATTAGAACTGACTTATCAGTACAGCGAACTGTGGCAATGGGGGTTGCTGCTAAGCACATCAGAAACCCGCTTCGATGAACCACAGTCTGTGCGTTTTCTGGATGAGACCCTCGCCAGTATGTGGGTGAACCTGGCGCTGCAACAACACAATCATTTTCGCCTGACCCTGCAGCACAAAGACAACCAACTCAGTGGTGGCGCTATTGACTATCAACAGGCGCTGATAATGGCATCATGGCACTACAGTTTCTGATCCCTGTTCTGCTGCTGGCCAGCCTGGTAACACCGTTATCGGTTATCGCTAACGACGACCACTATCGTATTGGGCCCGGCGATACCCTGGCGATCACGGTATTCGATGAGCCGGAGCTGGCGGTGCGGGCCAAAATAGCTCAGTCCGGCCTGATACAGTTTCCGCTTGTCGGTCAGATCATGGTGCTGGATAAAACGCCCGGACAAATCGCCGATGAGATAGAAGCCGCCTTGCTGGACGGCTACCTGGTTAATCCCGGCGTAACTGTCACAATTGAGGCCTACCGGCCTATTTTTATCAAGGGGGCGGTAAACCGCTCAGGACGGCATGAGTTTCTTTTCGACCTGGATGTTGAGCAGGCCATCGCCATCGCCGGGGGACTCACAGACAGGGCCTCACGCAGTAAATGGTTTATCGTACGTGAAGGCGAGAAAATTCCGGCCAGCGCCAAAACTCAGGTAATGCCCGGTGATGTGATCATCGTTGAGGAGAGCATCTTCTGATGACCCCCAGCGACGCCTTTCAGGAACACAACCCGGCTCAGGACAACGGTTTCAGTGCCGGTCAGCTGCTGCTGTTTTTGTGGGGCAGAAAGTGGCGCATTCTGTTGATGGCTGGCGTGATTACTGCCCTGCTTGGTTATTTTATTCTGCAGCTTCCAAAGGTTTATCAGGCCTCCAGTACCCTGCTGCTTGGAGGCGCTGATAAAGGCATGCCCCTGAGCGGCCTGAACCTGCTTCCCAATGCCAAAGACGCCAAGATGGAAACCTATAACGAGTTCATGCACTCAAGGGCATTTGCGCAAATACTGATTGACGAATTAGAGCTTGACCAGAAACCGGAGTACTCCGGCAGTGACGCCGATAACCTGCGCCGGTTCCAGGGCAACCTCAGCATCAATCAGGTGCGTAACACCGATATGCTCAAAGTCAGCTTTGCGTCCTATTCACCGGAGCTGGCCCAACAGGTGGCCAACAGTATTGGCCCGGCATTTTTTGAGTTTCATGCCAAACTTCAGCAACAAAAAGTGCTTAACAGCTCGGAGCGCCTTAATATTCAACTGGTTGAGATCCAGGCCAGGCTGTCAGAGACCGAACAGAACTATCAGCAATATCTGGACAACAACAATATTGTCGATTTGAAAGCTCAGATTTCAATGCAGCAGGATCAGGTTAGCGAACTGGTCAAAGAACAGCTCAAACAACAGCAACAACTCTCTGAGGCGCGCATTCATCTGGACCAGATCAAGGCCGCTGGTGATGATTATCAGGCCATACTCAGCCACCCCTGGGTGATAAAGAGTACCCAGGTCGAACAATCACGACGCCATTATATTACTCAGAATAATCTGATGGCGCAGGTGACCCAGCGCTACAAATATAAGCATCCAAAATACCAGCGGGCGGCCAGAAACCTTCAGGATGCGGAGCAGGAACTGCATAAGCGTATCGATGAGCAGGTTAAAGCTCTCCGACAGTTTATTCAGGCTGTCGAGGCCCGTGATCAGGAGCTGAGCAAGGAGATCAACCGCAACAAAGCCGCCATCCGCAAATTAGGTGAACATCAGTTAACCATGGCCAGACTGGAGCAGGAAATGACCGGCACCCAGAAAATCCATGAGGCTTTTATGGCTAAACTGCAGGAAATGGAAATGCTTAAGGATATGGGCGATAACAAAGAGTTTGCCGTGGTCGACAAGGCACAGCTTCCGGATGTTCCAAGTAAACCCAACACCCGCGGCATGCTGTTCTTTGCAGGTTGCTTTGCATTTGTTTTCAGCAGTGGTTTCTGGTTTGTCTTGTCTCTGGTTGGCGATCAGTATGCCCGGCTTATGCATGAGGTCAAACTGCTCGATTTACCGGTACTGGCCATGTTGCCGAAACTGGGTAAATCCCACAGAAAACGTAAAGCCAGGCCGCTGAGAGCTCGTCTGGGTGAAACCGATTATCATTATTCAGAAGGGATCCGGACCCTGCGTACGGCGATCCTGATTAACCACGATCTGCCTGCTAACAGCATTATTGCCATTACCTCAGTCAAACCCCGTCAGGGTAAAGCCAGTATTATCAGTAATCTGGCCGACTCACTAAGTAATATTGAACCCGTATTGCTCGCCGATATCGATCTGCGCGCGCCATCCATGGCGACAGCCTATAACCTGGAAACCAGCCAGCCAGGTATTACGGATTTTTTTGAAGGAAAGGCGAAAATCAGCCGCTGCCTGTACCGGCGCAACAATAACCAGCTTACTCTGTTACCCTCGGGAGGGATTCCTTCCGATCCCCTGGCACTCATATCCACCAATAAGTTCCGGGATTTTCTGCGCCGTTTAAATAGCAAATTCCCACGTATCCTGATGGAAGCACCGCCCGTCCAATCTGTCAGTGACGCACTGATCCTCTCCCGCCTGGCGGACGGCGTTATCGTGGTCTGTGATATGGAAAACACCCAAAGCGGTGAGTTGACTGAAATGGTGCAAAATCTGCGTGAAACCAATACCCTGCTGCTGGGTGTGGTACTAAATAAAGTAAAAAAACTGCCCGCTTAACCAAATCGTCAGCTTTACAGACTCTCCCCTGGCTGACATCACCTTTGCACACGTCACCCACTTCTGGCAGACCACTTTGTGCCAATTTCGGACCTTCAGTAACGCCTGAGTCCACTAGCGTTTGAGGCGACGCGTGCTCTTGCGAAAGCAAAAGTGCATGGCGGGTCAAACGAACGCTGCAACGATTCGTTAGGCGAACCTTGCCCAAATTTCAGTTTGTGCTTTCATCAGCCTGAGGGGCGCTGAATTCCTTGCTGTAGAAACCTGAGGGGTCAAAGCAACAAACCCGCTTCTTTCCAGATGTTAGCATTTCGCAGGCATCATTGATCCGTTTCTCGCGAGTCTTGGCTTGTTTGGCAGAAACGATCCAATGAACCCAATCGATTCTCGCGATTGTGGTCGTTGCATTCCAGGTAGTCTGGGCCTCGGGTTCCGACTCCAGCGCTTGAGCAAAATCTGCTGGCACCTCGGGCTCTGGCTCCTGAGCCATTGCTGCAATCTTGAACTGAATCTCTTGGCCGATTTCCGCCTTCGCCGCTCGAAGCTCGGCATCATCGATTCGAAGCCAATGGCTCTTGCGACCATCTGGCTCAAGCAATGCTTCAAATTGGTGGCAGTTCATGGTCACCGAGACGGTTGTTCGACCCCGTCTCAACAGCTTCGCGCTTGCTTCCTTGGGAAGCACAACGAAAGCCCACGGACAGCCACCGCCGGAATCATTCGGGCGCAGTAGCCGAGCTGTGAACTGTGACTTTCCGTCTGATTCCGTCATTTCATCTTCCTACACTCTCAGATGGGCCCAACGCCCGGCTAACCGCGAAAATGTTTGATGGCGGCTTTTATGCGTTTCTTTGCATAAAAGGTGACAGCGAATATTTGTCCGTTTGAGCCGTTTGTTAAGCGGGACATTCAATACCGAACCTACTTTTAATTAAATTATTGATGATTTGAATATCCATTTCTTTGCCTGGAGACCTATATTCGTCTTTATTTGCGTTTACCCAACTTGCAACAACCTTAGCACCACCGGCGGAAGACCCCGTAAGCTGAAAAGCAAATATATGATGGCCAGTCCAGCTACGGACGAAATATACCCAACCATTTTCAGAATAGATAAACCATTTATCATCCATGTCCACCGGTTTGTAACCAGACATAATTTTTTCGGCATCGGAATCCCAGAAGAAGTTCTGATACCCAAGGTTTTCACGTTCTTGTGGTATTGGCATTGTTTTCCAATCGTTCTTCGTTACCACGATGCTTCCTTTACGCGCTTAACGCCCTGTTAATGGGCAAAATTTTGTTGGCTAAAATGTGAAGTGGAGCGAAACAAGCCAACGTAATTTTGTCCACTTTAAACAGTTTGTTATAACTCATTTCTCGATATACCAATACACTAATGCAGAGCATGGCAAAACAGCAAAACATAACATGAGCAGAGCCCCTGACATGTTAACAATGGCTTCAGGTAAATTAAATGCACCTAGCGCAACACTGAAACCAGTGGCATAAACGATAATACATGCAATACAAGATGCTCCACCCGATACGACTAGTTTTTGAAATATTGGTAGTTGAAGTTTGTTAAACAAAAATTTGAAAATTGGGTAGCCGATTACTGACGATATAGCTGTTACAGGAATTGCCACGATTAGAGAAAAGATAAAAATCGGGATCAATGGAACTACGCTCTCAACTGAGAACACTGCAACGCAAGCAGCTACAAAAAGAAAGCTAAAAAATAGCCCCCTAGTGCTGCGACCATGTATGTGCTGATTCTAGGCTGGATGTCCATATGAGTTATAACGCCGCAAGCAAAGGCGCGCGTTAGCGCGTCCAGCCCGCAGGGCGATTTTGCCTTGCCTTGTTAAATGCTGGCCGTTACTGAGGGATTTCAATACCGGCAAGCTCCATTTGTTTCTTGGGGTTCCAGTTTTCTGGAATAGACTTTTTATCACCCCACCACTTAAAGTTATTTTCAATGGCCCACTCACGGCGGATCTTTTCAAGGTGCTCCTGCGTGGAATACTGATCATACTCCAAGCCTGACTCTGAGCCGCAGCACTCACAAATTTCAAACGTGGTGCAGTTGAACTCATCAAGAGCTTCAACTTCTGCAAACCCGCAAATTGGGCACCCTTTCTTATTCATACTCATGGCATTTAACGCATTGCTAATGGGCTGCCGCAGCGCAGCGTAGGCCGTCCCGTGGAGGCCATGCTGTTTGTGGCTGGAACGAAATTAAGCAACTTGTTATAAATCATTATGTACCTGAGTACTTTAAGGTTGCCCATAATTTTTTGCCGGTTAAAGAGCTGAGCAGAAACACACCCGAAAAAATTAAAACGAGAGGCTCAGTTGTAACCTGAATGTAGTCTGCAATGCCCGCTTGCAACGCTAAATTTAATCGCCAAATTTGAATAGCTGAAGTTGGCAAATACGACAAACCAGTTACTAAAAAATAAATGCCTAAAAGTTTATATCCATGTTGGATATTGAAACCAGAGTAACTTTCCTCTGCATTTGACTTAACGTTGTCTGAAAGTGAAGTGCTTACCTTCCACAATATAAAAGTAGCTGTGAGACCTATAACCAGAGTTATCAGGGACATTAATACTGGGAACATCAGCCCAGGCTCCGTTCCTGGCATAACATCAGATACACTGAAAAATAACCCCCAAGCTGCGGGAATAGAGATAATGACAGTGATCAATACATAAATGGCTAATAGCTTAAAACAGATAGCTGAAACGTCCTTTGCACTCATAACTTTCCTAATGATTTATAACGCTTTAAACAGCGGAAAACACACGCGCTTTGGCCGTCTTTTGGCCAGCGGGTGGTTTTCCGATGATTTAACTTGTTATAACCCACGGTGGACCAACGCAAACTTACCCTTAACACTCTGACCTCTAGAACGTTCGCACCAGAAGTTGTATAGAGGATAAATTAAAGCAGAGCCGACCAACGAAAAGATAAACCCCAAAAAGCCATACATAAGGCTCGCAAACCAAAAAACATTGCCTTCGGAACCGGCGATGTGGATGTTGGTCGATACAACCAAATGAAAAGCGATAGCAAATGAAAAAGCTACTCCAAAGCAAATCCATATAGCGACGGACATAAATGACAAAAAGCTAAGTTGGATCCGTGCTTCATCACTGTACTGCTCATGAACTTCCATTGTCTAGGGACTCTCTTGTGGGTTATAACAGTGTATTAGACGGAATTCGGTATAAATCCGAGACCATCTGTTCTTACATAGTGTCACTGTACCCAATTTTTTCCCCTCCAGACAAGCACTTATCTCCAGCCAGTGGTTGCTGAACCAAAATTCTTGCTGCGGAAAATGAGCCATTGTGTTTAGTGGGACCTCTATAAGCACTCAGGTCAGACCACAATAGTGCTTTACAATCAAAAGGATACGTATGATCGGGTCGATATAAACCACAGCCCCTTAGCGGATTTATATTGCCGTTTAGTGCAAGTTTCTCCAATCTTCATTATAACTGTGGAAAGATACAGCCTCTTTAGGAAAAACGATGGGTAAAGATAAAAGACCAGATTCAAATTAAAGACGTGCCACGCATAGTTCCCAATGACTAAGCGACCAAACTTACCCGCCAATGCCCGGTATTCGCCCGAAGCCGCCGTTAGATTTTGTCATACGCTATATAATAGTGAGTACTGGAATTACCGGCGCAATCCAGAGCGACTAACGCCTGCCCTCACCTGTTACGGTCTCTGGCGTCGGTTAAGCTAACTATTTATCTTTTGGCATGTCTCTTACAGACGACACTCAAATTAGGCCAGCAATAAAACCGGCAACAGCTTGTACGCCATACACCCCATACGTTGAGGCCAGACTACCTGTATCAGATAGCGGATTTGTCGCTATCGCATCCAAAAACTGTTGCCAGATAACGACGGAATTTGCTCAGGTTAAATATTTTTTCCTTTAATATCAACCAGATATAGTTTGGCATCATTCTCGCAACAGTCAGGTTGAGTTAATTGACCCCAACATAAGGAGATCATCATGAAACTCACAACAACACTGATTGCACTGAGCCTGTTTACCGCACCGGTTGCCCTTGCAGATAATAACTGGGAAGACAAAAGCAGAGATGCCTGGCTGGACGGCAAGGCAGAAACCACCCTGCTACTGAATTCGAACCTGAATTCATTTGATATTGATACGGATGTCAAAAATGGTGTGGTAACGCTCTCAGGTAAAGTGGAGAGTGAGGTCGATAAGGCACTGGCCTCTGAGCTGGTAGCAAGCCTTGAGGGTGTAAAAGAGGTTGATAATAAGCTGGAAGTGGCTGCTGACGAAGAAGAGCAAAGCAGCGAAGTGGTTCAGACGCTCACCGATTCCAAGGTGGCTACCGTAGTCAAAACCCGCCTGTTGTTTGAATCGGAAGTATCAGGCTCGGCAATCAATGTCGAAGCCAACAAGGGTGAAGTGACACTTGAAGGTGAAGTCAGCAGTGAAGCTGAACGGGATCTGGCGATTACCATCGCTGAAAATACCAGCGACGTCAAAAAGGTCACCGACAAGCTGAAGGTAACCAGCAAATCATGACCGCCAAAGAGCCTGTTCAACGCAGGCTCTTTTTTTATTATCTCCGTGTCAGGCATCAGGCTGCACATCAGCAAATAATCGCTATGCTTAAGGTTTTACTTTCTCTGGAGCAGTGCGATGAGCCACCCCATTATTGCAGACAACAAGCCGGTCAAAACAGAACTGAAAAAAGGCGAAGAATACTATTTCTGTGCATGTGGCCGCTCTTCTGATCAACCCTTCTGTGACGGCTCTCACGCGGGTACCGGGTTTAAGCCAAAGTCATTTGTGGCAGAGAAAGATGACGAGGCTTATCTGTGCCAGTGCAAACACACCGCCAACCCGCCTTTTTGTGATGGTACCCACAAGAACTTTAGTCAGGACAATGTGGGTAAGGAGGGTCCCGGTGTTAAACAGCAGGATAATAAACAACCCAGCGCCAAAGCCACCGAAGAAGAACCGACGGTAGAGTTGATTCATCAGCTGGCCCGGGAAGGTCTCAGTAAAATGGGCCATCATGGTCCTATGACGGCAATGGGCGTCCCCCGCAATCAGTTGCCTCACTGGGATGATATCCAGATTATGGTGGCGCAGATGGCTACCAAGCCACTGATGGAAGACGCAAAAGTCGAAACTGAGCTGGTGATCGGCCCGCAGGCGCAAAGGCCCCTAAGCCTGAAAATCCCGTTGCTGGTATCTGATATGAGTTTTGGTGCCCTTTCTGAAGAAGCCAAAATTGCCATGGCCCGCGGTGCTGAGATGGCCGGTACCGGCATCTGCTCAGGCGAAGGCGGCATGCTGGCCGAGGAACAGGCGGAAAATTCACGCTATTTTTATGAACTGGCCAGCGCCGGGTTTGGTTATCAGGAATCGCTGTTAAAACAGGTTCAGTGTTTTCATTTTAAGGGTGGTCAGGGTGCTAAAACCGGCACCGGCGGCCACCTGCCCGGTAATAAAAACACCGGCAAGATATCCAGTGTGCGCGGCATCCCTGAAGGTGAGCCTGCCATTTCACCACCCACTTTTAAGGACCTTAGCAGCCCTAAAGACTTTAAACGCTTTGCCGATCGGGTCAGAGAGATCACCGGCGGTATTCCGGTGGGCTTTAAGCTCAGCGCCAATCATATTGAAAGAGATATTCAGTTTGCCCTGGATGCCAGTGCCGACTACATCATCCTTGATGGCCGTGGCGGTGCTACAGGCGCCGCCCCGACACTTTTTCGCGATCATATCAGTGTACCGACTTTGCCCGCGCTGGCCCGAGCCCGCCACTATCTGGATCGTCAGGGTGCCAGTGGCAGGGTGACGCTGATCATCACCGGTGGCTTAAGGGTACCTGCCGATTTTGTCAAAGCCCTGGCGCTGGGCGCGGATGGCGTCGCCATCGCCAACAGTGCCATGCAGTCTATCGGTTGTGTAGCGGCGAGAATATGCAATACCAACAACTGCCCTGCTGGTATCGCCACCCAAAAGGCGGATTTACGTCAGCGTCTCGATGTGGAGAAGTCAGCCCGTCAACTGAAGAACTTCTTCGAAGCCTCCACTGAACTGATGCAGGTGATGGCCCGGGCCTGTGGCCATGATGCACTGAGTAAATTTAACCAGAACGATCTGGCCACCTGGAAAAGAGATATGGCGCTGTTAACCGGTATCCGCTACGCTGGCTTACTCGATCCGCTACCCTGAGCGTTGCTGGCGGAGCATGGAATGGCGCTCATTGTACCAGAGCGCCAGCAGGATAATGGCACCGCCAAGCGTCAGGCGTAACACATCTGCATCCCGGTTCCAGATCAGCAGGTTAACCAGGATCCCGGCCGGGATCAGCAGGTTATTCATCACCGCCAGGCTGCCGACATTCACCAGCGTTGCCCCTTTGTTCCAGCCAAAGTAACCCAGACCTGAAGCAATCAGTCCCAGATAAATCAGAATCCCCCATTGCAGATTAGTCGATGGCAGCGAGCTGTTGTCGCCAAATAAGGCAAAACAGAGGCTGGCCACCACCAGCGCACCGATAAAGAACCATCCAAATACCTGGTGCTGATTAAGTCCTGCATTCCCGGCCATCAGCCGTTTGTACAATACCTGCCCGGATGCAAAACACAGATTAGCGCCCTGCACGATAAAAAAGCCGCTGATAAAACCGCTGCTGATGCCGTCATAGCGGATAGCCACAGCTCCGGCAATGGCAAGCAGTGCGGCGATAAAAAAACGGGGATTAAAACGCCTTTCCAGCGCGTCGTTAAGCAGTGTGATATACAGCGGCGTCATTACCGTAAACAACAGTACTTCGGGCACCGTCAGATACAAAAAACTATGGTAGTAGAAGCTGTACATCAGGCCCAGTTGGATAGCGCCGATGGCCATCAGTCGCAGCGCCAGCGAAAAGCGTAAATTACGCAGGCGCAAAAAGGGCAAAAACACACAGGTTGCCAGTGCCACACGAACCAGCACAGAAAACCAGGCATCCACCTGCCCGGCCAGATAAACACCAATCAGACTGAAAGAAAAGGCCCAGAGCAATGTGGTGGCAAGCAGATAACCCATTAATTGCCCCGGGTACTGCTGGCGTATGTTTCCGCTTTATCCAATAATTCCTGCAAGTCATTCTGATTAAAATAGTGCCCCTGCGCCACAACCCCGGAAATTCTGCGTGTATGGCGGATATCTTCGAGTGGATTTTGCTTAAGAAGTACGATATCCGCTACTTTCCCCACATCAAGGGAGCCATAATCAGCCTGCCGATTGAGAAACGCCGGGCCACTCAATATGGCACTTTGTATCGCTTGTAGCGGACTCAGGCCCGATTCAACGTAGATCTGCAGCTCCTGGTGTAAGGACAATCCGGGATAAATATAGGAATTGAGAAATCCCGCATCGGTGCCGGCGATGATCCGTACACCGCTTTGTTGTAACCAGGGAAGCAAGGATGCCGATACCTGAAACTGCTGCTTACGGGCACGGATCGCCTCAGCATCATCTTTACCTGCCCGCTCAACCCGCCACTCATAGGTGTCAATCAGTCCCTGTCCAAGGTATTGCAGAAATTGATCCTGCAGATGATCCTCCTCATCCAGATAGGCAATAACCTGGCTGCCTATCATAGTGGGAACAACAGCCGTATCATTCTTTGCCAGCACTTTGTATTTGCTCAACGCCGTTTGTTTATCCACATGACGCGTAATGACCGGCAACGCCGATCTGTAACTCAGCTCACCGCTGGCCACCCGTTCAGAGATTTCTTCTTCATTCTTTGCTGCAGCCTTAAGCAGGTAACTCATATGTTCAATAGCATCCAGGCCGGCATCAGATACATCCGTTACCGAGAGTTCAAACGGAATATGCCCGGAAATATTATACCCCCGTTTTTTCACCTCTTTCACCGCCAGCAAGTACAATTCTGACGTCATCGCACTATCAGTAATTTTGACGTAATCCACCTGCATCGCATCCAGTTTATCGATTGCTGCATGCATCTCAGCGACGGTTTCAACTTCCAGATCACCCGGCCAGATCGAATCTTTACCTTCGAGCTTTGGACCCGAAGTGAAAATAGTCGGTCCGATAAGTTTTCCGGCCGCCACCTGTGACCGCCAGGTCAGCACCGCATCGCTGAGATCCGCCGCAGCATCTCGTACAGCGGTTACACCATGAGCCAGATATAGCCCCAGTAGCGCTTTGTTATCCTCAATCAGTGTCTCACCGCCACCAAAATGCACATGCATATCCCAAAAGCCCGGTGTCACATATAATCCTTGCCCGTCAATAGTCTCGGTGGCCTGGTATTCACCGGCCTTTAACACTCCCCGGCCGACAATTCGTCCTTGGTCAATTGCCAGCGACTGGTTTCGATAAACCTGCCCACTTTTCACATCTATCAGGTTGGTATCCCGGATCAGTAAATCTATTCTGACAGCAGGGCATTGGTTGAGCACCCCGCTAGTATTGCAAGGATCAGTAGAACAAGCCCATATCGATTTGGTTTCAAACTGTCACTCCAATCATCATCTCTGGTATCGCATGATCGCGACGAATAAAAATAGCGCCCAAGATTACCCCCGGCAGTTGCGGTTTACTAGCCGATATTCCACTAACAACGTATACTTGCGACAAATAATTTATCCGGATTTTCTTTTGCTGTTTACCGACCTGCCCATTGACCAGCGTCTGCTGCACACACTCGAACAAAAGGGTTTTAGCCAGGCCACTGATATTCAGGCCCAGGCCCTGCCGCACGGCCTGCTGGGCAAAGATTTAATCGCCTCATCCAAAACCGGCTCGGGCAAAACCCTGGCTTACCTGATTCCGGCCATTAACCGGGTGCTAAAAACCAAAGCGCTGAGTAAAAAGGATCCCCGGGTGCTGATCCTGGCACCAACCCGGGAATTGGCCAAACAAGTGTATTTACAACTCAGGGCTCTGCTCGAAGGCACGCAAAACAAAGCGGTGCTGATTCTTGGCGGGGAAAACTTTAATGATCAGGTCAAAGCCCTGCGCCGTTATCCGCAATTTGTAGTGGGCACTGCCGGGCGTATTGCCGATCACCTTACTGATAAGTCGCTGTTTCTTGAAGGGCTGGAGATGCTGATTCTGGATGAGGCGGACCGTATGCTGGATCTGGGTTTTGCCAGCCAGTTAAAGCAAATCGATGCAGCAGCCAGTCACCGGAAACGTCAGAGCATGATGTTTTCGGCGACCCTGGACAATGCCGAGCTACATTATCTGACCTCGGCCCTGCTTAAGGACCCAAGGCGCATCAGTATCGGCAGCGCCGGCGAACAACATCTGGATATCGCTCAGCGTTTTGTGCTTGCCGATCATATTGAACACAAAGAAGCGTTGCTCAAAAATCTTCTTGAGCAAAAAGACTATCAGCAGGTGATTCTGTTTACCGCCACCCGCGAAGATACCGAGCGCCTGGCCCGGCTGGTCAGTGAATGGGGGCTAAGCAGCGTGGCGCTGTCAGGAGATTTAAACCAGTCTCAGCGCAGCAATATTATGAATGCCTTTGGTCGTGGCCAGCACCAGATACTGGTCACCACAGATGTGGCCTCCAGGGGGCTGGATCTGCTCAAGGTATCACTGGTGATCAATTTTGATCTGCCCAAGCAGGCCGAAGAATATGTGCACCGGATCGGTCGCACCGGCCGGGCCGGTAATCAGGGTTATGCTATCTCACTGGTGGGGCCAAAAGACTGGCAAAGTTTTGTCGCTATCAAAGGGTTGCTGGAGCAGGATATCGAGTTCACCATTTTAGAGGGGCTGGAAGGTAAATTTAAAGGCTTCAGGAAAAACCGTTCCAACAAACCCGGCGGAACAAGCCAGACTGACAACTCTCCTGCAGAGCAACGGGCCGTTAAGCCAAAAACCAAACGGGTTAATACCATGGCCGGAGAAGAAGTGGGCGATCGGGTGCTGGCACGTAAGAAACCACGGCCGCCTGCGGCACCTGATCCCGATGACGATGAGGAAGAAACCGGATAACAGCTGCAGTTCTGTTACAGGAAATACACTAAAAAACCCACCACAAATATCAACAGTACTGACACTCCCACAGCTCTGGCATGCTTTTTCCAGAGCTCTGCGGCGGTATCACCAAACAGCAATACCAGTGCCGCCAGGCCATAGTAACGTATGCCTCTGGATAAACCCGATGCCAGCATAAACAGCAAAAGCGGATATCCGGTAGCCCCGGCGCCGAGCATGGCAAACTGAAAAGGCACCGGTGTAATGCCCACCATAAAGATGGCGATAAACCCCTCTTCATCCAGGCTGTTCATATATTGTTCGAACGCCTCAGCCCCTCCGGTAACGCCAATCAGCCACTGGCCAATGGAATCAAACAGACTGACACCAACCCAATACCCTGCCATGGCACCAGTCAGACAGCCAAGTAGTGCCACTGTACTGATCAGCCAGATACGCTGACGCTCAAGCATCATATAGGGGATCAGAATCAGCTCCAGCGGAACTGGGATAAGGGTCGCTTCAAAGGCGGAGAGAAAAAATAACATAACCAGGGCATAAGGACTTTGGCGTAACTTATCGACCCAGTAATCTGCCGCCCGTTTACCGGTGAATTTGGATGCTGCTTTCAAAAAACGTCCTGCTATTTAATTATCACAATGGCCCTGTGGTTACCCGTCTGAGCAATTCATCGGCCTGCATACCCGGTTGCCGGATCCCCTGCTCTACTTCCCGGATAAGCTGGTGTATCACCTGATTAGCGGCACAGCCCAGGCCCAGACTGAGCGCCTCTTCGACCACTGCGCCATTTAAAAAGGCGATTTCGGTTTTTCGTTTAAGGTGCAAATCCCACCACATGGAAGTGCGCACTTTGGGATCAATTGCCAGCATAGTATTGGCCAGACGCTCAAAAAGCCAGTCCGGCAAACGTAACACCGAAGGGATCCAGGCGGCTGGCAGGGCGGTCAGTTTTGGTAAACGCAACCCTTTGGCCTTCGCCACTCCCAGCAACTCATCCATCAATAAGGCCAGCACCTTTCGGTATGCCCGTTGCCTGAGCATGGATTTTACCGGAATATCCGCCAGTGCGTTGACCGCATTACCCAGGTTAAGTTGCAGTTTTGCCCATTGCAGTTCGGTCATGGCATTGCTGTATTCCATCCTCAACAGCGGCGTTCTCAGGGTGTTGACCAAAGTGGGAACCGGATCATCGGCATGCAGGCGCTCCAGGGTCAGGCAGCCCTCGGAACCACAATGCAGGGTGGCATCGGTTTCTTCTGTCACATTAAACCCGACGACGGCCCGGTGCACAGGATTATCAGGATAAGCTTCCTGCACCAGAGACTCGGCCCCCAGGCCATTCTGGCAACAGAAAATCCGCGTATCTGCCTTAATTAATGGCGCCATATCCCTGATCGCCTGCTCAATGGCAATGCACTTTACTGTCAGCCACAGGATATCGCCCTTTGGCGCTTCACGAAGACGTTCTGCGCTCAGTAGCTCTGGTGTAACCGGCCCCGACTGATTACCCTGATAATCGGTCAGCCGGATACCCTGTTGCCATTTATCCAGCACCGTGGCACGGCCTATTAAACAGACCTTTTGTCCATTCGCTGCTATTGCGGCGCCAAGGTAACCACCAATAAGGCCGGCCCCAAAAACCAGATGCTGCATAGAAAACTCCTCAGAGTTGATGTTATTGCGGGTCATTGTCATCAGACTATCGGCGTAACCTTTGCAAACAGTACAACCTCAGACAAATTGTAGACCCTAAGGCACTGGAAAATTGCAGAGTTTATACCCGCTGTGATCACCCACAACACGCTCATGCCTGCTGCAATGGCATTCCCGGACCAAAAAAGACAGGATTTTACTAAAAACCCTGAGTTAGAATGTCAGACTAAATCTGACAACAGGAACTGTCTATATGTTTGATTTTCGCCCTTATTTCAGGGCTTCTGTTACGAGCCTGCTGATCATTCTGTTGGCCGGCTGCGCGATTGCGCCTCAATCACCATTACAGCCGGTATCCGTCACTATATTACATACTAATGATCACCATGGCCGTTTCTGGCGCAATGAAGCAGGCGAATACGGCATGGCAGCCCGCAAAACGCTGATTGATCGCATCCGCAAAGAAGTAGAAGCAGAAAATGGCATTTTGCTGCTACTCTCCGGTGGCGACATCAACACCGGGGTACCGGAGTCTGACCTACAACAGGCCGAGCCGGATTTTAAAGGCATGAAACTGCTGGGCTATGACGCCATGGCATTGGGCAACCACGAGTTTGACAACCCCCTTGCGGTGCTCGATAAACAGCATCAATGGGCGGGCTTTCCCCTGCTCTCTGCCAATATTTATGACAAGCAGACAGGCAAGCGCCGCTATCAGCCTTATCAAATGTTTGAGCGCCAGGGCCTGCGCATCGCCGTTATTGGCCTGACCACAGAGGATACGGCCAAAATCGGTAACCCGGAATACATCAGTAAGCTGGAATTTCGCAATGCGGCAACAGAAGCCCGCAACCTGATCACCGAGATAGAGCAAACTGAAAAGCCCGATATGCTGATTGCCGTTACTCATATGGGCCACTACGACGACGCTAAGTCCGGCATCAATGCCCCCGGGGATGTAAGCCTGGCCAGAGCCCTGCAGCCCGATAGCCTGGATATGATTATCGGTGGCCATTCCCAGGAGCCGGTATGCATGGAAAAAGAAAACCAAAACCGAAACGACTATGTACCCGGTCAGCCCTGCATGCCGGATCATCAGAACGGTACCTGGATTATGCAGGCTCATGAGTGGGGAAAATATGTGGGTCGGGCAGATTTTACCTACCAGAATGGCGAGCTGGAGTTGCAGCAATATCAGCTGATACCCGTTAATCTGAGAAGCCAGCCCGCTGCGATGCCCAGACTGCAGGAAGACCAGCAAATGCTCTCTCTGCTGCGCCCCTTTCAGCAGGTTGGTGAGAAAAAACTCGGGATAAAAATTGCCGTTCTGAATGGCAGGCTCGAAGGGGATCGTAACCAGGTCAGATTCAGACAAACCAACCTCGGCAGACTGATTGCAGCGGCGCAAATGCAGCGGGCCGATGCCGATTTCGGTCTGATCAGTGGTGGTGGCATTCGCGACTCGATTGAACCGGGCCAGATCACCTATAAAGATGTGCTTAGAGTGCAACCCTTTGGCAATACCTTAGGGTATGTACAGATGCGCGGTGATGAGGTGCTTGACTATCTTGGTCATGTTGCCACCAAGCCAACGGATTCAGGTGCCTACGCCCAGTTTTATAATCTTTCCCTGCGTCTGAAGAATGGCAAGGTAGAGGCTGTCAGAATTGGCGGTGAGCCGCTGCAACCCGATCGCCAGTATCGTTTTTCATTGGCGGGTTTTTATGCCTCCGGCGGCGATGGCTACCCCAGACTCCTTGATCACCCAGGCTATGTAGACACCGGCTTTGTGGATGCAGAAGTGCTAAGGGCATATTTAGAACAGCACAGCCCGATCAATGCCGCAGACTTTGCGCCAGCAGGTGAAATCGAGGTGGTGAATTAGACCAGCAGGAAAAATCCGTTTTTAGCAGTTTCCTGCTGGTGATTCTTAACAACCTGGTCTAGCGTTATAAACAAATTATCTGTCCGCAAACCAGCAAGGAATTCGCTATGCCAGCCCAGTTTCGCAATCTCGTGTTTGAAGGTGGCGGTGTCAAAGGTATCGCCTATGTCGGGGCCATGCAGGCCCTTGAGCAGCGCCAGCAATTAAAGACTGTCCGTCGTGTGGGTGGCACCAGTGCCGGTGCCATCAATGCGCTGATTTTTGCGCTGGGCTTTGATATTCCGCGCCAGTTACAGATTCTGCGCTCCACCGACTTCGCCGCCTTTATGGATGACTCTTTTGGCGTCATTCGTGATATTCGCCGGCTGGCCAAAGATTTCGGCTGGCACAAGGGCGACTATTTTTCAAAGTGGCTGGGTTCTTTGGTAGAAGAAAAGCTCGGCAGCGAATCTGCCACCTTCCGGGATCTTAAGAACGCCGGTCTGTGTGATCTCTATGTGACCGGCACTAACCTCTCCACCGGTTATGGCGAAGTGTTTTCCTTTGAGCGCCATGCCGATATGCCGCTGGTGCAGGCGATTCGTATCAGCATGTCGATACCCCTGTTCTTTGCCGCGGTACGTCTGGGCCAGTTTGAGGATGTGTATGTGGATGGCGGGGTTATGCGTAACTACCCGATTAAGCTGTTCGACCGAGAAAAATACATTGATGTGCAGGAGCCACAGGCGATTCGCCAGACCGAATATTATAATCAGGAAAACGCCCGCTTTCTGCTCCACCAGCCTGGACGCAGCCCTTATGTTTATAACCGTCAGACCCTGGGTTTAAGGCTGGACACGGCAGAAGAAATCGCTCTGTATCGCTACAATGAAACCCCACAAAGTAAACCCATAAAAAACTTTACTGACTATGCCAAAGCGCTGCTTTCAGCCATGCTGCTGGTACAGGAAAATCAGCATCTGCACGGTGATGACTGGCAACGCACCGTGTATATCAACACCCTGGATGTAAAAACCACGGATTTTGAATTATCCGATGAAAAGAAGGATGCCCTGCTCGAGCAAGGCATTAAAGGCACAGAACAGTACTTACAGTGGTTTGAAGATCTCGCCAATCAGCCGGTTAACCGGATTTAAAAATTTCCGGCTGTGATCATAGGCGCTTATCCATCCACATCAGGATTTCTTCAGATAGTCTGCGATCAGCACAATGCGCACGCCATTGACCTTGCCCTCAACGTGCCTGGGGTTATCGGTAAGGCTGATGCCGCGCACTGCGGTACCGCGTTTGGCGGTAAAGCCGGCACCTTTTACATCCAGGTCCTTGATCAGAGTAACATTGTCACCCGTGCTTAAGACCGTGCCATTACTATCCATTGTTGGCTGCCGGTCGGAGTCATCACCGGCCTGAGCCCAGGCCAGAGTATCAGGCTCCAGATACAGCATATCGAGCAGATCCTGTGCCCAGATCTCAGCTGATAAACGCTTAAGCATACGCCAGGCAACCACCTGTACCGCTGGCACCTGTGACCACATGCTGTCATTCAGACAACGCCAGTGATTAGGTTCGACCTCTGTTTCACCCTCAAACTGTTCACGGCAGCTGGAGCACAACAACACATGATTATCCGGCCCTGGCTGTTCAGCAGGAGGCACCGCAACCGGTACCAGCCCATCCGGCGAGTTGCATAACTCGCAGCTATCCCCTGCCCGTTCACTCAGGGCCTGTTGTAAAGACATGGTATTTTTCGCTTCTTGTGTAAAACGCGCATTATAACGTTAAATGCTGCTAACAGGGTCAAAATGCGTTTGAAAAAGCAGCACTTAAACGACAATTTTTCTATTAGGGGTTTGCTTAAGGTACTATCGCCGTATACAGATTTCTGAGGACTAAGTATGTGTGCATCACAACAAACGCCGCAATTACAGGTAGAGATCAGCCTGCCTGAATGGATCCACGAAATCACCGACTGGCAGAAATCCTATGCCGGTGATGAAGAGAAAATGGCGCTGGCGATTAAACTGGCCGACGAAAACGTCAAACGCAACACCGGCGGGCCCTTCGGTTCAGCCATTTTTGATATGGACAGCGGTAAGCTCTTGGGTGTGGGCGTCAATCAGGTAGTGGCGCAGAATAATTCCACCCTGCACGGTGAAGTCACCGCCATTATGCTCAGCCAGAAGCGCATTGCCAATTTCACCCTTGGCGCAGACGGTGCCAGACGAGAGCTATTTACCTCCTGTGAACCCTGCGCCATGTGTATGGGTGCTACTCTGTGGAGCGGCGTTAAGCGCCTGGTGTGCGCCGCCACAGGTGAAGATGCCCGCGCCATCGGCTTTGATGAAGGCCCGGTTTTCGAGCAATCCTATGATTACCTGCAACAAGCCGGCCTCGAAGTAAAGCGCCAGGTACTGCGTGAAGAAGGTAAACAAGTATTGCAGGATTATCTGCAAAGTGGCGGTGAGATTTATAATGGGTGAGGTAGTGGGAGTGCTGAGTGCTGAGTGCTGAGTGCTGAGTGCTGAGTGCTGAGTGCAAGTTTAAGCCCCGTGATCCCGTGATCCCGTGATGATATGCTCCTTGCAACAGCTTAATCAGCAACCTCAGCGGTAGCCTGGATGCAGCGAAGCGGAATCCGGGAGCAAATCAGCACTTTTGTCTCATCTGTCCGGATAAATCCCGACCTACAATAAAAAAGCCCGGGAATTCCCGGGCCAAAAGTGCCTCGTTGGTCAAGGCGTTACGCTGTTTGCAGTTGCTGGATCAGGCGGCCTCGCTTTCCTGCTCTGGCGCTGAGGAGCGCATCAGGTAGTCAAAGGCGCCCAGCGCGGCAGTGGCACCGCTGCCCATGGCAATAATAATCTGCTTGAAGGGCACTTCAGTGGCATCCCCTGCAGCAAATACCCCTTTGATATTAGTTTCACCGTTAGGTTTGGTAATGATCTCGCCACGGGAGGTCATCGCCACACCGCTGTCTTTAAGCCATTCGGTATTGGGCACCAGACCGATCTGCACAAAGATCCCGGCCAGTTCCACCTGTTTGGATTCACCACTTTTACGATCGGTGTAAGTGAGACCAGTAACCTTTTTGCCATCGCCATTAACTTCAGTGGTCTGGGCATCGGTAATAATTTCGATATTAGGCATTGAGCGGGCCTTGCGCTGCAGTACGTCATCTGCTCGCAGCTTGCTGTCAAATTCCAGCACAGTAACCTGTTCGACAATATTAGCCAGATCAATAGCCGCTTCGATACCAGAGTTCCCGCCACCTATTACCGCAACCTTCTTACCTTTGTACAAAGGCCCGTCACAGTGCGGGCAATAGGCCACACCGGCTCCACGATACTCACGTTCACCGGGCACATTCATTTCGCGCCAGCGGGCACCGGTGGCCAGCACGATACTTTTTGATCTCAGTACCGCACCGTTTTCCAGGGTAATCTCGAGCATATTGCCTTCGCGCAGGCTGGTTACCCGCTGATTGTTCATAATATCCACATCGTAGTCACGCACATGCTCTTCGAGACTGGCCACCAGTTTCGGGCCTTCTGTGGCTTTAACCGAGATAAAGTTTTCAATCCCTACAGTGTCAGCTACCTGGCCGCCGAAACGGTCGGTTACCAGGCCGGTGCGGATGCCTTTTCGGGCCGAGTATATGGCCGATGACGCCCCTGCCGGACCGGCACCGATGATCAGCATATCGAAATCATCTTTTTGATTTAACGCCTCAGCCTGTTTTTCAGCCGCGCCGTCATCCACTTTATTCAGGATCTTTTCCAGGGTGATAGCACCCTGAGAGAATGGCTTGCCATTTAAGAATACCGAGGGCACCGCCATCACATCACGCTCGCTGACTTCATCCTGAAATAACGAGCCATCAATCATCACGTTGGTGATATTGGGATTCACTGCCGCCATCACATTCAGCGCCTGCACCACGCCCGGGCAGGTCTGGCAACTGAGTGACACATAGGTTTCAAAACGGTATTCACCGGGCAGAGTTTTGATCTGCTCAAGGATTTCGGCTTCCTGCTTAATCGGATGACCGCCAGTGTGCAACAGCGCCAGTACCAGTGAGGTAAATTCGTGACCCATGGGCAAGCCGGAGAAAATAATATTACTGCCCGTGTCGGGGCTGCTTACCTTCATACTGGGAATACGCAGCTCACTATCATTGCTTTGCTTAATACTGACCAGTTCAGAGAGCTCACTGATATCAGTCGCCAGGCTCAGTAGTTCCTGAGACTTTTTACTCTGGTCTGCGGCAACCGTCAGTTCAACGGGCCGTTTCAGATTGGCCAGATAAGTTTTTAAATCGCTTTTTACTTTGTTGTCTAACATGGTGACCT
The DNA here is from genome assembly GCF_001466725.1 of Lacimicrobium alkaliphilum. Lineage (NCBI taxonomy): Bacteria > Pseudomonadati > Pseudomonadota > Gammaproteobacteria > Alteromonadales > Alteromonadaceae > Lacimicrobium > Lacimicrobium alkaliphilum. The sequence continues at coordinate 2,322,471 of NZ_CP013650.1, forward strand.
CAGACGAAATGTATTTTCTACAGGCAACACAAAACCAGGGCCGGGCGCACCGGCCTTGATTTTACGTGTGTTTATTGAGGATCTGCTGACAAGCGTCTGACCAAAGTCTGGTCGCAGATCCAATCAGAGTCTTGCGGGTTTAGATCTTGCCGACCAGGTCCAGTGATGGAGACAGGGTTTCTTCACCCGGCTGCCATTTAGCCGGGCAGACTTCGCCGTCGTGGCTGGCTACATACTGTGCCGCCTGCACTTTACGGAACAACTCGGCAGCACTGCGGCCAATACCCAGATCATGAACTTCAGCCACTTTGATTTCCCCTTCCGGGTTAATCACAAAAGTACCACGCAGGGCCAGCCCTTCTTCTTCGATCATCACACCGAAATTGCGTGAAATACGGCCTGTGGGGTCGCCGATCATAGGAAACTTGATCTTGCTGATGGTATCAGACGTATCGTGCCAGGCTTTATGGGTAAAGTGAGTATCGGTAGATACAGAATAAACCTCTACGCCCATTTCCTTGAGTCTGTCATAGTAATCGGCCAGGTCGCCCAGCTCAGTCGGACAAACGAAAGTAAAGTCAGCAGGGTAAAACATCACCACAGCCCATTTGCCCAGAACGTCTTTTTCAGACAGCTCTACAAATTCGCCATTGTGATACGCAGTAGCATTGAAGGGCTGGATCTTGGTATTGATTAAAGATTGTGTCATGTGTCGTTTCTCCTTGGTTTGAATAGGTTTGCCTTTAAGACGGGGAGAAGTGTAGACAATCTGAGTGAATCTTTATAATTGATTGGTGAGATTGTTGTGATTTGAAAATACGATTAGCCATCAGAGACTTTGGAGATGGTAAATTTACCGCAGAGAACGCGGAGATATTGAAGCCCCTATCTATCCTCTGTGCTCTCTGTGCCTCTGTCACCCGCATTCCGCTGCGCTTCATACGGGCTACGCAGATTAAGATTTTGCTGGCTCTGCGAGTTCTTATGCCTTTATTCTTTTGATCTCGCTGAGGCGCAAAGACGCGGAGATTTTGAAGCCCTTTCTATCCTCTGCGCCCTCTGCGACTCCGCGGTGAAATATTTCTTTTCGCGCTTTTCATGAGGTTGGTGTTCTGTTTTTCTCACAACGTCCCGGAAACGCTGGATCTGGCGCTGACCGCCTTATGCCAGCGTTTAAGATGGGTCTGCTCTTCGTCAATACGGATTTTCACCACCCGGGCAAAATCAATGGCACAAAGAGCGGTAATATCGGCAATGGAAAAACTCTCACCGGCGATAAACTCACTATCTGCCAGACGTCTATCCAGTATTTTCATAAAGGCCATGGCATTTTTACCGGCCTCTTCGCCAAATTCCGGCACCGGTTTCATGCGGTCTTTAAAATAGCCACTGGTATGCTGAAAACAGAATCCCACCTGCATAAACAGGCCAAACTCCGTCTGGCGTTGCCACATCTCAGTCTGGGCCTGCTCCAGCGCCGAGGTCCCCATTAAGGGTGGCTCAGGGTGAAGCAACTCAAAGTAGCGGCAGATTGCCACCGATTCACTGATGCAGGTACCGTCATCCAGCTCCAGAATCGGTACTTTCGCCATGGGGTTTTTAGCGCGCATTTCATCACTAAGGTTCTCGCCTGCCGCCAGATCCACCTGCACATAGTCCATGGGGATCTGCTTTTCAGCCAGAAATATACGTACCCGGCGTGGAGTCGGGGCGGTTTTGGTGTCGTAGATTTTCATGCTTTACCCTTATTGAAGGCTCTGGACTCATGCTGTTGCAACACATCCACCAGAGTGTGAGGCTGATCTGTTCCCAGGCGAATTTTTCGCCCGTCTTTAAGATGCAGCTCAACGGCTGTCAGTCCGGATACGTTATACAGCCAGCCTGATGGGGTCAGGCGTATGCCTAAGCCGTACCACCATTTATTAGTAACCGGCCCGGCACTGTGAAGTTGCTCCAGTGGCAGGGACTTTTTCCAGAAGCCGGGGCCAAAGAACCAGCGCAACTGCTTGTCATCTACCTCAATGGTCAAAGAAGAAAACAGCCAGGCCAGTATCAGCAAGGGTACAAGCACGATAGCCGTCGCCAGGTGACTGACGGTCAAAGCATAGATCGCCAGGCACCCGGTAACCGGCAAGAGGATCCATAAAAGGGTTTTTGCAGGTTGTGTATGTTGGTAATGCATGGCTTTGCCCTGTGAATCATCCAGCCATCACTATAGGCAATATTGCCAGTATAAAAAAGTGACAAAGGGTCACCAGTTCCTGATCTTATGGCCCTTAAAAGCATAAAACAGAATATAGGCATAACAGGGCAGCAGCATCAGATAGGCAAACTGGCTACCCATAAATTCATGAGCCAGATAACCATAGGCCAGTGGCAATATTGCGCCACCGGCAATACCCATAATTAACAGCGCCGAGCCTGTACTGGTCAGCTTGCCTAATCCATCCAGCGCCAGCGGCCAGATGGTCGGCCATACCAGCGCATTGGCAAGCCCCAGTAAAGCCAGATAAAACACCGTATCCGGCACCTGTGGCACGCCAAGCCACACCAGTGCCCAGGTTGAAAGACTGGCTGAGTCGCTGTCAGCAAACACCACCCCAAGGCTGAACAATATCCCCACTATGGCGGATAACTGCAATCCCCGCTGTTGGCTGATAAAACGCGGAATCGCCACCACACCGAGCAAATACCCCAACATCATAAAGGCCATGGTATAGGAGGTCAGCGCCCCGAAATGAGCAACACCAAGCTGCTGGCCATAGAGGCCGATGGTATCGCCTGCAATCACTTCCACACCCACATAGAAAAACAATGCCACCACGCCTAAAACCAGTTGCGGGTATTGCAGCACTTCACGGCGACTGACGGGTTCTCCGGTGCCGGTTAACTCCTTACCCGGCTCGGGTAAAGGTGAGAAATGAACCAGCAGGGTCAGTAACACCAGCATACCCGCCATCCACAGATAAGGCGTGATCAGCCGGAGTGACAGCTCGTTCAGCTTAAGTTCCCGGGCCTGTTCACTCAGTCCGGCCAGCGCACTCTCGGTATAACTGTCCATGCCGGTCAGGATCACCGCAGTAAAGAGAATGGGCACAATAAAGCCGGCGCCTTTATTTAACAGTCCCATAATACAGATACGCATGGCAGCGCTTTCTTTTGGCCCCAACAGCACCAGATAAGGGTTAGAGGCGGTCTGTAAAATAGTTAAGCCGGTGCCAAGTACAAATAAGGCCAGCAAAAACAGCGCATAATGGCTACTTAGCGCCGCAGGAATAAACAGCAGCGCGCCCACAACCATAATACCCAGGCCCGCTACCATGCCGTTCTTATAGCCTATTTTATCCAGCACCCACGACATCGGCAGCGCCATCACCACATAGGCAATATAAAACACAAAGGTCACCAGCAGAGCCTGAAACTCGTTAAGTTCGCAGACTATTTTCAAAAAAGGGATCAGTGAGCCATTCAGCCAGGTCACAAAACCAAACAGAAAAAACAATACTGAAATAATCACCATCGGCAGCCAGGTGGAACTGGCCTGCTGCTGACGCAGGGCCCGGGCAGTTTGATTCATACTATCGACTCCATTGTTGCGGCGCATGCCCGCTTGACTGGCCCTTTATCCAGGCCTGAATAACTTCTGAACTGTGATTCAGAAGCAGCATATCGGCCTGCATTCCCGGCGCCAGGGTGCCAAGCCGGTTTTCAACACCAAGAAAAGCTGCTGGGGTAAAACTTGCCATTTTTACCGCTTCGGCCAGTGAATAGCCCAGTTTTTGCACCGCATAGCGCACGGCGCCAGCCATATCCAGTACAGAGCCTGCCAATGAGCCGCCCGGTGCGATGAGTTTATCGCCCTCTCGTTGTACTTCTGAGCCAAAAAACGCAAAGCGCGATTGGTCCGTACCCACCGGCGGCATGGCGTCCGTTACCAGCATAATTCGCTCGGTACCTTTGGCTCGTATCGCCGCTTTAGCCGATATCGGATGCAGATGATGGCTATCAAGGATAAGCCCCGCATAACTTTTCTCATCGGCCAGAGCACAGCCGACCATACCAGGTTCGCGGGATGTGAGGGCCGACATACCATTGTATAGATGAGTAAATCCAGACGCGCCGGCCTCCAGCGCCTGAGATACCTGCAAGGCACTTGCATTGGAATGGCCCAGGCACACTTTTAAGCCAGCGCTGACCAGCTCTTTAATCTGCTCGGTACTGACCACTTCCGGGGCCACAGTGACAACCCTGACGCCTAGGTCCTTTCTGGCCAGAGTTGCCATTTCACGATCACTGAGTGGGCGCAGCAAATCCGGAGAATGCACTCCCCGCTTTGCCACTGACATATGCGGCCCCTCAAAATGGATCCCCAGAATGCCTGCTTGTTCGTCGGCCAGAGCCCGGGCCACCGCATCGGCGGCGCGCTGCATCACATCCGCGCTGTCGGTGATCAGGGTTGGCAACATCGCAGTGGTACCAAATTGATGGTGTGCCTGAAAGATCCTGGCGATGCCCTCTGTATCAGGTTGCTGGTTAAACAACACACCACCACCACCATTGACCTGCACATCGATAAAGCCAGGCACCAGAACACCAGGACCGGCTTCAACAACAGACAAAGCGGGATTAGCTTTGTCACCTATGGCAACAATTCGCTCTTGCCTGATATGCAAATAAACATGGGTTGCTATGGTTTCGCCAAGCAGGGCCTGCTGGGCGTATAACTGATATTCCTGCTGTTGCATGCTTATATCCCTTGCTCCTGAGCGCCGATCAGAGCAGCCCCGCGTACACCGCTGGCCGCACCGAGCTCTGCCTTTTCAATCCTGGGCACTACCGCTGCCGGAAACAGATGTTTGCCAATCCACGGACTCAGGCCGCCACTGATTACATCAATATCTGAAATGCCACCGCCGAGCACGATCATATCCGGATCGTAGGCTAGTACCTGATTAGCCATTACCGCGCCGAGGGCATCCATATAACAGTTAAATGCTTCGATAGCCTGATGGTCACCATGTTGGTAGGCATCGAGCCATTGATAGGTATCAGCCTGCTGATGACTGAAATGCTGATAGATCCTTGCCAGACCGGTGCCGGATATATAGGTCTCGGCACAGCCTTTAAGGCCACAACCACAGTCATATAAGGGCAAGTCATACTTTTGCATAACCCGGGCGGATATGCCCTGATGACCAAACTCGCCGGCCAGATCGTTAGCACAATCATAAAGCCTGCCGTCAATACACAGCCCGCCACCTGCACCGGTGCCCAGAATGGCACCGAATACCCGATGATATCCCCTGCCCGCACCCAGTCTTGCCTCAGACAAAGTGAAACAACGACAGTCATTAGCCATAGCGACCGGCCGCTGCAATGCCTTGGCCAGATCGCCACAAATCTTATGACCATTCAGACAAGCTACATTACTGGACAGCACCTTTCCATCGGCTGACTGGATTCCCGGCATGCCAATACCGATACTGCCCTGACTGGCGCTGAAATCGTCGGCCCTGGAAATCTGGGCGCAGATTTGCTCAATAAAGGCGGCATAATCCTGTGTTGGTGTGGCTACGCGCCAACGGTTTAGCAGTGTAAAATCATGGTCAAATATGGCCATTTCCATTTTCGTGCCGCCGATATCCAGACCGTAATGCATGGCCTATCTCCCGCCTTCGTATGGATACAGCGTCACCCCCTGCACCACCCTGTTCACCTCCCCTGACGGACAGGGATTATCGGCACTGATACCTAAATAAAGTGCCTTGTAGAAGGCCAGGCACTGACAATAGAGAATGTAGGGAAAAGCCAGCCAGATATCCGCCAAACCACCTTGCTCAAGCTGTTTTTGGCTAAAGGGACTGCTGATATACATGGCTTTGTCATCAGAGCGCAATTCGTCCAACAGATCCTGGTCATAGGCGCCGGTATAAGAATGACCGGACTTCAGCAACAGGATCTGGGTCTGTTCATCCACCATGGACTTGGGCCCGTGGCGAAAACCAAGTGGACTTTCATAACAGCTTACCAGCCTGCCGGCGGTCAGTTCCAGACACTTCAGTGCCGCTTCTCTGGCAATCCCCAACAGCGGGCCTGAGCCAAGGAAAACCAGCCGCTTACAGTCCTGTTGCGCCAGCGCCTTGATCTCTGACAGGGAATCAGCCAGCAGGCTCTTACTCTGCTCAATCATTGCGGAAAACTGATCGCTATCTGCAGCGAAAATCAGCAATGTTGCGAGCATCATGCTGGTAAAACTACTTGTCATGGCAAAGCTCTTATCATGAGCCTGCTCAGGCATCAGAAACAACTGGTAACAGGGGTTACTCTGGCAGGCCCGGGCCAGCGCGCCCTCGGGATTGCAGCTAATCACCAGATGCCAGCACTGGCCGATCACCTGATCAGCCAGGGCAACGGCAGCACGGCTTTCAGGACTATTACCAGAACGACCATAGGAGATCATCAGAGTCGGTACATCAGCACGAAGATATTGCCCGGGGTTACTGAGAATATCCGTGGTACTGATAGCTTCTATCACCTGCCCCGGAGCAAGTCCAAGAACATCGGTTAAATGAGGCCTGAGGGCTTCACCGATATAAGCCGACGTACCGGCACCGGTCATAATAATACGCAGTGCAGGTGTTCCCATAATCGGCTGCAACCACTGCTGCAAACAGGATTGCTGCGACTGATACTGGTCCAGCAATTGTGACCAGATTGTCGGTTGCTGGGCGATTTCTCTGGCGGTCCAGTAAGCCCCCTGTTTCTCCAGGGTGGCGCTGTCAATGCCTAAAAACTCTTGTTGCGACATTAAATCTGACTTCCTCTGATAAACGGCTTATGCAGCTATTACTGTGCCACTGTTACAGGCACGGGCATAGCTATCTAATGCCCGGATAATTTTATCTTCAATCAGTGCTTCAGGTTCGGTGCTTAACGCTCCTTCACGCACTGCCTGATACTGTTCGGGTAAATACTGACTCAGAAGGGGTAGCGGTATCTGCCTGCCGCGAAGATTATTCAGCATCTTTTCCACAGCCTGCAACAGAGCGGGCTGATTCCAGTAATAACGAATACGGTCACTGAAGCTGAAAAACTGCATCCAACTGTTTTGCGCCCCTGGCGGATAAAACTTTTGCCAGGCATTGGGTTGCTGCTGCATCAGTTGCTCACACTCACGACGTAAACCGGAATAGTGCTGTGGAGCAATCAACGCCTCTTCTATATGCGATAGCCCAAATAAGGCTTCACGCAGAGCAAAGGTGAGCTGTGGGCCGACTTTGAGTATGGCAAAGTGGCCCTGAACCAGCGCCGACAGTGCCGACTCATGCTGATAATCAGTAGAATGGGCTTCGTACACCAGACCTGCTTCCTGTTTGATAAACACCGATAAGGCCTGTGCATCTCCGGGGATAAAATCATGTACTTTGGCATTATCGAACTCCACACCGGGCTGAACCACAATCGCCAGTACCTTGTCCCAGGTGCTCTCACCCAGCCCCTCAGCGGAAAATGCCTGCCGGTGACAATCAAGGGTATAGCGTACATTCTCTACCGGTGTGGGCTTAAGCTCCTGCTCTAACTCCGACACGCCGCCCGGAGCCGGCACTTCGGTACCGATAACATAGTTCAGCACCCGTCCATGGCTTACAGAATAGCTCTCCGCCACCTTACAAAGAGAAGCAGCCCTTTTAGCAATCACTTCATCTGAGAGTACCTCAGGATCATCAGCACAGGGCATGCTGGTATCCAGGTGGATCTTGGTGAAACCCGCTTTGACGTATTCTTCAATCAGGGTTTTAGCAAGTGCCATCGCTTCTTCAGCCGGTTTGTCCGTCCAGCATACGGGGCCAAGATGGTCGCCACCAAAGACCAGGCGCTCTGACGGTAATCCCCGCTCTGCAGCCAGGGTTCTGACGAAGTCGATAAAATCAGCAGGCTGCATACCGGTATAACCACCAAACTGGTTCACCTGATTCGCAGTCGCTTCCACCAACAGCAAACTGTTGTATCTGATGCTGTTGGTTATAGCCGCCTTTAATACCATAGGATGGGCGCAGCATACCGAGTAAACCCCTTTCTTCTGAGCCTCTTTATTGGCTTGTATGATTTGTTTCAGACTTGTCATCATGTTCCTTTAATCGAAAGACACCGATAGCGAAAAAAATACTTAAGAAATATTACAAAAGCAAATAAACTTTCGTTTATTTTCGTTAAGTGGGGTCAATGCTGAGATTTATAACATTATGAAAGAAGCAAAGGATGGCCTGCTCTGTTAACAAGCCATACCGTCCTTTGTCTAAACAGCAAAATATTGCTGCTGAGCGATACTGAAACGGCCAGCAGCAATAGCGAAATGTTTAGCTGGCAATCCCAAGGGGCTTTCCATATTGCCACTGGCCCCGGGTAAAGTCGGGGAAGTCTTTGGAATTGCCGCGATCGGCAACAGAATCGGCAGACAATGGAAACACTGCAGACCAGGCGGCGCCGTCATACACATCCTGATCCAGCGGCACACCGTTACGCAGGCAGTAAATCATCCGCCAAACCATCAGAAAATCCATGCCGCCATGGCCACCGTTGCGTTCGGCTTCCCTCCCCATGCGCTTCCACAACGGATGATCATATTTGTCGTACCATTTTTGCATATCGTAATCCCACTCATGGAAGTTACCGCTTCCCCCCTGCTCCAGGGCGATTCGATTAGGGAACCCGGCAAACACGCCGTTAGTACCCTGAATCATATTCAGCCGCGTATAAGGCCTGGGTGTCGTTGTGTCATGCTGAACCATAATAGTGCGGCCCAAATGGGTTTTGATAATGCTGGTATTAATATCGCCGCTGATATAATTGAGTTGATTGCGCTCATGATCGGCGGGAAATTCTCGTTTGGCATAGGCAGCACGACCCAGCGCCGGTGAGCTCATGGAACTCATATATTCAAATTTATCGCCCCGGTTGATGTTCATATACTGGGCAACAGGCCCAAGACCATGGGTCGGATACAGATTGCCGTTAGTGCGGGTGTGATGATAGGTGCGCCAGGAGCCGGTTTTACGTTCCAGCTCTTTCATCTGCCAGCGTAGTTCATGAATATAGGCGGCCTCGCCATGCAGCAGTTCACCGAACAGTCCCTGGCGGGTCATATTCAGTACCATTAACTCATCACGACCGTAACAGACATTTTCCATCATCATACAGTTTTTACGGGTAACTTCGGCGGTATCCACCAGATCCCACAAATCTTCGATAGTGGTGGCCATGGGCACTTCGACGAAAGCATGTTTTCCGCTGAGCATGGTGTCTTTTGCCATTGGGTGATGCCAGCGCCAGGGCGTCGCGATAATGACGATATCAATATCATCTCGTTCCAGCATTTTGCGATAATGATAATCTGATTCACCGTACAGATCGGCCTCGGGCCTGCCTGCTTCATTGACAATTTTTGCCGCACGCCGGAGTACTTTTTTGTCGGTATCGCAAATCGCTTTTAACTCTACACCCTCGATGTTACACAGGTGGCTTACAAAGCCGACACCACGCTGGCCAACACCGATGATTGCCGCCCGCACGGTATCCATTTCTGGTGCAACCAGCCCCATTACGGTTTTGCCAACCGCTTTAGGATTTTGCTGATTAGCTGTGCTGCTGCAACCCGCGGCCACACCCATTGCGGCGGCAGCGGCGGTAGCTTTCAGAAAAGATCGACGATTAAACTCCGACATGTTTTAACACTCCTAAGGTTTTTCCCGCTCAATAATATGAAGCTCGATTCCCAGCTTCGTCAGTTCATCGACATAGCTCTGGGGGATACCGTCATCGGTCACCAGAGTATGAATATTTTCAATCGCACAAATCACATGAAATGCGCGCCGTGCAAATTTGGAGGAATCGGTAACCACCACAATTTCCTCTGCCATCTGGCACATCAGCCGATTTAAGATGGCTTCTTTTTCAAAATGCGTACCGATACCGGTTTTCAGATCAAAGCCATCAACGCCCAGGATCAGCTTGCTGAAGTTGTAATTCTGCAAACTTCGCTCAGCGATAGTGCCGTAAAAAGACATGGACTTTTTACGCAGCGAGCCGCCGGTAGACATCACTTCAACGTGCTCCGACTGGGCCAGTTCTGATGCGATATTCAGCCCGTTGGTCATCACAATCAGATCTTTACGATCACTTAAACACACGGCCACTTCCTGCGTGGTAGTGCCTGAATCCAGAATGATCCGCTCCCCCTCCTGAACCAGTGCTGCCGCCGCCCGGCCTAACTGTTGTTTTAACGCTGAATGCTGATGGCGTTTTTCCTTAAGCGACAATTCACGCCCCAACTGGCTGTTGATCATTGCGCCGCCACGGGAGCGGACCAGCAATTTTTTACGATCCAGCACACTGAGATCATTGCGAATCGTTACCTCGGAGACGCCAAAGGCCTTCGCCAGACCTTTTACCGTTACTTTCCCCTCAGCCTGAGTGCGGCGTAATATTTCCTGTTGTCTTTCAATGCTGTTAAATACGTCCATTCTTGTGACCCTTTAAGTAATAAAACAGGGTTAAAATAGCACGCTCCCCGCCCTTTCAAAAGCTTTCGAAAGCAGAACGAAATCCCAGGCATCTTTCACAATATCTCTTACAGCAGCCTGTTAGTCGCTGATGCCAGCGTTTTGTAACCGGCTTGTTAAGAGAATAATGCACAATTTCGAAATTAATTAAAAGTTTTTTTTAATTTCATCTTGATCATAGCTGCTATTTCGTACTATATCTAGATACTGAAAAGCATTTGATAGTTTCGTTTGTTTTTCTTTTGCAGACAAAAACAGAACAATAACGACACAACACAGAGGACCCCGGGATCATGAAACCAAAAATAACCACCTCGCCGAGTAAAATTGCCATAGCCTTAGCGATTGCATTGACCGGCAGTATCAGTAGCCAGGCTGTTGCTCAACAACAAAACAATAATCCATCGGCTGAGGAACAGCCTCAGGACAGTGTAGAAACCATTGAAGTGCGAGGCATGAGAAGCAGTATCAAGGAATCCCTGCACATCAAACAAAACTCCGTACAGGTCGTCGATGCGATCGTTGCAGAAGATATTGGCAAATTTCCGGATCAGAATGTCGCTGAAGCACTGCAACGCATTACCGGTATTACAATCACACGTAATGCCGGTGAGGGTCAGAATGTGACCGTGAGGGGATTGGGCGGAGATTATAATGTCACGACCATCAATGGCCGCAGGATGGCCTCAGAACATAGCAGCCGCGACTTCAACTTTGACCTGATTGCTTCGGAATTACTCGGCGGTGTTGAAGTATACAAGTCACCGGTGGCCAATACTCAGGAAGGAGGGATTGGTTCTGTTATCAATATTAAGACCCGCCGCCCTCTGGATTTTGATGGATTCACCTTTTCTGCCTCAGCCGAAGGTATTTACGAAGATCGCACTGAAAAAGTCACGCCTCAGGCCTCTTTCCTTGTCAGCGATACCTTTTTAGACAATACCTTCGGTGCGCTGTTTACTATGGTGTATTCGGAAAGAACTCTGCGTATTGATAGTTATGAAGGACAAGGGTTTTATAATGCCAATACCGAAGATGCCGATCTGACAATTCGCCAGGATGTGGATGGCAATGGCGAGTTCGATCCCTATGTTGATAATGAATGGGGGTCGATTATCCCCGGCTATGTGCGTTATGGAAACAAACAGGATACACGTGAGCGCATCGGCGGCAGTCTGGCATTACAGTGGTTGCCCGATAGTGACTTAGAAATAAACTTCGACAGCATTTTCTCATCTTATGAGACCAATGGTACTGAGTCTCAGATCTCATTTGTGACTTATGATGAGAGTTGGACGCCGGGAATTCCAGGCGTGAAGGAAGTTGGCTTTGCTGAAGAAGGCATTGTCGATAGCATGGTGCTGTTTGGCAGTGGTGCTATGGCCGAACTGTTGAACGTGTCTCGTCCGCGGATTACCGAGACCTACCAGGTTGGCGTAAACGCAAAATGGTTTATGACTGACGAGCTATCACTGAGTTTCGATGTTGCCCACTCAAGCGCTGAAAATGAAAATAATGGGCACAATCGTTATATCGTAGCCCGAGGCTTTGTCGATGAGATATCCATTGATGCTTCGACGGATAACTTGCTTCCCGATGTGTCCTTGTCACCGGTGCTGGGCACTGATACGCCCTTTGGTGCTCACTATAGTTACAACGACGGCACCGGTATTAAGGACGAGGTGAATGAGTTCCGTGTCGATGGCCGATGGCAGCCGCTGGGGGCTGACTGGATTACGTCGATAGATTTTGGCATCAATATCGGTAAGCAAACCAAAACGACGGCCGCTAATGCATCGAGAAACCCCAGCGCCTTTAGCAACGCTGGTGCCCAACTGTCTTCCGACGAATACGCAGATTTCTCTGTGGATTACTCATCGGTGGAAGACATTAACGGATTCGAATTATTTCGTTTGCCCAGTTCCGTTATTATTGACAGTGACTTTTCCAACTTTATGGACGGTGAACCCGGCCAGCACCCCTCGCCGTGGCCACGGTTCGATTACGATGAATTGTTCTCGTTCTATGAGTCTATTAGCCCGGAGGCTGCAAATCAGTTAGTTAAGGCGACTCCTCGCCCCAATGATTCCTATGATGTCTCTGAGCAGACAACGGCCGTTTATGCGGCGGTAAACATAGAAAATGAAATATTCGACCTGCCTTTTGTGCTTAATCTCGGTGTTCGGATGATTGAAACGGAGGTTGGCAGCCGCGGCTTTTCACTGAACCCTGACTTAGTCAGATTTGTTGCAGCCGATCCTGAAGAGCCGGAAATTATCCAGTTCCTGGATGAGGTTGAAAATTATCAGGAACTGGTGGAATTTGAAGATTCTTACAAAGACGTCTTGCCAAGTATTAACTTCAAATTAAACCTGACCGATGAATTACTGTTCCGTGCTACTGCGTCTAAGGTCATCACGCGTCCAAGCATCGCTAGCTTAAAAGCCTGGAGCTATCTCAACATTAGTGAGCGCGAATACCATGCGTCAAACCCGGGGCTCGAGCCCTTGCGGGCGAATCAGGGAGATCTGACCCTGGAATGGTATTTCTCTGATTATGGTGCATTAACCACAGCGCTGTATGTGAAGGATATTGAAACCTTTTCTACCCAGGGACGCAATGGCACAACCACCATCGATGGTGAAGAGTTTGAAATTCAGTCTTATGTCAATAGTGACGCCGGTGGCGAGATAAAGGGAATCGAAATTGCCTACCAGCAATCTTTCACCGATATCTTACCATCGCCTTTTGATGGCCTCGGTGTTCAGCTGAACTACACCTATGTCGACTCTGGTTATGAACAGGTTGACGAGACCCATGAAGAGTATGACTTCCGCGTTCGTGACCTGCCGTTCAGAGGGATGTCAAAACGCTCATACAACGCAGTGGTTTATTACGAAAAAGGCAAAATTCAGGCTCGTCTGGCATACAACTGGAGAGATAAATACCTTACCAATGAAGACGCCTGGGGGGGTGTCAGATGGCAGGCTGATTATGGTCAGCTGGATTTCAGTGCCAGTTATGACGTCACAGAGCAGGTCAATCTTACTGTTTCAGCTACCAACCTCACCAATGAACGTGGTTACGCTTACATCGAGAATGAAGAGCAAATTAACTATCTGTATCGGGCCGGACGCTTAATTAACGTCGGTGCCAGCTATAGATTCTAAATGCCAACAAAATTGACCGAAAAGCATTGGCAGCCAGCTGTCCGGTGGCCTGATGCTGTTAACAGGACAACAGTTAAGAGTGAGTACACTTATGAACCCAAAAACTAAACTATCTATATTTATTTCACTTATTCTGGCGGGCGCGCTGACCGCTTGTGGTGGAGATGGCGAAACGCCGCCGAATGAAGACGACAATACAGTCACTCCCCCTCCGGTGGTTATTGCTCCGGGGGAGACGGATCGCGCGCCGTCCACCTGGCTGAGATTTGGTGACAGTTTTAATGGCGACATCATAATGCAGGATGTGTTTGTTCCGGAGCGTGGATTGACGCCCTATACCTATTATTCTGTACTGAACTGGAACGCGGGAATGGATGGAGGTGGATATGCTGGCATTCAGGATCATCCCGATGGTCGCAACTTCATCTTTTCTCTATGGGATCCCTCAAATGGGGAGGAAATCACTGCTGAGTACCAGGGTGAAGGAACTCAGGTTGAAGTATTCGGTGGTGAAGGAACAGGCCTGAAGTCGTGGAATTTTGACTTAGGCTGGGAGCCCAATACCTGGTACACCCTGGCGGCCCGGGTCTGGCATACCAGAGAGGATGGCCATTCACATTTTGCCTTCTGGTCTCAGGACAAGGAAACCGGCGTGTGGACCCATTTGGTGACCATGAATTACCCGATGCCTTACATCGTCTTTAGCACAGAAACGGGCTCTTTCGTTGAGGACTGGCTGGGAACAGGTAATCATGCACGTACTGCGATTTTCAATAATGGTCGTAAACGTCATATGGACGGCACCTGGGAAGCCTTCACCAGTGCCGACTACGAAGTTGTTCAGGAAGAAGCCACGGCTCAGTACAATGAAAACTATAGCTTCGAGTCGAATTATGATTACTACCGCATGACGACCGGTGGTACATCAGGGGTGGACAATGGCGATGACCCGCAAGAACCTACCGGTGAACTGGCGCGCCCCTTTGTTCAGGTATCACCTGCATACCCGCCTACATCTGTCAGCTTATCGTATGCGACGTCCACAGGCTTAGAATGGATCCTGGCCGATACCGAAGTACCACAGATCTCATACAAGGTGATGTCAGGAGACCAAGTTCTGGCTGAAGGCACGGACCCAAACACGCGCAGTGTCAGCTTTGATTCCATTGATGCAGATGCTGAAATTGAATTACATATCGAAAATATTTTCGGTAAGACCAGCATATTTACAACAGTACCGGGTTCGGACGAACTTGTGATGAAAGAAACCAGTCTTGTCATCGATACTGAAGCGCAGATGCTGGAGCGTAATGAGGAAGTCACCATTGAATCTATCGCAAAAGGTGAATCACAGTTATTCCAGGTAATGGGACTGGATGCCTCCAGAAGCATGACGGTGAAACTTGCGGGTGACGAAGGTGATGCTGATATCTATGTGATGGAAGATGAGAAACCCACTGACAGTCACTACGATTGCGTGGGCTTTTCCAGTGTGGCTAACGAAACCTGTCGGTTGCCTGTAAGCTTGCGAGAACCTACACCTTTTTACGTACTGGTGACCGCGCGAACTGATGTGCAGTGTCTTACTCTGTCGACGTTTCAGGATGGAGAGCCTGGATGGATCAGTGGCTCTAGCTATGTGTATAGCTCTGACTCTGCGGCCGCCGATGGCAATGGTTTAGGCAACGCTTTTGATGGTGACAATGACACTATCTGGCACACGTCGTGGGGAGATGGTGCGCCGACCTATCCTCACACCGTTACGATTGATTTGCGTGAGACGTATGATATTAATCGTATGCGTTACGTACCTCGTCAGGATGGCGGTGTTAACGGTACCATCGTCGGTTATGAAATATACATTTCCGATGATCCCGATGTTTATCCGTCAGAGCCGCAAATTGTAGGCACCTGGGATGACAATCAGGAAGAGAAGTTAGAGCGTTTTGAACCTATCAGTGGCCGATTTGTTAAATTTGTTGCGACTGAGGAGCGCGGCGGCAACGTCTGGGCATCTGCGGCAGAGATTAAATTTGGCTTTGATGATGGCACCGCAGCCGGTGAAGATACGGGTGGTGATTCAGGCAATGAAACAGAAACCGGTGGTGTTTGTTCGCCAGATGCGCCAGGGCAAGGCGACGATGATGAGCATCAAAATGTTGATGTAGTAACCACTTTACTGGACAACGCCTCTCTGAGCTACTCCACAACCTCGGGTGCACAGCCAGGTCATGAGTTGTCGTTTGCATTCGATGGCCTGACAGGGGACGCCGGGCACTGGCATACGCCGTGGAGTGGTATACCTGCTTACCCTCATGAGGTTGTCATCGACCTGGGGCAAACCTATGACGTGAATCGTTTCGATTACACGCCACGAACCGGTGGTGGCAATGGCACTATTGTCGAGTACGAGCTTTATGTGAGTGACTCTCAGGACGAATTTGGCTCACCCGTGGCCAAGGGCACCTGGGAAGGAACGGCTGATGTTAAAACAGTCACGTTCACCGATAAGCCGGGCCAGTTTGTGAAGTTTGTTGCTCTGACCGAGCAAGGCGGAGGTGAGTGGGCTGCGGCCTCTGAGTTCAACATTGGTGTGAATATGTCTGTTGAGGTCGACAACAGTACGCTGTCTTACTCGACGACATCAGGTTCACAAGAAGGACATGAGTTGTCCTATGCCTTTGACGGACTCACCGGCGATGACGGGCACTGGCATACGCCCTGGAGTGGCATTCCATCTTATCCTCACGAGGTGTTGATTGATCTGGGTTCCTCAGAGGAAGTCGTCGGATTTGAATATACACCGCGTGCGGGCGCCGGCAATGGCACCATTGTGGAATATGAGGTCTATGTCAGCGATGACGATACGGACTTTGGAGAGGCAGTGAGAGTCGGTACCTGGGCCGCAAATGATGATACCAAAACCGCCGCTTTTGATGCGAAAACCGGTCGTTACATCAAGTTTGTCGCAACCCGTGAGCAAGGCGATGGCGCCTGGGCATCCGCCTCAGAGTTCGGTATTCGTATCAACCCATAATCGAAACGCCCCCAAAAGTGAAGAAAGGCCCCAAGGCCTTTCTTCACTCTTCTGTCCGAAAGATTTCTATGAGCGCGTAAATCCATGGAAGAGATCATGAAACTGAATAGTTTGAAACGCAAAACGCCACTTATCGCATTATTACTGCTACTTGTCGGCATAAACCTGAGCGCCTGCAATGGCAGCGGTAATCCCGACACCGATCAGCCTCTGGCACAAAAGCCGGAACCGGTATCAGAGCTACCCGATGGTCAGCCCTATACCCTTCCCATTGGCACCAATAGCTGGGTTGAAAATAATCCGCAGATTACAGAGCAGCTTATGTCCGAAAGCGGTATCCGTGACTGGAAACGGGCTGAGCATCAGCCTGTAATCTACTTTGCCACCGATCAGGCTATGGATATCACCCTGGGTCTGCGCGGCAAAATTGCTGCAGAATCCGCGCAATTAAGGGTACAGATAGGAGAACAGCAACATCAGCTTAGCATCGATAACCATGCCAATGACGACATTCCGGCAGGCAAGTTCAGCCTTGAGGAACCTGGCTATCATGCCATCAGGCTGAGCCGGACAAGCGATGGTGAAGCCATTGATCTTGACCAGTTACTGATCTGGCCCGACTCAGCAGATCCCGGGCTAACCTATCTGACCGACAACAGCTATTGGGGCCGGCGCGGACCATCGGTACATTTTAGCTATGAGATGTCCGCAAATCGCGATATCCAGTGGTTTTATTCGCAACTACAGGTGCCTGTGGGTGAAGATGTGCCTGGTTCCTACTATATGGCCAATGGTTTTGCCGAGGGCTATTTTGGCATTCAGGTTAACTCCGATATTGAGCGTCGGGTACTGTTTTCAGTCTGGAGTCCCTACCAAACCGATAACCCGGAGGATATTCCGCCGGAGCTGCGCATCGAACTGTTGCGTAAGGGAGATGGTGTTTACACCGGCGAGTTTGGCAACGAGGGTTCCGGCGGTCAGAGCTATCTGAAATACAACTGGCAGTCGGACAAAACCTATGAATTTCTGTTACAGGTGCAGCCTGACGGCGAAACGCACACCGATTACAGCGCCTGGTTCAAACCCGACGATGAACAGCAATGGCAACTGATCGCCAGCTTTCGCCGCCCTGACACCCAGACCTGGGCGAGCAGATTACACAGCTTTCTGGAGAACTTTCTGACTCAATACGGTGATCGCCATCGTTCAGCCTGGTACAGCAATCAATGGGCAAGAGATACGCAAGGTAATTGGCACGAACTGACCCGCGCCACTCTCACTGCCGATGCAACCGCCAGAGATGGTGACAGGCTGGATTACAACGGTGAGGCCAATGAGCGAGGTTTTCTGCTGGAAAACGGCGGCTTTATCTATCCACCGGCTGAGTTAGATACAGCTCATGAACGGACTGCGCTCGGCCAGCCACCAGAGATTGATTTCGATACACTTCCCTGACCCGGCAGTATCCATAGGTATTGGAGAGACAGAGAGCACAGAGATTTAATAACCTTAGTTGTTCTCCCAGAGACGCCAAGTCGCAAAGAACATCATCTCTGCGTCTTTGTGCCTCAGCGCGATTTAATATTTGCTTAAAGCTGAAAAGTCACGCTGCTGCTATCAACCTTATCCGGACCTTAAACCATTGCATTTATGCCGCCCTGGCTCTAGCATGGTCAAACTATCGATAAAATAGAAACATTCATGTACCGGCCAAAAACAACCCTCGAACAGTGGCGTATATTGCAGGCAGTGGTGGACTGCGGTGGTTACGCTCATGCCGCCGCCAAACTGAATAAGAGTCAGTCGTCCCTGAACCATGCGGTTGCCAAACTGCAAAACCAGCTGGACGTACAACTGCTCGAAGTGCGTGGCCGCAAAGCCTATCTGACCGAGGCCGGTGAGGTGATGCTGCGCCGCTCGCGACACCTTACCCAGAATGTGCAGGAACTGGAAGTGCTCGCCGAGAGTATCAATCAGGACTGGGAGCCACAGATTACTCTGGCAGTGGATCTGGCCTACCCTAAACCCCTGCTCTATCCGGTGCTAAAGGATTTCTATCCTGACAGCCGTGGCAGCCGGTTACGTATACTGGATACGGTGATTACCGGCACCGAAGAAGCCATCACCCAGGGCTGGGCGGATATTGTGCTTACCGGTATGGTACCTAAAGGCTATCTGGGAGAGCCTATCGCCGAAATGCAATTTATTGCGGTCTGTCACCCTGAACACCCACTGGCGAAAATGCCCTCCCCGGTCGATCCCAATGAGCTGATGCACCACTTACAACTGGTGATCAAAGATACCTCGCAAACACCGAATGAAAAACAGGGCTGGCTTAAGTCAGAGCTTAGATGGACCGTCAGTCAGTTTGATACCGCCATTGAACTGATGCTGCAGGGGCTTGGCTTTTGCTGGCTGCCTGAGCATAAGGTCTGCGATAAGATTAATCAGGAAAAACTGGTTAAACTGGATATCAAAGGCAGCAGTTTCAGAAAAATGGTGATGTGGATGGTGCATCCCAGGCCTGATGGTCTGGGACCGGGCAGCCAGTTGCTGAGCGACTGTATTCTCGCTCACCGTCAGATTAAACATACAATTAAGAGTACTGAGGAACAACCATGCAAATGACCCGGGAAGAACTTGAGAACCTGATGGCAGACAGCGCCCACAATGCCATTGTTGCAACCAGGGAAGAGTTTGGCATTGAGCTGGACAACAGCGTTGACAGCGTTGCCCAGGTGGATGAGGTGATCCTTAAATGGCTGGAACGATATAAAGACAAGAGTCTGGAGAATAACGCCGTATTTACCTTATGTAATCTGTACGGTGCCTATGTGGGCGAGATCTTCCGCAAGCTGGTGGGCGGCCACTGGCATTATGATCAGAGCAATCCTGATACTCCCTATGTGGTGCTCGAATATGCCGGTCATACATATGCTTTTGCCGGTATCTGCTATCAGCGTCTGGTCAACGACAGTCAGATCAGCGTAAAAAGCTACTTCGATCAGGCCGTCAGTAATAACGCCCAGTAGTCTTTTGCTAATGCGATTTATGCTGCCAGTCTTTTAACATCAATCTCAGGGTGCGGCTGCGATACCAGTATGCCGCAAACAACATATCCAACAGCAGGGTCAGAGCGATCACCCAGGAAAACTGCCAGTGGCCCTGATGGGCCATGAGTAAATGAAACACCCCATCCACTGTCAGGCTGCACAACAACACATAACGAACGGGTCTGAACAATACTCTGGCGCCACCTTCAACCAGCTTATGGCGCCAGAACACCATACCCATAATCAGCAGCGCCGGCAGGCCCAATAATAAACTGAAATAGAAATAGCCCTTGTCCGGGTAAAACAGCGACAGGATCAGACTGGGATCCTGGCGATAGGATAATGAGGCAATAAACACCAGATAACCACGAATCAGAAACAGCAGGCTCAGGTACATCAGCCGGTTGGGCTTTATCCTGCCTTCGGCGTCGTAATAATGCAGTGGCAGAATCGCCCTGGGCCCGCTCATCAATCTGAAAATCCATCTGCTTTACAGGCCATCAGATATACCGGCGCCGTTCGGCCATATAACCCAACAGTAAAAACACGCTGACAATGCTGATCCCCTGATACACAGAAGGAATCATCAGAATCAGCTGTTTGAAAAATGGTGTCACAAACAAAATAAAAGCCCCGTAACCGAAAGCACAGACAAGCACAAACACCAATGTGCGCACCACAAAAGGATAAGGGCTGAGCATGCGCTTGATGTGCTTGTTCACCACATCGCCATACACCACCAGTAAGGTGGCAACAAAGGTCATGGCCACCTCGATATAATAAGGCTGCAGCCATTGCGTTAACTGAAAAAGGACATCATGCATGTTGTTAGTGCATCCTTTAAAATCAAATAATTATAGTCTGAACTGTAAATCGCCAAATAAATTGGGCACTACAGATCATCAGGCATCATATTGTGCAAACAACGCCAGCATCTGCTCTTCGCTCAGGATCTCCACCCCCAGTTCAGTGGCCTTATTAAGCTTAGAGCCGGCCTTCTCACCGGCCACCAGAAAATCGGTGCGCTCAGAAACACTGCCTGCCACTTTGGCGCCCAGTTGCTGTAATTTTGCCTTGGCCTCACTGCGGCCCATGGCCGACAGGGTACCGGTCAGCACAAAGGTTTTGTCTTTCAGCGGTTGCTCTGCTTCGTCAGGGGCGTCGATAACGGGCCAGTGTACCCCTTCTGCTATGAGCTCCTGAACCACCTTGTTGTTATGCTCTTCGGCAAAGAAATTGACAAGATGCCGGGCCACCACCTCACCCACATCATTGACCTCCTGTAACTGCTCAAGGGATGCCTGCTGCAACGCCTCAAGGGTCAGAAAGTGCAGAGCCAGATTACCGGCGGTAGCCTCACCCACCTCGCGAATACCCAGTGCATAAAGAAACCGTGGCAACGTAGTCTGTTTGGCCTTTTCCAGCGCCTTAAGCAAATTGGCGGCAGATTTCTCGCCCATGCGTTCCATGCCAATCAGCTGGCTCATATCCAGCCGGAACAAGTCAGCCGGGGTATGTACCTTGCCCTGCTCTACCAGTTGTTCAATCAGCTTGTCACCCAAACCGTCAACATCCAGCGCCTTACGCGAAGCAAAGTGTTTCAGCGCTTCTTTGCGCTGGGCCGCACACACCAGACCGCCGGTACAGCGGGCCACCGCTTCGGCTTCGAGCTTTTCAATATTGGACTCACAAATGGGGCAATGCTCAGGAAACACAATATCGCGGGCATTATCGGGCCGTTTGGCTTTAACCACCGACACCACCTGAGGGATCACATCACCGGCACGGCGGATAATCACCTTATCGCCAATTTTAATGCCAAGGCGTTTGATCTCATCCTGATTGTGCAAGGTGGCATTGGAAACCACCACACCGCCCACCGATACCGGCTTTAAACGGGCCACCGGGGTAATGGCGCCTGTGCGTCCCACCTGAAATTCCACATCCAGCAATTCTGTCATCTGCTCCTGCGCCGGAAACTTCCAGGCCACTGCCCAGCGCGGGGCCCGGGCCACAAAGCCGAGCCGTTGTTGCAGCCCGATATCATCCACCTTGCAGACCAGGCCATCAATCTCATAATCCAGGCTGTCACGAATGGCCATAATCTTTTCATAGAAGGCTTCGCAACCGGCCCGGTCTTGTGCCAGACCAGTTTGTGGACACAGAGGCAGCCCCCAGCCTCTGAGTTGCTGTAAACGCTGATAATGGCTGTTTGCCAGCGGCGATTGTTCGCCCTCCACCAGACCCATAGAGTAAACATAGATCCGCAGCGGCCGTTTGGCGGTAATGCGCGAGTCGAGCTGGCGTAAACTGCCGGCGGCGGCATTGCGGGGGTTAGCAAAGATCTTGCCGCCCTGTTTACGCTGGCTGTCATTCAGAGCCTCAAAACCGGCTTTGGTCATAAACACCTCGCCGCGCACCTCAAGTCGTTTGGGATAATCTTCGCCACGCAGACTCAGGGGCAGGTTGGCAATGGTTTTCACATTGGCGGTGATATTCTCACCGGTACGGCCATCACCACGGGTGGCCCCCCTGACCAGTTTGCCATCCTCATACAGCAGACTGACAGCCAGGCCGTCAAGCTTGGGCTCACAGCACCAGGTTACCTTGCTGTCATCCTTTAAACGGTCATGCACCCTTTTTTCAAAGGCCGCAAAAGAGTCTGCATCAAAGGCGTTGTCCAGCGACAACATGGGTACTTCATGCTCAACTTCACCAAAGGCACCAACCGGAGCGGCGCCTACTTTCTGAGTCGGTGAGTCGGGACTAATCAGCTCAGGATGCTGTGCTTCCAGTGCCTTTAAACGCTCCATCAGGCGATCATATTCGGCATCGGGCACGGTAGGATCGTCCAGCACATAGTACTGATAGTTATACTCATTCAATTGCGCCCGCAAGCGGGCTAACTCTTGTTCAATCTGCATGGTCGGTCAGGCTTTTTTAACAGGTTGGGTTTTTATCTTTAAACAGCCGCGACTAGTTGGCCCGCTTAATCATTCGCTGGCGCTCAAATTCGCGGATCTTTTCCACATACTGTTGCAGGCTTTGTTTAGTCAGCGCACTACGACGACCATCGAGCACCTGAGCGCCAAATTCATCGGCCAGTTTGCGCGCAGCGTTGTGCATCATGTTGAATACCTGATGCGGGTCACCTTCGATGGGCAGGATCATAAACAAGCTTACGCCCTGTGTGCTGAAGGTTTCGATATTGTCGATATCAAACACGCCGGGCTTAAACATATTGGCCAGGCTGAATAACACAGGCCCCTTGCCATTACTGTTAACATGCCGGTGAAAGATATCCTGATCACCAAATTTAAAACCCAGGGTGAGCAAAGAGGGCAATAAGGCCGAGCCCGGAATTGGTTTGTTGTCGGGCGCTTTCACGTTCAGTACCAGCACTTCCTGGGAAACGGCTTTAGCTTCAGATTGCTTCGCTTCCGGATTCTCTGCGGCCACATCAGGCTCAGCCTTTAATTCGGGTTCGTCAAAATCAATTCGCATCTGATCCTCGGCCAGACGCGAACCGCCCAGTTTAGGTTCGCGACGTTTTGGCGCAGCTTTGGTGATATCCGGTTTCTTGCGCTGTACCAGTTTGCGGGCCTGCTCGGCAAAAGCGCCGCCCACCGAAGTACTTTGTTGTTCAGGTTTTTCGGCATGTTCTGGTTGTGCTTCCTGCTCAGCGGGTATGCGCTTCACAGATTTATTCGTCAGGGGTTTATCTGCCGGGCCTGTCTCTTTTTGCGCCTTGACTGCTGAGGCTTTTGCAGCGCGATGGGGTGTTTCGCTGGCCGGGGCGGTATCAGCAATATCACCGATCACCGGTTCTTTGCGCACCTGAGTTTGCTGAGCCTGCTCGCCACCACCGGTTCTGAGTAAAAAAGACGGTGGCTCCGGCACGGCGTCCGGGTCTATGTCCACCCGCTCATCTTTCGCTGCACTGGCCTTAAAGCTGCTCTGGGCGGCGCGGGATTCGTTAAACATCTGCGACTCTGGTTCCGGCTCTGCACTGTAACGACCGCTGGCCGGTGAGTCATCCATGGCTGACACATTGGCATCATCAGTATCGGCCTTTTTTGGATCCACTTTAACCACGCGTACTGGTCCGATACCCAGATCATCGAAGTCCTGCTCGGGGCTTTCGTCACTGATCTCAAAGTCAGCATCGGCGCGGTTATCCCGATAATGCAAATGCTCCGGCTTTGGGGTTTCACGCTCGGCGCTGCGTTTTTTTCGCACAGTCCACAAGCCATGGGCGAGGATCCCGGCGATGGCCAGGGCTCCGAAAATTAGAAATGTCAGGCGTAATTCTTCCATTTTGTATTTTTATTTCTGCTTAAAGTTCAGCAAGGGCAATCGCCTCATCCACGTCAACGGCAACCATACGAGACACGCCGGGTTCGGCCATGGTGACGCCGGTAAGATGTTTAGCCATCTCCATTGCGATTTTGTTATGGGTGATATAAATAAACTGTACCGTATTGGACATCTCTGAAACCAAATTACAGAAACGCCCCACGTTAGCATCATCCAGTGGTGCATCCACCTCATCCAGCAAACAAAAAGGCGCCGGATTGAGTCTGAAAATCGCGAACACCAATGATAAAGCGGTCAGGGCTTTTTCTCCACCACTTAGCAGGTGAATCGTACTGTTTTTCTTGCCTGGTGGTCTGGCCATGATGGTCACGCCGGTTTCCAGTAAGTCATCATCGGTCAGTTCCAGATAGGCCGAACCACCACCAAATACTTTCGGGAACAGGGTTTTAAGATCCTCATTCACCCGCTCAAAGGTATCACGAAAACGACTGCGGGTTTCCCGGTCTATCTTGCGAATGGCGTTATCCAGCGTCTCCAAAGCCTCGGTAAGATCCTGATATTGATCATCCAGGTGTTTTTTACGCTCGGCCTGCACTTCATATTCTTCTACTGCCGCCAGGTTGACCGCACCAAGGCGCCCTACCGCCGCGCTGATTTTATCCAGCTCCTGCTGCCAGTGATTTTCATCGGCGTTTTCATCCAGAGCTTCGAGTACCGATTTGACGTTTTGTTGCATCTGCTCAAGCTGATCGATAAAACCGCTGGCCCGTACCCGGCAGCCCTCACATTCAAGTTGCAGACTTTGCTGGGTTTCACGTAACTGGTTTATCTGCTCCTGCAACTGATGCTGGCCTGACTGAGCCTTGTGCAGATAATCCTCCACTTCACTGAGCTGTTGCGCCAGTTCAGTCTGCCGGGCTTCCAGCTCCATACGCTGTTCTAGTAAAATCTGTAATTGCTCGGACTGCTCTTCGGCGGGCTGCTGCCACTGCTCTTTTTCTTCAAGTAGGCGCTGTCTGTCCTGTTGTTTATCTTCCAGGCGATGACGGTGCCGTTCAATGGCCTGATAAGCATTATCTTTTTGGTTACTCAGCCCCTGCACCGTTAAAGCCAGCTCATGCTGACGGGCACGGGTCTGCTCGGCCTGGGCGCGCAACTGACTCAGCTGTTGTTGTAGCTGTTCCTGCTGAGCCTGAACCTGTTGATGTTCATCCTGATGACTTTCCAGTTGTACCTGCAGTTCCTGCTGCTCGGCAAGCTGCAGTTCGAGATCCATTCGATCCTGTTGTAGTTGTTCCTGCTGAGCGCTGATTTGTTCATTCAGCCGCTCATATTGTTGTATTCGGCTCTGTTGTTCCCGCGCTATACCGTCCAGTTGCTGCTCCAGTTGCATCACCTCCAGCTCAAGCTGGCGCAACTGCTGTTGTTGCTGTTCACTGTGCTCAGCGCTTTGCTGCAGCTGTGCTTTGAGCTGCTGATATTGCTGTTCAAGCTGCTGTTTTTGCGCCTGTTGCTGTTGCACCTGCTGCTGCAGAGCCTGAATATCAGCGGCTCTGTCGAGCATGCCGCTGTGGCTTTTCACCGTACCCTGAATCTGCCAGTCACGGCCATACCAAAATCCTTCGACAGTGATCAGACTCTCCCCCGGTTCCAGGCTTAAGCGCCGCTTTGTGATCTGCGCATCATCTTCGATAACCCAAATACAGCACAGAAAAGAGGGCACCCCTTCGGTCTGGACTTTTGCCGCCAGAGTGCCAGCGGGCTTGTCGGTCGTCATCTGGTTCTTTAACAGCCACTGACTGCCGGGCAGTGATGGTGGCTCAACCTGATCCAGCACCGGCGCACTCAGCCAGCTTTGCAGCGCCGACTCCAGCGCTGTCTCCCAGCCAGGCTCGGCTTTTAAACTCTGCCACACCGGTGGCGGGGGGGAAGACTGGGACTCGAGCCAGTGTTTCAGCTCTTTATCTTGTTGTTGTGAGGATTGTTGCAGGGTTTCCAGGGAGGCCAGTCTTCCCTGCCCTTGCTGGATCTCACCACTGAGCTCCAGCAATTGATCCTGTAATTGTTGCACCTGTTGTTGATATTGGTGGTGCTGTGCCCGGGCCTGCTCACAGGCATGATTTAGTTGTTCAAGCTGCCGTTGTTTTTCTTTTAACTGCTCAGTAATTTGCTCAGACTCCGGAGCCGTATCGACATCGCCAAAGCGGCTCAGCTCATCCTGTAATTCACGCAGACGCACCTCTGCCCTGCCAATCATGGCCTGCTGACCTTCGATACGGGTTTGCTGGCTCTGGCACTGCTGGCGTATCTGGTAATATTGCTGCTCCTGAGCCCGCCAGGCCGATTGTTGCTCCACAGCCCCCTGTTCTGCCTCTGCAAGCTGCGCCTGGGCCTGTTCACTTTGCTCCTGTAGCAGCGCCAGCTCAGGCTCCTGCGCTTCAAGCTGTGCACTGAGTTCATCCAGTGCCTGTTGCTCATGGGTCAGGCGGGTTTCGCTGTCGCCGACATCCTGCTCCAGCCGGGTGAGTTGCTCATCAATTTGTTGTTTGCGCTGGCGGGCGTGGATCTGGTTCTGTTCCAGGCGGGTGATCTGATTACCCACCTGAAACACCTGATTCTGAATGTCGCTGAGGCGCTGTTTAAGATCCTGCTGGCGCTGCTGGTACTCCAGCATGCCTTTTTCATCGCCGCGCTGGCGTGCGATCAGGCTTTCAATCTTATTCTCGTGTTCGCCAATCTGCTGTTCCAAAGAGCCAATCTGGTGACTTTGTTTAAGCCAGCGCAGGGCCGCCAGTTCCGCCTTGTAACGCCGTTCACTGGCCTTTAATTCTTTGTAACGACGGGCGGCAGCGGCCTGGCGCTGCAATTTATCCAGTTGCTTACCCAGCTCATCACGCACATCTTCAAGACGCTCTAAATTATCGCGGCTGTGGCGGATACGGTTCTCGGTTTCCCTTCGCCTTTCCTTGTATTTGGAGATCCCCGCCGCTTCTTCGATAAAAACCCGCAATTCCTGGGGTTTGGATTCAATCAGACGGGAGATCATGCCCTGCTCGATAATGGCATAGCTGCGCGGGCCGAGGCCGGTGCCCAGAAACAGGTCCGTCACATCACGGCGACGGCATTTGCTGCCGTTGAGAAAATAATGGGACTGTGCCTCACGGGTAACCAGGCGCTTGACCGACAGTTCATTGTAGTTGGCGTACTCGCCCTGAATACGGCCACTGGAATTATCAAACACCAGCTCCACACTGCACTGGGAAACCGGTTTGCGGGCCGATGAGCCGTTGAAGATCACATCGGTCATGGCATCACCACGCAGGTTCTTCGCCGAGCTTTCTCCCAGCACCCAGCGCACGGCATCAATGACATTAGACTTGCCGCAGCCATTGGGGCCGACAATCGCCGTCATGTCATCGGGAAAAGGAATACTGGTGGGGTCGACAAAAGACTTAAAACCCGCCAGTTTGATCTTTTTAAGCCGCATGAGTCCTTATTATTATTGTCCGGGAGCGGAATGAACAAATGAATGTACCAAAAGTCATCAGGTGTAACAATTGAGTTATTCACAGGGCGCAAAATTCGATTAAGCTAACAGGCAAAGACAAGCGTAATAAGGAGTACTATGTCATCACCACAGCTTAAAAGCGGCGCCGGCTATTTTATGCAAGGCTTCGAGCTGATCCGGGTTAAGGGCCTGCGGCGCTTTGTATTTGTGCCGCTACTGGTTAATCTGATCCTGTTCGCCGTGGCGTTTTATTTTTTGCTGCAACAGATTGATGTGGCCATTCTCTGGCTGATGGACAGCATTCCCAACTGGCTGGACTGGCTGAAAGACTGGCTGGCTGTCTTTATCTGGCCATTGGCGGTGATTATTGTGCTGGTCACCTTTTCGTTTTTGTTTAACAGTGTCGCCAACTGGATTGCTGCGCCTTTTAACGGGCTATTGGCAGAGAAAGTCGAACAACATCTTACCGGGCAAAGCCTCGGCGATAGTGGCGTAATGGCGCTGCTCAAAGATATCCCGCGCACCCTGGGCAGGGAGTGGACCAAATTGCTGTATTATATCCCCCGTGCTGTCGGTTTTTTGATTGTGTTTTTCTTACTGCCGGTATTCGGTCAGGTAATATGGTTCTTATTTACCGCCTGGATGATGGCCATCCAGTACGCCGACTACCCTTTTGATAACCATAAAGTCAGCTTTATCCGTATGCGCGATGTGCTCGGCAGTCAGAAAACCGCCAGCTTCAGCTTTGGCATTACCGTGACCCTGTTTGCCATGATCCCGGTGATCAACTTTCTGGTGATGCCGGTCGCCATTTGCGGCGCCACCGCCATGTGGGTGGATCGTTTTAAGGGGCCAGCACTTCACGACTAACTGATTTTAAATCCTGACAGATCCATTACCTTATAATTCTGTGGAAACACATTATGTCGATCGCTCTGTTGTTACTGATACTGGCCGCACTGGCACTTTTTATCTGGCGAGGTTGTGATCACCGGGCCGATGCCAGGGCTATCAGCCGGCTTGTTGCAGACCAGCCTGACGCACCCGCACACTTTGATGCGTCGATGATCGCCGCACTGCCAGAAACTGCCCGGCGCTACTTTCTTTACACTATTGAGCCAGGCACACCACTTTATACCGTCGCCAGTATCAGCATGACCGGGCGATTCGGCATGGGGGTAAAGGCTAAGCCTGATTATCTTGATATGCACGCCCATCAAACCCTGAGCGTACCGGCAGGCTTTGTCTGGAAAATGCAGGCGCGGCGGGGATGGCTGCGTCTGTCAGGCTCAGATAGCCATAAGTGGACACGCTTCTGGCTGATGGGTCTGCTGCCGGTAGCCCGTATGAATAGTGACATAAATCATAAACGCTCAGCCTTTGGTCGCTATGTGGCTGAAGCGGTTTTCTGGGCCCCGGCCTCGGTTTTGCCCGGTCCCGGCATTCTATGGGAACAGCCAGATAAGGATTGTGCGCGGCTTACGGTAAGCTATCAGGGATTATCACAATCCGTCGATATCACAGTCGCCGCCGATGGCCGGCCAACACAAGTCAGTTTCGAACGCTGGAGCAACGCCAATCCCGACAAAAAATACCGGCTGCAGCCTTTCGGTGGCTATTTGTCTGAGTTCAGAATCTTTGCAGGTTTCCGCCTGCCCACTCATGTAGAGGCTGGCAACCAGTTTGGCACTGAGCAGTATTTCCCCTTTTTTGTGGCAGATATTAACGATATTCGCTTTCCTGAGCATTAGCTGGGACATAAAGCCACTGACACATTTCAGCATCTGCTCGACAACACCCTGTGACTATTATACTTTACGTTCTTAAGCGATAAAGAAAATAAAAAACAGGAAGTTGCAGCTTGTTTACCGGTATTTCTAACGCAATTAAACACTACCTTTTATTAGATCCGCAGCATCTTAAAACGCCTGATGAAACTACCTGGAAGCTCAGCGTTCTCAGACTAATCCTCTCCAGTGGTGTGATACTGACCTCTGCAATAGTAATACACTCATCATACGCAGCTTACACACAGAACCTTTACTACGTTCTGGTTATGACCTTCAGCTTTTCGGCTTTACTTTGGGGGGCAATGTCGCTGGGCAAAAACAGGATAGCCATGGCGTCAGCTTCCCTTACCATCACCATTGTACTGGCTGGCTTTTGCATTATGTTTTTTACGCCTGAGCTGGCTTCAGCCCGCTACGGGTTATTGTTGTTCTTCACCCTGCCGATTATCCTGCGCATCTGTTATGGCAACAAAGCCGCAGTGGCCGGCATGTTGTTAAATGTCATTCCCTTTGCCGTATTACTCATAAACGAGCCATTAGCCCCACTACTGGGGATAGACATGTCCCTTCCGGGTACCTATATCTATCTCAGTTCACTGGTGTTTCTGTTCTTTAACTTCTGTCTTCCGGTTGCTGTGATACGTGTTCTGACATCCCTTGAACAACAATCCCAGCTTAACCGCGAGCAAAGCAAAAAACTGGGTAAGCTGGTTAAACGCTACCAGGAGATTTTCAATAACGGCGGCACCCCGTCTTTTTTCTGTGATCAGCAAGGACGAATTCTTCATGCCAATAAAAGTGCCAGGAAGCTTATGCACAATGCCCCTGCTGATTGCCGTTTTATTTATGAACTTTTCACTTTGACCAGACCGCTGATTGCAGGGGAAACGGCAGAAGCGGCGTTACACTCAGATAGTAATGCCATTTATAAAATACAACCTGCCAGTCTTATTCATCATAAGAAGCAGCTTATCCACTGCTTCGATATCTCACACACTACGGCCGCAGACAAAAAAATTGGCCAGCTTAAACGACAGCATATTACCAAACACTATTCCGATGCCCTTACCGAACTTAAGAACCACCATTACTGGAGCCACCAGTTCCCCCAGACCCTGGCACACCCTCACACTGTTATCCTGCTAAAGCTGGCGAATCTTAAAGACATCAATCTGCAGTACAGCTTCTCTGCCGGCGATCAGGTACTGGCTGATGCAGCTGCGTTGTTACGCAATCAATTGCCCTCTTCGGTAAACCTGTACCGTTTTCCTGGTGCAAAGTTTTTGCTCAGTGTGAATACCTCACAATCCAGTACTGAAAATATTCCCGACTGGCTGGAGAAACACCTGCCGGTACAGGTTATTCAGCGTACCGGCAAGAAGGAGCTGATGTTTAATCTGCAGTGGCGGGCAGGTTATTGCAGTTCTTCCGGGTTTACGTCAGCCCCATTATTGGCCGAGGCCTGCGCCATTGCCCTTAGCCAAACCACTCCGAACCGCCCCTGTGAGCAGTACGACTCCAAAGTGGTAAAACTGATACGTCAGGATACCAGGAATAAGGACAGAGTTAAGCGACTGCTGGATGAGGGCAGCCTGGCCTTATGGCTGCAGCCTCAGGTCGACCAACATCACAAAATTACTGGCTTTGAAGTGCTGGCCCGTTTGGACGATCCGGCTGAGAATCAGATTCTTCAGCCCTATCAGTTCCTGCCTCAGATTGAGAAAAATAAATGACACATACTGTTTACTCAGAAGGTGTTGGAAAAAGCGGTATTATTGCTGGAAAACTGGCCTGCCGGGCTGCCTGAGGTGCCGCTGGCGGTGAATCTGTCAGGACCAGAGTTACTCGATGATGTGTTTTATGAAAAACTCTTACGCCGATTTTCTGAAAGCCTGTTTCTGCGTGACAAACTGAAACTGGAACTCACCGAAACATCCGTACTGGCCAGTCACGACGAAACCAAAAAGCGCCTTTCCTCACTGGCTAACGTCGGCGCGACGATTATTATCGACGATTTTGGTACCGGCCATGCGTCGCTGTCGCAGCTAATTGATTTATCTGCATCGGTACTGAAAGTGGATCGGGAATTTGTGGACCGCATTGAAAGCTCAGAGCGTCACCGTAAGATAGTAAGAATGACCCTTGAGCTGGCCAATGCCCTTAAAATGCAGGCAATTGCTGAGGGTGTGGAAACAGAAGCGCAGCTCAGCTTGCTCAAACAGATGGGCTTTACCTGCTTTCAGGGGTACTACTTCGGCAAACCCGCACCAATAGAGCACTGGGGCGAGAGGCTGGGCAGCGAAGCTGTTTAACACACTGTCAATCTTACCCGTGGCGACTAAGCCAGAGAACAGGCTGAATGCCTCAGCCCGTGGTTCACATCAGCGGTTATATTCCGGGACAGCTATAAGCCACAATAAGCTGGCAGGCCTTTGTCAGGTACCTGATCAACCGCATATTGCTCACTGGCCCGCAATGTAGCGACTTTATCAGCTACTTCATCAGTCGTTAGCTGCTGATCCGCAACATGCAAAACCCAGTCGATATCCTGTTGATACTGTCTTGGTTCGGACGAGTCAACAGGGCCAACGGAGCCATCAGCACCTTCGGGCATAAACCAGAGGTTAAAATTCATCGACATCGGCACTTCCGGCGCAACGTCTGCACTGTGCTCACCAATCAGATTACCATCAACAAAATAGCGTACTGCATCTGCACTGACATTCATCACCAGAGTGCGCCAGCCGCTGTAATCCCCTTCAACCCGGCTAAACTCATTAACTTTGGTCCAGGGCTCCAACTGGAAGGTCTCCCAACTGGTAGTCCACATGGCGGATTGTTCGTTTTCACCCCAGCCACCATTAGGCAGATACTCAAAATCCACTTCGCTGTAATCCGGATCCATGGGTTCTGCCAGTGGACTGATAGCGTAAAACGTCTGGATCACTTCATCGCCATCCGGACCATAGGTTGGCTCATTGCGAAAAAATACGCGGGCCGCATAGGTGCCGAACAAGTACTTACGCCCATGGCAGATCTGCGTATGCCGGGTACCATCAGCCTCACCGTCAGTAACGGAGCTCAGGCGCGCAATGCCAAACTCAGCACCCTGGGGGGCAGAATGTACACTGACGCCTTCTGCTGACCAGCTGGCGCCGGCGATACCCGGGTGACCTGTTTCGGTGCGCGCTGTCCAGCCGTTGCTGAACAAGTCACCGGCATCGGTATAATTGAAATCATCAAACATCAGCGCAGCAGCATCGGTTTTTTCTGCCGCGGTTTGGTCCGTCTCAGTGACCGGTTTGCTGCACCCCTGCAATACCAGAAGCACTGCGCCTGTTATTAATATCCTGGTCTTCTCCATCCACTTGTCCTTAAAGGTAAAAGTTAAGCATGGCCCGATCTGTTGCAAGAATATGAGTAAACCGGGCTGAGCGACAGTGCTCAGGAATCAGTCTAACGGCAAAATGACAGCGCTGTCAATTTAACAGAAACAGCGTGAATTTTAATCAAAAACGAGCGTTTAATGACGCTTAAGTTTGAAACTTACACTGAAAAGTCAGTGCGTTAGACATAATATCGGGGGTGATGGGAAAGTAACCGGTGTATTGTTCGTCCGCGCCCCTGCTCATATGATGACGAAGAGAACCCGCAGCATCTTTTTTGGAATCCGCTAACCGAACACTCTGGCCTCTTTGTAGCGGGAATGATTTGTATCAGCAAACTGCAAGATTACTGGCCAGAAGTTCGGCAAAATCTTCTGCCGGCAGAGGGTGACTGAAATGATAACCCTGCATAACATGGCAACCGTTTTGCTTTAAAAAGTCAGCCTGATCGGCATCTTCCACGCCCTGTGCCACCACATCGATATCCAGAGTTTTGGATAGCTGGATAATAGCTTTGATGATCACTTTATCCCGCGGTTGATTAGTCATGCCGGTAATAAACGAACTGTCTATTTTCAGGGTATCCAGAGGAAGATTCTGTAGCTGGCGCAAGCTGGAATAACCGCTGCCAAAATGATCCAGTGCAATACTGAAGCCCGCAGTCTTAACCCAACTCAATCGCTCCAGCAGGTACTGGCCGTTATCCATCAGCGAGCTTTCGGTAATTTCAGTTTTAAATTTGTCGGGACTGACCCCTGAATCACGCAACATAGCAGACATCTGTTCGATATTGTGCTGATCGCAAAACTGGCTACCGGAAATATTCACTGACACCTGAATATCTGAATCGTAGCGCTTCTTCCAGTCACCGATATCACCTATGGCTCTGGAGAGCACCTGCATGAACATTTCCTGGATCAGTCCGGATTTTTCTGCCACTGCAATAAAATCTTTTGGCGAAATCACACCTTTGTCTTTGTGCAGCCAGCGCGCAAGACATTCGACCCCTACTATACCGCCGCTGCGGCTGTCAATTTGCGGTTGATAATAAGGCACAAACTCCTCACGGCTTAACCCGTCACGAATATCCTGTTCAACCTGCTTAAAACGCACCACTTCCTGGTTCAGTTCCTCGCAGTAGAAAACATGCTGGTTTTCACCACGTTTTTTCGCTCTGTACATGGCGATATCAGCCTGATTGATCAGGGTTTCAGGCTCTTCACTGTTATCCGGAAACAGACTGATACCAATACTGGTACTGATTTGTGCCGACTGGCCTTTAATCATAAAGGGTTGTTTTAGGCACTGATGCAGCTTCTCAGCCACTCTGGATACTGACGCAGCACCGCGTATATCCGTCACCAGAATGATAAACTCATCTCCCCCAAGACGGGCAATGGTATCGCTGTTGCGAAGCACTGTGCAGAATCTGTCAGCTACCTGTTTCAGTATTTCGTCACCGGCGTCATGACCGAATGAATCATTAATCGGCTTGAAGTTGTCCAGATCCAGGAACATCAGGGCAAAACCTGCGTCAGAGCGCCGGCACTGGCTCACCTGATGAGGTAATAATTGCATTAACAGGGCACGATTAGGCAGGCCGGTAAGATCATCATGGTAGGCCATTTCCTGCAGTTGCAGCATGCGGTTCTCATGAGCCCCGGCCTCGGTATAGACTCCGACGATATAGCGGGGTCGTCTGAATTCATCCACTATTGCACTGAGACGAACATGGCGCGGCAATTCCTGCCCGTTACGGCCTTTATCCCAGATATCACCACTCCAGAAACCTTTTACTCTGAGGCTCTGCTGAATCTGGCTGAAAAAGGCATCGTCATGCTTTGACGAGCGCAGTAACCTGGCATTGGCGCCAACCAGTTCCGTCAGCGAATAGCCCAGCATTTCACTGAATGCCCGGTTGGCGTATAGCACCTTATGATTAATATCGGTAATAATGATGGCCTCTGGGGAACTGTCAAACATCTGTTGATAGAGCTGTAATTGCACCTGAGCACTGGGACCGAATTCATCCAGATGCTGTAAGGTACAATGGAGCAGGCTGTCTCCCTCAGTGTCAATTCGGGTAAAAAAACATTCGGTTTCTACGGGATGATTTTGTGGCGTGCACCATGACCAGCGGGTTTTGCCATGGCCATTTTGTTGGGCATCAGACAGGCTCGATTCAAGGTTGCCGAGATCATCTGATTTCAGCCAGTCACGCAGATCAGTCTGGCGCAGTTGCTGTTCATCATCACAACCCAACAACCGGGCTGCAGCATTATTAGCATCAACAATTCTGAGCATATTCAACAGCAGCATGGGCTGTGCTGATGAGATAAAAAAGTTGTTGAACTGGCTGTTATTCCGGGACTCTGACATAAGTCCTCCTGACATGTCTTATTATTATAGTCGGCTGTCTACCCTGCGTCGTTCTCCTTCTCTCCGACCTTTTCCATTACCTTTGCCTGATCAGACAGGCTACTACTCTACTGCAAATGCCCCTTTTCTTGAATATTTTTTGTTCAACCGATGTTGTTAAAACAGCATTAACGGTAAACAAA
The DNA here is from genome assembly GCF_001466725.1 of Lacimicrobium alkaliphilum. NCBI lineage: Bacteria > Pseudomonadati > Pseudomonadota > Gammaproteobacteria > Alteromonadales > Alteromonadaceae > Lacimicrobium > Lacimicrobium alkaliphilum. Next base: position 2,357,852 of record NZ_CP013650.1, read on the forward strand.
ATAGTCTTTAACCCGATGAATCTGTGCATATTTCCAGATTGGATAAAAAATCCGCTGGTTAGTAACAAATCTTTATTGCGCTGGCTTAAACTTTACCTCTACACTAGAGCTGACTGGTTGGATGGCATGGTTGCTATCCAAACGACATCGGGTGATTCTGGCTGTTGGCTCCTTGATGGCGTAGAGAGACAACAGCCTTGAGAAACTAAGCAATGAAACTATATGTAGGAAACTTGTCATACCAAATGACAGATGCTGATTTGGAAGCTGCTTTTGCTGCTTTTGGTGCTGTAAGCTCCGCCAAAATCATTACGGATCGTGAAACCAATCGCTCAAAAGGTTTTGGTTTTGTCGAGTTTGAAGATCGGGCTGAAGCAGAAGCCGCTATTGAGAGTCTGAACGGTAAAGAAGTTTCCGGTCGTGCCCTGGTAGTGAACGAAGCACGTCCGCCCAAACCCAGAACAGGTGGTCGTTACTAAGTCACTGCTAATACGAGCCTTAAGGCTGGTTATCAGAATTCCTAAAGCCCCGGTTCGGGGCTTTTTTATCTTCGCAGATATCTGCCATCCCTGATGGCGACGCGATTACTCCCTCACACCATACCTTCGTCATTCAGGCTGTTATCAGCCGGCATCTCTATCAGATCGCGGAGAAGGCTAAAATCCGACATCCCGTATATCCCACAACTTTCTATCTTTAACTATGCTTACAGGTGCAAATGCAAGGCATCGCTGAGATTAGCTATAAGCATATTCCGGATTAATCGATGATTATTTGTGCAATTCTGGTGTAATACCAATCCACATAGATAATTGCTCTCTCAGAGCAGGTCAGAAGCGCTTAGATCAAGGCGGCGTTTCACAGGCATAGTGGTTCTACGTCAAGAAGCGACAACACAGAGATAAGCCCTTCTGGCCGCTCCCTCCGGGCGAGCCTAAAATGCTCCCTGGCTGTGTTATGGTCCTTTGATTTAGACCCACTAGACCTTCAGGACCATGCCTTGCCAGAGAACATTTTAGTCTCACTGAGTAAGCGATTATCTATGCGGGTTGGTATACAATAAGCATTCTGTAATTTTATTACATATTTAGTTAACCAAGGAGAGAGTCCGATGAGTGTAAAAAAGCAATATCTGAAATCAAAACCTGTCTGTAAAGTCACCTTTAAATTAACTAAACAGGAAGCTAAAGCCGCTCAAACAGTGCGCCTTCTGGGAGATTTCAATAATTGGGATACTCAGGCGCCGCCAATGAAGCGGCTTAAAAACGGCGCATTCACTGCAACCCTTGATTTGCCTAAAGATAGCCAATATCAGTTCCGCTATCTGCTCGACGATAAAGAGTGGGAAAATGACTGGGCCGCGGACCAATATGTTCCCTCCCCTGTTTCACTCGAAGATAACTCTGTGATAAGGGTGTAGGCCTTACCATAACTGGCTCTTAAGTCTTTTAAAGGCAGAAGTTTTAACGCCCGCTAGCCTGCGGGCGTTTGTATATCTGGCTGGCCTGTGCAATATCATCAACAAGATTATTTTCGACATCACAGCGGAATCCTAGTATTGTAATAAAATTACATAAAGTACTGAAAGGCCAACGTGAAGGAGTTAAAGTATGACAGAGTCGATTGATCATCAGTTGATGGATACGGTACGCCAGCTCGGCAGCATTCTCGGTGAAACCATCGAAGCTCATCTGGGTCACCAGTGGCTTGAGCGTATTGAAACCATTCGCAAACAGGGCCGCAGTTCAGCACAGGGAGACGAATCCGCCACCCAGGCATTACAGAAACTGTTCAGTGAACTCGACGATGAGCAACTTTTAACCGTCGGCCGCGCCTTTGCCCAGTTTCTGAATCTGGCCAATATCGCCGAACAGGAATATAACAGCTCACAACATAATCATGATCCGCTGGCTGAGCTGCACAGTAAGCTGAAACAATCCGAAACTCCGGCAACAGATTTTGCTACCGCTCTGAAGCAACTGAAAATTGATCTGGTGCTGACGGCTCATCCCACCGAGGTTACCCGCCGCACGCTGATACATAAATACAGCGAACTGGCCAACTGCCTGGCTGCCGTTCATGGTAAGGCACCCGATGAAAATCAGCGTAAAGCTTTGCTTAATCGTATTGCGGCGCTGATCAGTCAGGCCTGGCACACCGAGGAGATCCGTTCTGTCCGTCCGACTCCGGTAGATGAAGCACAGTGGGGCTTTTCAGTGATTGAAAACTCCCTGTGGGATGCCGTTCCGGCCTGCCTGCGGGAAATGAATGCCAGCTTTAAAAAGCACTTTAGTGAAAGCTTGCCGCTGGATGCCAGCCCGATTCGCTTTTCATCCTGGATGGGAGGCGATCGCGACGGCAACCCTTTTGTTACCGCTGATGTCACTGCCAAAGTGCTGCTGCTGGCGCGAAAAACCGCTGCCAGACTGTTTTATCAGGATATCAACAAGCTCCAGGTTGAACTGTCGATGAGCGATTGTAATGACGAGCTCAGAGAACAAGCCGGGGAACATCGTGAGCCTTATCGTTTTTTGCTGCGTCAACTGCGCGACAGACTGCAGGCCACCCATGATGGCATCGATGATTTCCTGTCCGGCAAACGGGTCGATCAATCTGTCTGGATCAGCCGTCAGGAGGAATTGCTTGAGCCCCTGATGCTGTGCTACCGCTCCTTAGCAGAAACCGGGCTGGAGATTGTTGCCAACAGTGAATTGCTGGATACCATACGTCGCGCCCACTGCTTTGGCATCCACCTGCTAAAACTGGATGTGCGTCAGCATTCCGAGCGTCACAGTCAGGTACTCAGTGAAGTGACCCGCTACCTGGGTATCGGTGATTATTTAAGCTGGAACGAGGAAGATAAACAGTCTTTCCTGTTAAGAGAACTGGCCTCCAAACGTCCTTTGATGCCGCGCAAATGGCAACCTTCTGATGACGCCAGGGAAGTGTTGGAAACCTGCAAGGTGCTGGCAGAAAACGATCAACAAGGCTTTGGTATTTATATTATCTCTATGGCCAGCCAGCCATCAGACATTCTGAGCGTACAATTGTTGCTCAAAGAGGCCGGCATTGACTGGCCGATGCCGGTGGCGCCGCTGTTTGAGACCCTGGAAGATCTCAACAATGCCCCGGATGTGATTGGAAAACTGCTGGATATTGACTGGTACCGGGGTTATATCCAGAGCCAGCAGTTTGTCATGATCGGCTACTCCGATTCGGCTAAAGACGCCGGAGCCCTCGCTGCGGGCTGGGCCCAATATGAATCTCAGGAAAAACTGGTGGCCCTGACCGATAAGATGGGTGTCAATCTGACCCTGTTTCACGGTCGTGGCGGCACCATCGGTCGTGGAGGCTTACCCGCCCATGCAGCGATACTCTCTCAGCCTCCTGGTTCACTCAAAGGCGGTTTCCGGGTTACCGAGCAAGGAGAAACCATACGCTACAAATTCGGTATGCCGCCGCTGGCCAAGCGCAGCCTGAAACTATACGCCAGCGCCATTCTCGAAGGCATGTTATTGCCACCACCCGCGCCCAAAGACGAATGGCGTGAGCTGATTAAGGCGATGGCTGCAGAAGGCCGGGATAATTACCGCAAGGTGGTAAGGGACGATCCTGAATTTGTGCCCTACTTCCGCGCGGCCACACCTGAAGAAGAGCTGGGCAAGCTGCCCCTGGGCAGTCGCCCCTCGAAGCGCAAGCCGGATGGTGGCGTAGAAAGCCTGCGTGCCATTCCATGGATCTTCGCCTGGGCGCAGAACCGCATGGTACTGCCTTCCTGGCTGGGTGTGATGAAAGCAGTGGAAACCGCTATCCAGGATGGTCAGCAGGACATGCTGGAACAGATGATCGAGCACTGGCCGTTTTTCAAAACCCGCCTGTCAATGCTGGATATGGTGTTTGCCAAAGCCGAGCCACGGATCGCGCTGGAATATGACAAGCGACTGGTGCCAGACGACCTGCGCCACTTTGGTAAAGGTTTGCGTGATGAACTGGCCCATAGCCAGGCATTGTTGCTCCAGTTGATGAAACAAAGCAGCTCCATGGAGCAGGATCCACAGGGCAAAGAGTCGATGCAGATCCGAGCAGGTTATCTGGAGCCATTGCATATGCTTCAGATAGAGCTGTTACACCGGGTACGCACGCAGGAGGATGCCAGGCCGTTGCTTGAAAGAGCCATGATGGTGGCCATCGCCGGCATCGCCGTAGGCATGCGCAACACCGGCTAGGCCTAAAAGCGTTCTACCGCAAAGTCGCAGAGAACGCGGAGGTGAAAATGAACAGAGATAAAAATCTCTGCGATCTCAGCGTCTCCGCGGTAAATTTACCATCATCAAAGGCACTGGATTCCCGCCAAAAGCTCGCGGGAATGACACCCGGTCATGCCCGAGTGTCGTTATCGGGCATCCAGCGACCCTTATGAACAGCATGAATAACCACAGAGGCACGGAGAACACAGAGATTTGAGTGATTAAGCACTTGGATCCCTTTCGTTTTTCTCGTGCCTTTCGTGGTTAAAAAGCTTTCAACCGCGACAAATAGCCCCGTATTCCGCTTCGCGCTATACGGCCTACGCTGTTATCTCGCAGAGATGAAGGGTTGTAGGGTCGAAAGCGGATACAAGGATGTATTGTTTCGCGAACCGAAGGATGGAAAGCGGATACAAGGATGTATTGCTTCGCGAACCGAAGGATGGAATTTATTCGCCTGACAGCGCCAGTTAGCCACACAAGTCCAATAAATTGGCGCTTACAAAATATTGCTTTTCTTTGCGCCCCTGCGCCTTTGCGAGATCATCCTGCTTTTGTTTATTTGATCTCGCAAAGGCGCAAAGACGCAAAGACGCGAAGATCTTAAGACCCCTTCTATGCTCTGTGCTCTTTGCCCTCTGCCTGCCCAGCCCTTTTTTAAGCTGTTTCCTGAGGAAAATACCTCTAATCTAAAATTGCAAAGGTGCGGGGTGTCTCTGTGGTGAATTTCTTTTAAGACCTCTATAGCTGATAAAAAAAGCCCCCGTAACTTGCGCTACAGGGGCTTTTTTATTGATATATACCGATTTTAATTGAGGTTTTCTTCAAACAAGTTGTAGATCCGGCGATATTCGTCCAGCCAGGAGCTGGGCTGACGGAAACCATGGGCTTCCACCGGATAAATGGCCGTTTCAAAGTTGTCTGTTTTTTCCAGTTCAATCAGACGTTGCACCAGGCGCACCACATCCACGAAGAACACATTGTCATCCACCATAGGCGCGTTGATTAAAAGCGGTTTCTCCAGGCCTTCGGCATAGTAGATAGGTGAGCTGCGGGTATAGGCCAGATCATCCACCTGTGGGGTGTTGAGGATATTACTGGTATAAGGCGTATTGTAATAAGCCCAGTCCGTCACCGGGCGCAGTGCCGCACCGCACTGGAACAGATCCGGCGCAGTAAACAGGGCCATAAAAGTCATAAAGCCGCCATAAGAACCGCCGTAAGTGCAAACCCCCTCGCGATCCACATTGGCATTTTCAGTCAGCCACTTCACGCCATCCTGCAGATCCTGGGTTTCGGGTGTACCCATCTGCCGGTAAATAGCGGTACGCCAGTCGCGACCATAACCCTGTGAAGCGCGGTAATCCATGTCCATGACCACATAGCCTTGCTGCACCAGCATGCTGTGGAACATAAACTCACGGAAATAGCCGGACCAGCCCAGATGGGAGTTTTGCAGGTAACCGGCACCATGGTTAAAAATTACCGCCTTTCTGGGCTCACCGGCCTGATAATCTTCAGGCAGATACACCTTGGAATAAATCGGCTTGTCGGTATGACTGGAAGGTACTGGTACAATTTTCGGCGCTGACCAGGGCATTGCCTTAAACGCTTCGCTGACTGTATCGGTGAGCTTTAACGGCCGGGCACCAATCTCCGCTTTTTGTACATACAACTCATCCGGCATCGTCACCGTACCATGGGTAATCAATAACTGGGTCTCATCGGGGCTGAGTACATATTGATTATTACCGCCCATATCCGTCATGGCTTCGATTTCTCCATTCTCAAGATTGACCCGATAGACTTCGTAAATGCCCGGATGCTTAATATTGGCACGGAAGTAGATGTAACTGTCATCTCTGGTCAGGGTCAGATCGTCCACCTCATAATCACCATAGGTCAGGGAAAGCTCCTTGGCGCCTGGCGTTTTGGTGTAAAGATGCGCATAGCCTGACTGTTCAGACAAGAAATACAGGGTCTCAGAATTATTCAGCCAGCCAAAGCTGTTGAACTTGTAGTTAATCCAGGCGTCATCATGGAGTCGATGTTCACTGACCAGGCTGTTGTTTCTGAAGTCTACTGTGGCTATCCAGCGGTCTTTGTTATCCCAGGCTTTTAGCATCACTGCCACCTGCTGACCATTGCTGTGCCAGTTTATGGCACTCTGAGTCCAGTACCAGTCCGTGATCAGACCAATATCACGGGGCAACCTGTTGGTGGTGTAAGTTTCACCTTTGGCCTCGGCATTTTCACGTTTGACTTTGGCCAGCACATCTTCGTTATATCCCGGCAGAGTCTCATAGCCAAGTTTGCTCTGACTGTGGTTTTGCAGATCCAACAACCAGAGTTCCTGACTACGGGGTTCTGCATCCACGACCTTGCGTCTGACCGACTCGGTTTTGATGCGGCCATCTTCACCAATGTAGTTGGGCATGATGTCATCGTCATCACGACCAGGAAGATCTTCCTGCACCGCCAGAATCAGACGCTGGCCGTCAGGTGACAAACTGGCCTGCACCGTTTCATAATCGGGATCAAAGTAGAAAGATTCAGGCACCATGCCGACATTGCCTGCTCTGAGGGCCTGCTGCCGGTCAAACCTGGCCTTGCGCTCCTGACGTTCCTTACCTACATATTCAATCAGTTTCAGCTGTTTTCTGGCCAGATAATCTTCCGGCTCTTCGAGCGCCTGTGGCGCTTCACTAAACTTCCAGCTCACCAGTTGCTGACTCAGCCCTGTGTCGGGATCGATTGCCTGAATACTGTTGTTACTCTGATACGCAATCCGGCCATCCAACAAAAACATCGGCTGCTGTTTAGGTCTTTCTGTGCGGGTAAGCTGTCTTACCTGACCAGAGTTAAGATCTTTTACAAACAGATTGCCTTCGAACAACCAGGCCACCTTAGTATGATCCTGATTAAAAACCCGTTGTTGGTTGTTTGCCAGATGGTACTCCGCCAACTCAACCGGGCTGCCATTACCGCCTTCAGCGACACTGGTCTGCCAGATATCCCGTACCGGCGAGCCCTGCTGCTTGCGCAGATAACGAACCGTTACACTATCCAGCCCCCAGAAAGGCGACTCGGGTTGTCTGCCAAGCCAGTCAGGATCGGCCATAATCTGTTCCAGAGTGATGGTATCACCGGATGCGCTCTGGGGTTTGGCTGCCTCGATGGTTTTTTTCGGTGGGGAGGCTGTTTCCTGTGTTGCGCTGCTTTGTGGCGTCTGAGTAGCGGCACAGGCACTCAGGCCCGCCGTGATCATCAGCACCAGTAACGTTTTTGAGCTTTTCAGCATTCTTGTTATTCCTCAATTGGCATCAGTAATCCCGCCCATTAAAGCGCAAACTCAATAAGCCGCGCAAATTTGCGCTGATCTTTGTTGCACTAATTAGCGTAAAGTCCGAACATACTTTTACCCTAAACTTTAAGGTAGTCCCATGAAAAAACGTTTTATTGCCCTGTTTTTCAGTTTGGTGGCAGGAAGTGCCAGCGCCAATCAGTGCCCTGACCTGCTTAAATTTGTAAAGCGCAAACTCAACTCTCAGGAAACCGTCAATCTGTGTGAGAGCTTTCAGGGTAAAACCCTGTTGTTTGTGAATACCGCCAGCTATTGCGGTTTTACTGAGCAGTTTGAAGGTCTTGAAAAGCTTTACTCAGACTATAAAGACAAAGACTTTGTGGTACTGGGTTTCCCTTCCCACGATTTTAATCAGGAAGATGAAGACGAGGCCAAGACCGCGGAGTTATGTGAGCTGACCTATGGGGTACAGTTTCCGATGTTTGAACCCATGCCGGTCAGAGGCGATGATGCCGACCCGCTGTACCGTATGCTGACGGAGAAAGCCGGCACATCGGTGAAGTGGAATTTCTACAAGTATCTGGTTAATGCCAAAGGCGAGGTGGTGGAATCCTACAGCTCATTTACTAAACCTCAGGATGAGGATTTTATAGCGACGCTTGAAAAAACCCTGGCAAGCGATCTGTAGGTCAAAAAGCGGATACAGGGATGTATCGTATCGCGACCCCCGAATCAAGTGCGGGGCAGGCTTTAAGGATGGAATGTATTCCGACACCGGCGTTGAAATTGAGCATCGCTGTTGGGCTAAAATCCAACCTAGTCGATCCATAGACATCGCCGGGAAAACGTTCCCGACATTTCCGGCATACCGTCCTTTTGAATCAGGCACCCTGCCCTTATCAAAAGTCCAGCTGCGGCATCCATGCCTTCGCGCTGGTCACTGAAAATGCTCAGCATTTTTCTGGCGTCCCCAGCCCCTGGACATCGCCGGGGAATGTTCCCTACCACCCCGGCATACCGTCCATCCCTGGACATAAAAAAAGCCCCACCGGGTGGTGGGGCCTAAGAGCACACTCAACTAGGAACACACTTTTGCAAGGATTAAAAACCCTCGCTCACTGCACTTATTCAGGCAAGCTGATTTTCGATAAGTTCAAAAATTTTTTCATTTGCCTGAGCAAAACCTTTCTTTGCTGACTCTTCGCCCATGGCCAGGCCCTCTGCATACACGAACTCCACATCAGACATGCCCATAAAAGCCAGCACGTCTTTAAGATACTGACTCTGACTGTCTTTTTCAGTACCGTCATAGATGCCGCCCCGGGCCGCAAGAATGTATACTTTTTTGCCCTTGACCAGCCCCTGTGGACCCTTTTCTGTATATCTGAACGTGATTCCGGCGCGGGCGATGCGATCAATCCAGGCCTTGAATACTGATGGTACGCCGAAGTTGTACATAGGCATGCCGATCACCAGAATATCGCTTTGCTGTACTTCTTCGATAAGCTGGTCAGACAATGCTGCGAGTTGCTGTTGCTGCTCGTTGCGCTGAGCAATGTCTGTCATCCATGCCTGCATCTCTTCACCACTTAAGTGCGGCAAATTGGCACCATCAAGATCCCGCTGAGTTACTCTGATATCCTGTTGCTGTTGCAACTGACTGACAAACTTTTCTGTCAGTTGATTGGAATTGCCGGCACTGCCGTTAAGGCTGCTGTTAATTACCAGAACATTTTTCATCGTATCGCCTCCGTTATAAATGGTTTAGCTGATTGCTATAAACGAAGTTTAATCCGATTTAAAAGAAATAAAATCGCAATAAATTGGCGGAATAGTTCTATTTTATTGAGGTGTCCATTTTCAGGATCTGTTAAATAAATGTGATCCCCTCCACAGCCCTCCCCGTAGTCGAAATTGCACTAACAAAAACGAGGAGATAACCATGAAAGGGATCACGCAACTCTTTGCGGTCTCAAGCGTAACAGTATTACTGTCCGGCTGCTGGCTGGAAAGTGATAGTGACACACTGCCCACTCCCGAGCCAGCGCCTGCGCCACCGCCTGCAGCAGCTGACACTTTTGTACGGGTTACTCACGCGGTTTCAGATGCCCCCGGCGTTAATATCCTTGCCGAAGGTGAAATACTGGCCGGTCTGGAAAACGTAGACTATCAGATATCCTCTCCCTGGATAACTCTGGAAGAAGGTAGCTATTCTGTTCAGGTGGATGCGATTTTACCGGATCAAAGCAGCACCGCTGTGATCGGCCCGGTGGATTTGGATTTAGCCGGTGAAACCAGTTATGAGGTACTGGCTATTGGTACGGTAGAGACTATCGAACCACTGATCATCGAGAATGCCGTTACCGATGTTACCAGTGGCAGCGCCAGGGTTCAGGTTGTTCATGCTGCGCCTGATGCGCCTATGGTAGATATCTATGTGACCGCACCGGGTGATGACTTAAGTAGTGCTCAGGCCCTGGCTACCCTGTCATTCACAGAGTTTACCGGACAGACAGAGGTGGCTGCCGGTGATTATCGGATTCGCCTGACACCTGCCGGCACCCAGGATGTGGTCTACGATTCGGGTACTGTGAGTCTGGCCGATGGTGCCGATTTAATGATTGCAGCCACCACTAATGTCGGTGCAGGAACGTCTCCTGTGACCCTACTCGCGGCCGATGGTGAAGGCTCTGCAAAAATCTGGGATGCCACCACCGGTGCCAATCTGCGGGTGGTACATGGCAGTCCGGATGCGCCAGCGGTTGATGTGCTGGTCAACAATGCCGACGCACCAATCCATTATCAGCTCGATGGTCTGAGTTACCCCAATGCCACAGATTATCTGCCGGTTCCGGCTGAGGATTTGCTGGTGGATGTCGTCGCCGATGCGGATAACACTGTGGTAGCGCTGGATGATATTGCGGTCAGTCCTGAAACAGGTATGAGCTATACCGCCATCGCCACCAATAATCTGGCAGATATTAATCTGGCACTTTTAGCCGACGATAACCGTTCACTGGCCACTGCTGCCAAAGTGCGGTTAATCCATAACTCTCCGACAGCCGGTGATGTGGATATCTATGTGACCGCCACCGATGATATCAGCGATGCTGACCCGGCCTTTGCCGACATCCCCTACACCCCGGATGATTTGGCCAATACTGGCTATGTGCAACTGGAAGCCGGTATTTACTATGTCACTATTACCCCTGCAGGCAGTAAAGATGCTGCTATCGGGCCGCTGATGGTGGATCTGGCAGCCGGTGATGTAGTCAGCGCCATTGCCATGGATGCTGTTGGTGGCGGATTACCGCTTCAGGCAGTGGTACTGGATGACAGTGTGCCGGAGCCGGTGATGCTCCTGACAACAGAAACCTTCAGTGTCAGCTTAACCGGTGCTCAGGAAGTGCCTGCGGTAATGACGGATGCCAGTGCCACCGCAACGGTGTCACTGGATGAGAATAATCGTCTGTTTGCAGTCAGTGTCGACACGTCTGATGTGGACAATGTCACCGGAGTGCATGTTCATGCCGGTGACATTGGTATGAATGGCCCGGTTGCATTTCCGCTGACGGAAACCTCTGAAAATACCTATACCCTGGCACCCACCAACCTGCTGGATAATCAGGTCAGCGCACTGAAAGACGGACAGTGGTATCTGAATGTGCACACAGATGACAACCCCGATGGCGAAGTCAGGGGTCAGATCCTGGCCGATGGTATCTCCATGGTGACCTTCCCGCTAAGTGGCAGTCAGGAAATTCCTCAGGTTGATACCATGGCCACTGGTAGTGGTTATGCCACCCTTGATGTGGATACGCTGGCGGTGAAACTGGTGGCGGTAACCTCCGGCGTTGAGGACGCCAGCATGGCTCACATTCATGCCGGCTTTGCCGGTGAGAATGGTCCGGTCTATGTGGCGCTGGAACAGCACCCTGACAATGTCAATGTGTGGATGACTCCTGCCGGTGCCATGCTCGATGAGGCTAATGCCGCACAGCTGCTCGAAGGCGGACATTATGTCAATGTGCATACACCGGCCAACCCGGGTGGTGAATTGCGCGGCCAGATCACACCGGCCAATATTGAGGTGTATGGTGTAGTCGCTAACGGCCAGCAGGAAGTACCGCCTGCGGATACGGATGCCAGTGGCGTTGGTGCAATCACCTTAAATACCAGCACCATGACCATCAAAGCCATCCTGAATCTGTCAGACATTACCCCCAATGCCGGGCATATTCACGTCGGTGATGCCGGTGAAAATGGCCCTGTGGTGGTAGCACTGGAAAATCCCGAGGCCGGTTTATGGACTCTGGATGCCACCCTTGATTCGGATCAGATGGCGTTAATGCAGGCCAGCGGTCTGTATACAAACTTCCACACCGATGCCTTCCCGGATGGAGAGATACGCGGGCAGATTACGTTGGGATTTGAATAATCCGCGCATCATTGAAATACAGTAAAAACGGCCAGCTTCGCTGGCCGTTTTGTTATGCCCCTCTGATACCAAGACTGAGGATCCTGCCTTTATCATCCAGTTCACGCACGGTCAGTATCACCTGACCCAGACGCAAACTGTCACCGATAACCACACGGCGGTGGTATTTCAGACTGAAATAATCGGCCAGACTGAGGTTGGCGACTTTCTCTGCCAGATGACCCAATGGATAGAAATTATTCACTTCGGTCAGCGTCAGATCGCCATGCAGACTGAAATCACCAAAGAATTCGCTTTCTTTGAGCTTCCTGCCCTCCCCGCTTGCTGCCAGCACCCGGCTGATGCTGTCCATGTCTTCGACTTTTGCCAGTACCAGCAGAATATCCCCTTCCAGTAACCGGCTGTCAGGATCCGGTGGTAACCAGATCTGCTCACGAATCACACCGGCATAAGCGATATCCGCGCTGAAATTGAGCTCAAACCATTTGTGTTCAAAGGCAGGCACATCAGGAGTGATGGGAAAAGACATCACCTCAAGGGGATCGGCACTGGCGATACTCTCAAGCGGTACACGCTCCCGTGGATGAGGTGTTTCCGGCACCTCCAGTCCCAGCCAGCGGGCAATGGGGCTCATGGTCCAGCCCTGAATAAACAGCGAGATCAGTACCACAAAAAAGGCCACGTCAAAGTACAGTTCCTGGTCGTCCAGGCCCGATAACCAGGGATACAGCGCCAGAATAATAGGTACCGCGCCGCGCAGGCCGACCCAGCTGATAAACAGCTGTTCTCGCCAGGGAAAGGAAAATGGCAGCAGACACACCAGCACCGCCACCGGGCGGGCGATAAAAATCAGCACCAACGCCACAGATATGGCCAGGGGCGCATGGGCGATCAGGTTAGACGGAGTAACCAGTAAACCGAGGATCAGGAACATCATGATCTGCCCCAGCCAGGTCAGACCATCCTGCACCTGCAGAATATGCATCAGATGAGGCAACCTGGCATTTCCAATCAGATAGCCCATCAGGTAAACGGCCAGAAAACCACTGCCGTTGATATGGCTGGTCATGGCAAAAACAAAAATGGCGCTGGCTGCTGCCAGTATTGGCAGGAAACTGAAACTTAAGGGCACCCTGTGGGCCAGCAGCACAAAACCTTTACCGCCGAGCCAGCCCGCAGCCAGACCCACCAACATCTGCCAGGCCACATCCAGCGCCAGTGGCAGCAGATGTAATTCAGCACCGGATACCAGTGCCCCGGTCAGGGCCATGGTCAGGATCACGGCCATGGGATCGTTGGTACCGGATTCAATTTCCAGGGTCGAGGCAACCCGCTGTTTGAGCACCACCCCCCGGGACTGAAAAATCCCAAATACCGCAGCGGCATCGGTAGAACTTAAAATGGCACCAATTAGCAGCGCTGTGGGCCAGGGCAAGCCGAAGAAATACACCGCGCCGGCGGCGGTCAGTGAACAGGTCAGTGCCACGCCAACTGTGGCCAGGCTGATAGCGGGCCATAATGCCACCCGGAAGCGCTCTTTACGGGTGCGCATACCACCGTCGAAAAGAATAATCGCCAACGCCGCAGAGCCAATCAGGAAACTCAGCTCGGGGCTGTGAAACTCAATACCGCCTATGCCCTCTTCCCCGGCCAACATCCCCATAATCAGGAATATCAGCAGCAAAGGAGCGCCCAGACGGTCAGACAGCACACTGGCAAGAATGCTCAGCACCAGCAAGGCGCCGACAAACAGCAGTATGGTATTAATCTCCGCCATCAGTGCTCCTTTAACGCAACTCCTTTATAACCAGTATGCCTGAATAAGCGGATTAAATCGCATCCAGAGCCTGTTTAAAGTCGTCAATCACATCTTCGATATCTTCAATACCCACGCTGAGGCGGATCATATTATCACTGATGGCCATCTTCGCACGCTGCTCAGCACCCATTTCATAATAAATGGTGTGCGCCACCGGGATCGCCAGAGTACGGGTATCGCCCAGATGAGTGGCGTTAAGCACCAGTCTGAGCTTGTTTAAAAATGCAAAGCAATCCAGATCAGGCTTAAGATCGACACTCAGGATACCGCCATAGTATTTAAACAGCTGCCGTGAAAGCTGGTGTTGTGGGTGATCTGACAGGCCCGGGTAGTAAACCTTGTCCACCTTGTCGTGACTGGCCAGAAACGTGGCCAGCTTAAGGGCATTGTTACAACACTTTTCCATTCTCAGCGCCAGGGTTTCAAGCCCCACAGAAATCAAATGAGCCGAATCGGGAGTCAGGCAACCGCCCATATCCCGCAGGCCTTTTTTCTTGATTTGCGTAATACCCCAAAGCTCTGGCGGCTGAGATTTATAGGCTGGATTAATATTGACAAACTGCTGCCAGTCATACAGACCGGTATCGATCACCGCGCCGCCCAACACATGACCGTGGCCGGCAACATACTTGGTCAGCGAGCCCATCAGCAGCGAGGCCTTGGCCGCCTTGGCATCAAACAAAAAGGCCGGGGTCATGGTGTTATCCACCATATACACCAGTTTGTTCTGCTCGCACAACTCACCGATAGCCTGCAGATCAGCCACCTGTGTCACCGGATTGGCGATGGTCTCCAGATACACTGCTTTGGTATTGTCCTGGATCGCCGCTTCCACTTTGGTCACATCGGTCACATCCACCAGCGAGACTTCAATACCCAGGCCACGGAGTGTGTCGGCAAAACTGTTGGTATTGCCGAATAAAAACTGGCTTAAGATTAAATGATCGCCCTGACGTAACAATGTCAGCAGGGTAGTAGTGATGGCCGCCATGCCAGTGGCAAAAGTCAGAGCCGCCACGCCCCCTTCCATATCGGCAAGAATGTTCTGCAACGCATTAATGGAAGCCGATGACTGCCTCGAATAGGCATGGCCATTCTGACGCCCCTGAAACACATCCACCAGATCTTCAACCTGCGGGTATTCAAACAACACCGAGTTGGTGGTGGCCTGATGCACAGCGCCGTCCTCGGGCTTATTCAGCAAACGGTCTGCATGCACCAATCTGGTGGTAAAACCTTTAAAATCCAACGTGTTCCCCTTAGTCAATCTAGAGTCTGTTTATCTTTGTTCATAGTTTATGCTGGCGGTCAAAATGGTCTAGCGCAAGGCGTCGCTGGCGACGTTTGGCAATCCAAATAAGTCAGCGACAACACAGCGATGGACCATTTTGGCCCCAGCCCTTGGGCGTTGGCCATTTCTTAGCCATACTGCCCACAAATTCACTCATTTGGGCCCACCAAACTCCGTTCACTTGCGATTGTCTGGCTAAGAAATTGCCGAACGCATAAATCATGAACAAAGATAAACAGACTCTAATCATTATTGCGATAATTTTCAGTCTTGGATCTCAGTGCCAGCAGGCTCTGATCATGCCTTTTCAGGATGCCTGGCATAAATATTGGCGTAAAACGCTCTTATTTTAGCCATCTCGGCGTCTATATCATCGCCGATTTTGTGCAAAGGCCCAAATCCGATCACTTTGTGCTTATAATCAAAATAGATAAGCAACACGGGAATATCCGAATTTCTGGCGATATTTAAGAACCCGGTTTTCCAGCGTTTCACTTTTTTCCGGGTACCCTCCGGCGCCACCGCCAGAATAGTCGGTTCGGCGGCAATCCGTTCACACACCTGTTGTACAACGCCATGAGAGGCTCGCCTGTCGACAGCTATCCCACCCATATGCCGCAGCCACCAGCCAAAGGGCCCGATAAACAAACTGTGCTTACCCAGAAATGAAACTTTAAGACCCAAGGCAAATACGGTGGCCAGGCCAATTACGAAATCCCAGTTTGAGGTATGGGGGGCTACACAAGCCACAAACCGACTGAGGTTTGGAAACTCACCGTCAAGTTTCCAGCCCATGACTCCAAGTACACTGCGACCCAGCCAGCGACTGAAAGCATTGCCCTTGCGCGGCACCAAAGGGCCCGGCTGTTGAATTGTTAATTTGTTATTCAATGGTACTGCCTGAACACATCAAAAAGACAAATGATCGGATATGCGGGCTGGCTTGTCGAGCTTTATACTTTCTCCTGCCGGTCGCCTGAGGCACAATAGAGGCCAATTTGTTGTTACGGTAGATTCATGCACTTATCCGTTGTACTTCCCAAAAGCCTGATGTTATTCGCTGCCCTGCTCTGCTGCATTATTCCCGCGAAGGCGCAGGATAATGCCAGAGAATTATTTGGCCACTATCAGTCGGCACTGTTTCAGATTCGCATGATAGAAGTGGAGTCAGGGAATAAATCCTCTATTGGCTCCGGCTTTCAGGTCAGTGAAGACGGCCTGATGGTGACTAATTATCATGTTATCGCAGATAAAGTTTTCTACCCCGAAAAGTACCGCATTGAATACCTCACAGCCGATGGCGAGAGTGGATTGTTGAGCCTTCAGCATATTGATGTGGTTAACGATCTGGCCCTGGTGCGGCGTGATACCCAGAATAGCGACTTTTTGCCAATAGCCCCTCACTTACCGTCGCAGGGCGACAATATCTTTTCGCTGGGTAACCCCCATGATTTGGGTATGATTGTGGTGCCCGGCACCTTCAACGGGCTGAAGAAAAACAGCTTTAATCAGAAAATCCACTTTACCGGCTCCATCAACCCGGGTATGAGCGGCGGCCCTACTGTGGATGCCCTGGGCCAGGTGGTTGGTGTGAATGTGGCAACGGCCGGCAATCAGATTGGCTTTTTGGTACCGCTGAATAAACTGAGCGAGCTGCTGGCCAGAGCCGATGAAGCTGCGCCGGCGGATTTTATGCTGGAGATTGAAAAACAGTTGCTGGCCAATCAGAAGCGTTTACTCGAACCCTTTACCGATTCCCGCTGGCCGGTGGCCTCTTTAGGGCAGGCCAATGTTGCCGGGGAAGTGGTGAATTTTCTGCCTTGTTGGGGTAACTCTAACGCCAATGACAAGGAAGCACGATACCTGACCGCGCAAAAGCGTTGCCGTCTGGAAGAGGAAATTTATCTTAATAATAAGTTGCGCACCGGCAGCCTGGAGCTGGAATATGAATGGATTAGCTCTGATAAGCTCTCCGACACCGCCTTTTACAATCTGTATGAGCAGAGCCTGCAAGCTGCCGGCCCGGGCAACAACACCGCCAAAGAATTCAGCACCAATTACCAGTGTGAACAACAGCGGGTGCACAATCAACGGGGCATGAAGGTACGCTTCTTATTCTGTATCAGGGCCTACAAGGATTTTACACAGCTGTATGATGTGCTGATGCTCGGTGCCAGTTACGATCAGAAAAACCAGGGCCTGATAAGTCATTTCACTATTGCCGGCGTATCGGAATCACTCAGCCTGGCCTTCAGTAAACGCTTTATGGAGGCACTGGCATGGCAATAGTCATCGAGAAACTCTCTGCTAATAATAAACAGGTTAAACATTATCAGTTTGAGCAGGATACCATCAGCATTGGCCGTGGCTATGAAAACCATATTCGCCTGACTGACCCTTATGTGTGTGCCGAACACGCACTGATAAAACAGGATCCGGACAGCCACAAAATTGAGGTGATCGATCTGGGTTCAATCAATGGCCTGAGTGTCAATGGCAGAAAGTGTGACAAAGCCGTAGTCAGCAAAAGCGATATCGTGATGCTTGGCAAAACCCGGCTGCGACTGTTTAACAGCAATAATACCGTGCCACCGGCAATTAAACTCAGCGCCATAGAAACCCGCCTGGATATTCTTACCCACTGGCGTTTTGCGCTGTTTATGGGCTTTTTGTATGCCGCCGCTCTGGTGTTTGAAAGCTACCAGAATACGTTCACCGAATTTGAAATCGGTAAGGCCCTGCCACAACTGTTCAGTGAATTTATCCTGCTGTCAGTGTGGCCTTTGCTGTTTGCCCTGTTATCCAGATTACAGAAACAGGATGTACGCTTATCCAGCCTGTTTTCCGTGCTTTGGTTGATTGCCCTTGTGAGCATGGGCCTTTCAAAGGTGAATCACTGGATTGCCTTTAACTTTCCACAATTACCAGGCTGGCAGGTAGTGGAGCATCTTGGGTTGATGCTGATTTTTGCATTGCTGTTATGGCTGACCCTGCTGCTGGCCTTCCATCAGTCGGCAGCCAAACGTAACCGCATTACGCTGGTCTGCTCCGGTATTTTACTGCTGGCCACCGTGGGCTGGAACCAGCTTAAACAAGGGGAATTTTCCCAGCGTCCAAACTATGAATTTTCCCTGATGCAGGAAGAGGCCGCCGTGGGCAATGGTTTGGATACAGAAACCTACCTTAAGCAATTGCCGGATATCTACAAAAGGGCCGACAAACTCAGACAAAAACCCTAAGACGCCTTACGGCGTGTTAGGGCGTGTTGATCTTGGGTGTATATTTTTGCAGCAGTTTGTAGCGCATTTAGACAAGGCAGAGTGAATGTGGTGTAGTTGCTCTACATGAATGAGCGATAACACAGTATAAATGCGCTACAGACGCTGCCCGAAGGGTTCAACCCAAAGCCTCCTGCTCTTTGTTGCCGGATTTTGACTTAGCCCACCAGGAGAAGGCTTTGGTGCTGAACAAAATTCATACACCGGAGTTCAACACGCCCTTATGTGTATTTTATTTATCGCGGTGAATAAAAACCCTCAGTACCCGCTGATCATTGCGGCAAACCGGGATGAGTTTTTTGCCCGCCCCACTGCCAGTTCCGGGTTCTGGCCGGAGTTTTCTGATGTGCTGGCCGGCAAAGACCTCGAGGCCGGTGGCACCTGGATGGGCGTATCCACAACGGGGCGGATTGCTGCACTGACCAATATCCGCGACCCGCAAAGGATCGCACCTGATCGCCAGAGCCGAGGCAAGCTGGTACTGGACTATCTTAAGCAGACGTCCCACGCTGACAGTTCATCCGGCTATCTGCACTGGTTAAAGCAACAGCGCGCCAATTTTAACGGCTATAACCTGTTGTTTGGTCAGTATGTGCCGCAAACCGGGGTACAACTGCAGGTTTATAATAATCATCAGAACAGCCATATGAGGCTTGAAACCGGTGTGTATGGTCTTTCCAATGCCGATATCAACAGCCCCTGGCCTAAAACCAGCCGTGGCGTGCAGGCGCTGTCGCAAAGCCTGAATGATACAGAGCCCGGTGATGAAAAGCTGTTTGCATTATTAAAAGACCCACAGCAGGCCGATGATGCCGACTTACCCGAAACCGGTGTGCCCAGAGAGTGGGAGAAGAGGTTGTCTTCGATTTTTATTCGCGGTGAGGATTATGGCACCCGCAGCTCTACCCTGCTGCTGATGGACAAGAACGGTCAACTGC
Organism: Lacimicrobium alkaliphilum; assembly: GCF_001466725.1. NCBI lineage: Bacteria > Pseudomonadati > Pseudomonadota > Gammaproteobacteria > Alteromonadales > Alteromonadaceae > Lacimicrobium > Lacimicrobium alkaliphilum. The sequence goes on from NZ_CP013650.1 coordinate 2,377,167, forward strand.
ACTGGTCAGAGCGCACCTTCGATAACCGCGGTGAAGCACAGAAAACCATCAGTTTTTCCAGCCGCTTTGGATACAATTAACTGCTGTTTTATCATATAACCCATTTGACTCTCGAAAATAATCCTATCGCTGGCATAATAGGTGCTCTTGCCGTCAGGCCTTAAGGTCAATTTTACAGAGGGATATCATGTTAGAAGTGCTTAAGCAGTTACCTGCTGATCCTATTCTTGGTTTATCTACCGCCTTTAAACAGGACACCAATCCGAAGAAAGTGGATCTGGGTGTCGGCGTGTACAAGGATGAACAGGGCCGTACCCCTATTCTGAGTTCGGTTGCCAAGGCACAGAAAATCCTGCTGGCCAACGAAGACTCCAAAACCTATATCACCCCACAGGGCGTGCCCGGCTATATCAGCGGCATGCTGGAGTTGTTGTTAGGTAAAGGCCACAAAACTCTGATTGAAGAGCGTGTGGCAGCGGTACAGGCCCCCGGTGGCTGTGGCGCCCTGCGTATTCTTTCAGAACTGCTTAAGCGCTGTAACGGTGAGCTGACCGTATGGGTCAGTGACCCTACCTGGGCCAACCATATCCCGCTGATTGGCAGTGCCGGTCTGAACATCGAAACCTACCCCTACTTTGATAAAGAGCAGGCCGGTATCCGCTTCGACGATATGGTTACCTGTCTGGAAAAGGTCAACAAAGGTGATGTGGTACTGTTGCATGGCTGCTGCCATAACCCCACCGGTGCTGATCTGACCAAAGAGCAGTGGCATAAAGTGCTGGAACTGGCGCAACAGCGTGAATTTTTGCCCTTTTTGGATATTGCCTATCAGGGATTTGGTGACGGAATCGAAGACGATGTCTACGGTTTACGTCTGTTAGCCGATAATTTACCAGAGTTAATCGTGGCGGCGTCCTGCTCGAAAAACTTTGGCCTGTACCGTGAACGTGTGGGGCTGGCGGCAATGATTACCGCCAACCGCAATGTTCGAGACGCAATTCAGACCCAGATCCAGTCTATTGCCCGTGGTATATACTCCATGCCCCCTTCCTACGGCGGCGCCCTGGTGGATATTATTCTTAACAGCGATGAACTGAAAAACGAATGGCTGGGTGAAGTCACAGATATGCGAGAGCGGATGCAGACCCTGCGCCGTCTGCTGGTCAGCAAGCTGAAAGAAAAAGGCGCCAGCAAAGACTTTGAGTTTATTAACAGTCAAAAAGGCATGTTTTCCTATCTGTGTATCAGCCCTGAGCAGGTGCAACAGATGCGCAACGACTATTCCATCTATTTCGTTGACTCCAGCCGCGTGAATATCGCCGGTATCAGCACCTCGAATGTGGATTATATCGCCGATGCGCTGAGCGCTATCCTCTGATCGGTTAAACTGCCGAATTTAGGTTAAACAGTACTGCCTTCAGGCAGTGCTGTTGCCCTTTTATCTTCTGAATACCTTGCACTTTTTCCTTATTTCGTCATAAAAGCTGACTACACTGCTGTTATGGGATGTTGATAGAGAGGTATTGATGAAAACTCTTGTCGCCCAATCATGGGAACATTTACAGGAAGTGCTGTTCGATGGCTCCTGGAATCCGGCTATTGCCCGTTATCGCTCCCCTTATGTATTCCGCGGCCTGCCTGACAGCCGCTTTGATTTAAAAACCTCTCTGGCCCGCCTTGGCGGCAACTATGCTCAACTGGAACGTCACCTGCTCAGAAACTTTCAGAAATATGGCCATGACAGCTTTGATACCAATCGTTCCATCTGGCACTGGCTGACTCTGGCACAACATCATGGGCTGCCCACCCGCCTGCTGGACTGGACCTACTCACCCATGGTAGCGATGCATTTTGCCACCGCCGATATTGGTCTGAGTAATGAAGATGCGGTGATCTGGAAGGTAAACTATCACGACTCTTTTAAACAACTGCCGGTGGATATGGCCCGGCAACTGGAAAGAACCGGTGGCAATGTGTTTACCGTGGAGCTGTTAACACAACTGGTAGGCGAACTGGAGGTATTTGACCAGCTTGGTCAGTCTGACTTTTTTCTGTTTTTCGAACCGCCATCTCTGGACGGACGCATCATCAACCAACACGCCCTGTTTTCTGTGGCGTCCAATGCCGAACTGGCGCTCCAGGATCTGATCGACCAGACCCAGACTGACTCCCAGCAAGTGATTATTCCTGCCAGCCTGAAATGGGAAATCCGCGATAAGCTGGATCAGTCCAATATTACCGAGCGGGTGTTGTTTCCGGGCCTGGAAGGCTTAAGCCAGTGGCTGAAACGTCACTATAGCCCAAGAAATGGTGTGTCAGAATAATGTTCTGATATGAACTTAGCAGCCCAAATAACCTCATCATCCCCGATTTCCTCAATATCCATTGACTCTGTTTTTAGTCAGTTTCTGTGTTCTGATACTGATTTGTCCACCGGTGATTCGGTTAGTGTGCTCAAGACCTGCTGCATTATTTTAACCTGCGCAGGTGAGAAGCTGGCTTTCGCCAGGCCGACGTAGACCGGAGCCTGATTCAGAACAAGCGGATGGATCTTGATGTTCTGATAATCAGGATCATGTTTCTGAGCATAATAGATGTTCTCTGACTCGGCGACAAAGCCATCTATACGCCCTTTTATAAGCATATTAACCAGAGGTTCAAGCTCATACAGCACTGAAAATTTCGATCTGAAACGGGCGCTCTGACGAAAACGGGATTCAAATGCCTGCCCCATGTACACGCCCCGCTGAATACCAATGTTGTAGTTTCCCCTTTCGATGTCGTCCAGAGAATAGAAGCTGTCTGGTATTTCGCGGGTAACCAGAATCAGCTTTTCATGATGCGTCGGTCCCACGAAATCGAGATACTTGCGTCGTTCGGCAGTGTCAGACAACTGGAACATCATATCCAGTTTGCCTTGTTTTAAAAGCGCAAGCGCCCTGGCAAACGGCAGAGAGATAAAAACCGGCTGACAACCCAGTGCACTCAGCAAACTCCTGCTGTATTCAATATCCAGTCCCTGCCACTGGCCATCAACAAGATAGTTGTATGGAGGAAAGTCCATCACCCGGACCGTTTTCTCACATGCCTGCACTGCTGGCGATACCAGAGACAAAGCCAATACAAACAAGAAAACACATTTCGCCATTATCACCTCGGTTAGTCAGGGCCGGATTTATTTTCCATCGGCAGCAATGGCCCGACGAATCCGGGGCAGTCGTTAAGTTATATCAGGGCTCTGGTCATGTTAAACAACATACACAATTCTGTAGTCCGTTTTTTTAAAAAGGCATAATAACAGACTGCATCTAAGCGCCTGAGTCGCCGTAAACCATCGCGATTGCAATGGTTAAGTATCTGACTGTAATGTCTTTTATTAGGTTAATATATGAGATATCAGAGATTTATGCCTAGACTAAGGATGAACAATATTTATAAGTCTGTCGTGCAAACTGAGCACAAACACTTAAAAATAGGGAGGAAGTTGGCATTTCTCCATTGATTGTACTGATTTCCAAATACGTTGGTTAAAGCTTGATGAGAAAAAACGTTTTCAATTGTATTAATTTTAACGGGTACCTGCATTCACTACACAGAACCGGCGCAATTATGCTGTGTATACTCCCATTCTGGGGGCTACCGGCCTACGGTAATGAGAACGTTCAATGGTCTGGCTTTGGCTCTCTGGCTGTGGTCACCGCTGATTCCGATGAGCTCGGCTATCGCCGCGACTATTCGCTGACCAGTGAGGTGTTTGACGGGCAATGGAGCTTTGAGCATCACTCTAATCTTGGTGTCCAGGTTGACTGGCATATCAACAGTCAATGGGATGTGACGGCGCAGTTACTCTATCGCAGTCAGCGCGACATCAATCTGGATACACTGACTAATCTGGCCTTTTTACGCTACGCCCCTGATAGCCGGTGGCGATTTCGGGCCGGACGCTTACCCTTTGATCTGTTTTTAATGACAGAGTATCGCGATATTGGTTTTGCCCACTCATTCGCCAAAGTTCCCAGTGAACTCTATGGCATCATTCCGCACCGGCATATCGATGGCATAGACGCGGAATATCATACCAACATCGCCATGAACACGCTGAGTGTCAAAGCCTTTTATGGTGAAACCAAAGAACTGGTGTCAGCGGCAAACACACAAAGCGGACGGGACTTTAAACTGGATGATGTGTGGGGGCTGGCCATAGATCTGAAGTCCTTTGAATGGGAGTTGGGGCTGAATCACACCCGCACCCGTATTGACAATCAGGTAGCTCAGCCTCTGATTGAAGGCAACATTGCATTATCACAAATTCCCTTTTTAAACGCGGCATGGCCCGATGCAGTGTCCGACGCATTAAGACTGAACCTGGATAATGAAAGCATCAGCTTTACCTCCTTTGGCGGGCAATATCATTTCCCTGCAATAACCCTGCAGGGTGAAATTGCGCACATGCAAAGCACCACGGAAACCGTAAATGATCTTAACAGCGGTTATCTTGCTGCTATCTACAATTATGGCAGTCATCAGTTTACCGCTTCGGTATCTCATGCGGCTACCGACCGTGACGAATCCTTATTGGAAGGTATCGATGTCGGCACTCTGTCACTGAGCCCGGATGCACTTGGCTTATACATCGGGGCTGACTTTCTGCATGACTTTTACAATATTAATCAAAACACACTGTCTGTTGGCTGGCGCTGGAACTTTAATGACACCACGGCGCTGAAAGTACAGTGGGACAGAAGCCGGATTTACGGCTCGGGCAGTTCTCTCTGGCAGCCACCGGTTGAAACACGCTCAGGGCCTCGTTCGACCGGAACGGTGAATGCGCTGTTTGTTGAAGTCAGTTGGGTGTTCTGAATGAAGTTTGCAGCCATTATCCCAGTTTTCATTCTGAGCCTGACTATGCCGGTTCAGGATGCCCGTGCATCAGAAGAATTCGTGGTGGTGGTTAACCCGCAAAACCCTACCTCGAAGATAAATAAAAACGAGCTAATCGATATCTATATGGGTAAGCGTACTGCATTCCCGGGGGGCTCAAAGGCGTTTCCGCTGGATTTTGAAATGAACAGCAAATTGCGTACCGGCTTTTATCAGAGCTTGTTAGGTATTCCGGTGGCGCGGGTCAACGCGTATTGGTCGCGCATTCGCTTCTCCGGTAAAGTCAGCCCTCCGATGACACACGCGGATTTACCCTCGGTACTGGATTATGTGGCAAACAATACAATGGCGATTGCCTATATTCCAAAAAGTGCGATTACAGACAATGTAAAGGTGGTATACCGACTGTATGAATAGATCTGGTTTAGTTGTCAGAATTGCCTTAGGCGTTGGTGGAACTGCGGTTTCGGTCACATTACTATGCACTTTTTTATTCTATCAACTGACCGTAAAGCAGGAAATCAAAGTCAGCACCCAGCAGGCAGAAAGCCTGTTTATCACCGTCAAAGAGACCGCCGCCAGTGCCGCTTACCTTGGCGAGCAGGGAACGGATCTGGCTCAGGAGCTGGTGGATGGCCTGACCAATAATGAAATGGTGGCTTCCGCCCATATGCAATTCAGTGGTTTGCGGGTCAGCAGCGGTACTGATGGAACCACCAGCGCGACGCCGGAAATTTATAATATTTACTCCATATTTCAGCCGGATGAAAAATTAGGGGAGCTTCACCTGTATCTGGATCAGGAATATATCCAGTCCCGGGCCGAAGATATCGCCCGGGGCAGTGCTTTGGCCATGTTGTTCCTGGCCTTTTTAGTTACCCTGTTTGTGATGGTGGCAGCCTATTATCTGGTGACCCGCCCCCTTAGCCGGATTGCCAAAACCTTACACAATATAGAGCCCGGAACCGAAGGCCGTTTGCCTAAAGCCGACTTTCACCAGCAAAGTGAATTAGGATCACTGGTAGAGGATATCAACCAGTTGCTCAGTAAGGCAGAGCATCAGTTAAAGTCTGAGCGGCAGTTAAGGGCACAGATTGAAGCGCTGGAGAAGAAATTCAGATTGATGTTCCAGAATTCCATTTCACCCATAGTACTGGCCGACATTAAAGGCAACGTCATGTTGCATAATCTGGCGTTCGAACGCTTGCTTGACTCATTGGGCGTCACAGACTCAACTCAGCACGGACCTTTGCTTTGTGATCTGTTTGCTGCACCCACCGCTATGCTGAACACCATCGTGCCGGCGTTAAAAACGAACAATGTGGCGCTGGGTGAATTTAAGCTCAGAACGCCGCCTGATAAGCCAGGGTGCTGGGTGCAGATGGTGGTGTCAAACTTTAAAAGTGATGATGCCAGTGAATATCAACAGATTACCCTGCATGATATCTCCTCACAGCACGAAGAGCTCAAAGCCCTGTCACGTAAAGCCCAGTATGATCCGCTCACTGAGCTTCTCAATCGCCACGGACTCGAAAACAAACTGGATGAGAAAGTCAGCAAGGGTGAACCTTTTACTCTGGTGCTGTTTGATTTGAACTGGTTTAAGCAGGTAAATGACCGATACGGCCATTCAGCCGGCGACAGCATCCTCAGATACATCGCAGAAGGGATCCGCAATACCTTGTCGCAAACTGATACAGGTGGTCGTTGGGGTGGTGATGAGTTTGTTCTGATTATTGATGGTACCGATCGTCAGCGGGTGATGGAGCTGTGTCAACAATTGCTCGACTTTATCAGCCAACCCTATCCGCTGGAGGAGTTTGAGACAGAAGTCAGGGTCGGAGCCAGTATGGGAGCTGCGATGTTTCCTCACCACAAAAGCGATATAAAAGAGCTGATTGCCCTGGCTGATAAAGCCATGTATGTCGCAAAAGGCGTCAAGAGTCGCGACAAAAATGATGAGTTTTTAATTTTTGCCGATGATGAAGATCCCTCAATCACCTAGTCAAGCAGGCCAGGGATCGGCCCAGGCTGGAAGTTGCATCAGTCCGCCCAGCCAGCTAAGAATATTTGGGTCATCCCGCAGCGGTGCCTGAGCTTTAATCCAATAAACTTGCATGCCTCACTCTCCTGTTTGATTAGTTTTCATATTTGTCGTTCTAAGAAATCTGAAATCGACAACAGCAGGGTGATTTTCAGAAGCAGAGAAACCGCGGCCTCATCATGTGGCTTCAGAAAAACGCCAGCGTTCATAAAAAATACCCGCTCTGATCATGGCGATTATAAAAATCTTCCCTCGCTGTTGACCTCAATAAAAGTTGAGGTTTTATGCTATTGGTCTTCACAGAGAACAAAAAGGAACAATCTTGACTCAGATAGCCGTAATTTATCACTCCGTTACGGATACCACCCGGGGGCTTGGAGAAGCAGTAGCTGAAGGGGCCCGGTCTGTGCAGGGTACCTCTGCAATCATTCTGGCGGTAAAAGGTAACGATATTCTCGAAGGTCGCTACTCTAATAGCCACGTATTGAGCCAACTGGAGCAGGCCGATGCGATTGTCTTCGGTTCACCAACCTTTATGGGAACAGTATCGGCCCAGTTCAAAGCCTTCGCCGATGCCACCTCTGAATGCTGGGAAAAACAGGGCTGGGCCAATAAAATTGCTGCGGGTTTTACCATTGGCAGTAATTTCAGTGGCGATCAGCTGCATACGATCCAGTACCTTCAGGTTTTCGCCAACCAGCATGGCATGCTCTGGGTTGGTCTGGATATCCCATGCAACTCAGTGGAAGAGCGGCGCAACAGGCTGGGGGCTCAGTCCGGCCTGATTGCCCACTCACCGGATGGTGTATTGAATGAGGCAGATTGTGTCACTGCTCGTTACCTTGGCCAGCGGGTTGCGCTAACGGCTCAGGCGTTTAAGGGGGTACGACAGAAGCTCTCTTAACCCGTAGATCCACATGCATTCTTATCCGGATATATGTCGGCTAACAGACGGATACCACCAGACTCAGGGAGCAGAGGCTCCCCTGGAAAGGTTATTAAATCTCAATTTCCTCGTACCTTGAGGGCTTACCTGTTCCTCCTGCTTTGAGGCCGGTTATTTTTTCTCCCTCCCGTTCCAGTACAACTTCAATACAACTTGGAGAAGGCGGCTGCATTGAATAGCCCTGCTCGATGAGGAATATTTGCTGGTGCATACCCATAAACTGATACAGATAACAGGCAAGAGGGCCCGCAGCCATGCCTGTGGCTGATTCCTCCTGAATACCGTAACGGGGAGCAAACATTCTTGTACTGGCATCTCTCCCGCTCTTGTTGGTTTCAGGCGTAAAGACATAAAAACCAATCAGGTCGTACTCTTCTGAGATTGCTTCAATCTTCTGGTAATCCGGAGTCAAACTCGCTAAGTCGCTGAGCGTTTTGACTCCAATAATCAAGAATGAATTGCCCGTATTGACGATGGCCGGTGCACAAAGCACCCGGCTGTCACTGACCCCTGCTGCGGCATAAACCTCACTGTGATCCAGCACTGGCGCGTTGTACTCAGGCGCCGTTTGCCCCATATAGGCAAAGTCCCCCATCACCTCAATGTCTCTGTTACCATCAATGGTTTCTTTAGAGGTATTTTTATTGGGCACCAGGCCTTGCTGGGACAAAAGGCTGAATGTTGCAATCGTTGCATGCCCACAGTGAGCGATTTGTTTTTGCGGGGTATAAAAGTCGAGCTTAAAATCCGCTGAGTCTGATTTGGACACAAACGCCGTTTCAGAAAGTCCCACTTTGCTCGCTATTTCAAGCTTCTGTTTGCCCGATAACTGATCGGCATCAAGTACGACACCTGCAGGGTTACCGCCTTTATCACCGTCTACAAAAGCATCAACGATGGCTACTTTTACTTTCATTGCTTTACTCCATTTAATGGTATGGGAGTAAAGTTAACAACCTGGACCATGCTCTAGATCAAGGGTTTTTGAATCTGAAAATCTTATTTTTTGTCACCTCAATGTAGTGACTGATGTTTTTGTGCTGCACCTGTAAGTGCCGCAAATGCTCTTCCAGCATCTCAATACAGGCATTCTTGTCGTCAGTATAGAAAGCGCTTGTGTATGTTTTAATCTTATTCAGCGACATGCCTGAGTTTTTCATGCATGAAATCCAGTCTAATATCTCAACATCCTTTGACTGGTATGTTCTATGGCCACTTGCATCCTTCCCGGGCTTTTTGAGCAAGCCTTGTTTTTCGTAGTACCTGATGGTGTGAATACCAAGACCTGTCTTCTTACTTACAAAACCTATTTTCATGATTTGATATGACCTCAGTTAAGGGGGCAGCCATCAAGCCTGAATGGGCACCAGCTAATACTTAGCTTGCCAGTAGGTTTCCAGCTGTTCAATCATATCCTCCGGGTAGTCTTCCTGATACAAACGGCGCATAGTGCCATCCATATAACTTTGCTTTAGTGCATCTTGCCAGCACTGCACCCGCTCCTTTGGAATATCAGGTGAAAATGCCAGGTACAGATAGGATCGATAAAGTGGCTTCCAACGCTGTAGAGTCAGCTCTCCGAGCTGAAAAAAATCACCATAGCGCAGCGCATTCAGTGCGATCACATCTGTTCTGCCCCGTTCTGCCATCACCTGACACTCATGGGCATTAGCCACCACCGACAGGTTGTGCCCTGCCTCAAAACCTAACTGTTTAAAGTATCCGAGTTGCGCCGAACTGCGATAGGCACAGGCTCTGAGGTTCTCTTCGCTGAAATCAGCCGGGTGGGCAACCACTTCAGGTGAGGTGTAAAGCTGCATATCAAATAGCTTTATCGGCCCGACCCACTGGAAATATGGCTCCCTGGCTGGAGTGCGCACGGTTTCGAACAATACGGTATTAGGCCGTTGCCTGGCGAGTTTCAGCGCCCTGGCCCAGGGCAATAAGGTAAAGCGTAACCGCTCATCCAGCTGCGTTTGCAGGTGCCGGATCAACTGAATAGTGACACCATCGATTTCGCCAGCTTCATTTAAATATTGCGACGGCGGGCTGTGCTCAGTCAGAAAATGCAGCTCAGGGCCAGAGTTTTCACGGGCAAAACATCCGGCAGATAACAATAAACCCAGACAACAGCCGAGTAGCAAACGCATAGTGAATCACTGCAACGGTATAATGAGGATAATTCAACTATAGCAACCAAACTGATACTCACTGAAGCCATTGACGATAATTATTGCCGGAGCGGAAAAAACTGCTGGCTTTCCGTCCGGTACAGAGACTACTCACAACTATGAGGGTTAACAGCCTCGGCGCCAAATCTTGCAGGAAAACTGCGGCGTTAAGCTCAGCTCTCCTGCACTTCATCAATCAATTGCCGGTGCACAATAACTGCCGTGCTTTTGGGGCGGACGGACATGCCCCTGCCTTCGAGGTGCGCGCGGGTAAACGCTGCCCCGAACAGCAGGATCATCGAGGAATAGTTCACCCAAAGCAGCAGCAGCGCCAGAGAGCCGGCGGCACCATAGGCCGATGCCGTTGCCGTATAGGCCAGATAGATGGAGATAAGAGAACGGCCCACCGTAAACAGCACCGCGGTGATAAACGCACCGAGCAGAACGTCCCGCCAGGACAACAGCACGTCGGGCAGGATCTTGAACATCGCCGCGAACAGCAGCGTGATCACCAGCAGTGACAGAACGAGTTCCATTCCCACCATTGCCCAACCCGGAACCGGCAGCCATTCCTCCGCAAACGCCATCACGCCGCGCAAAGCCACAGACAACAACAGCGAAACCAGCAGAATAAAGCCGATAGCCAGGATAATGGTCAGCGACAACAAGCGGCTCTTGATGAAGACCCACAGGCTGTTCCTGGTAGGCCGTGGCGTAACGTCCCAGATTTGATTCAGGGACTGCTGCATCTGCGCGAAAACCGTGGTGGCACCGACTATGGTGGCCGCGATCCCGATCACCGCCGGCCAGATGCCGCTCTGGTCGATCTGTGAATTAATCACTGCCGTCTGCACCACGCCTGCAGCTTCCGAACCGAGCGTTCCCTCTAGCTGCTCAAAGAGCTGCCCCTGTACAGCCCGCTCGCCAATTACCAGCCCGACCAGAGTAACCACCACTACCAGAATCGGCGCGATGGAAAAAACCGTGAAAAACGCCAGCGCTGCGGCGTAAATAAAGGCCTGACTGGCCAGCCAGTTCTGGCTTGCCGCACCCAAAATGCCGAGCCAGTGCCTGACCGGAGCGGGAAGTTTATTGTAGATCCTGAAAAACATGGTCGAAGTTCCCTCATCCATAGAGCCAATGCCGCTCTGTTAAACCCAGTATAGGTGCTATCCGATCTCTGTAGAAGATAATCAATTTATGACATTAGCCGTTCCGAAAAAGCGCGGAGTTACAGAACGGCTTGCTCACGATAACCTGCCCCAGGGGTAATGAAAGAGATTTGTGGTTTAAATGATGCAAACTTCATTTATTCCGTTCTGAGTTATTAATGCGTGTTCGTTAAAGCCGATGGGATTGGATCTCCGTTCAGTTTCCTGGTTTAGGGTGCTAAGGCCTAGCATTTCGCATCAACGCCGGAAGAATATACCGCTCAACCATCTCAAACGGCTGCTCCATTTCCGGGAATAGCCCGTAGTTCTCGCCGGTAAATACAGCAACGAGATCGAGCGAAGGGAATACCATGACGAACTGCCCGCCGTTTCCCCAGGCCTCGAACGAGCGTATCGTGTGGCCTTCCACTGTGCGGTCGATCATCCGCCACAGATATCCGAAATCTTCGCCGTGGAGGTCACTCGTGGCATGTTTGCGCGTCGACTCCTCAATCCACGCTTCGGGGATCAATTTCCTCCCCTCCCAGACACCTCCGTTTAGGTACAACTGCCCGAACTTAGCCATATCCCGTGGTCGCAAGTTCAGCCCGCCACCAGTCATGGCGAGACCCTGGCTTCCCCGTGAGTTGGTGATGGGCCACCGGTAATCTGCAATACCCAGCGGACCAAACAGGTAACGATCGGTAAACGCTGGAATGCGGAGGTCGCAAGCCCGTGTGATAACGTTACCTAGCGTCACTACCCCACTCGTAGCATAGGAAAACTTCTCGCCCGGCGTTGCCGCCAGGGGCTGGTCGAAGTAAAACTTGATCCAATCGTCCGTGGGGTACATGGCGTCCTCGTTGCCACGGATCCCCGATGTCATTGTCAGCACGTGGGCGAGTGTGATGTCTCGCTTCCGATCATCCCAGTTCTCGATCTCGCCCTCGTATTCCGGGAAATAGGCCAGCAGTGGCGCATCGAGCGTCGGGATGCAGCCTTTGTCGAGAGCGATACCGATCAGGGCCGAGGTGATGGACTTCGAAGCCGAGCGCATCGAGTGTAGGCTGTCTCGCTCTGACTCACCGAAATACTCATCCAGTACGAGAACACCGTCGCGAACGAGCAGGACGCTGCTGATACCCGTGTAACTTCCGGCATGGATCTGCTCCATCATCTCAGTAACAAGTGCAGGATCAATTCCCTTGTTGGCAAGAGAGGTTGTTTGCCACCCGTCATCGGTTCGCGGTGGTGTACGGTAGAGATAGCCAGAAGGCGCAGCCGCCTCACTCTCAGGCCTCTGAGTCTGATGAGGAGATGTACAGCCAGCTAACCCGGTCAGTATAAGCGCAATCATAAATTGAGATAGAAAGTTACGTATCATGCTATCAGGCTCCCAGGTCGACCAGGGTGTGGAAAAGTAAACGCGGACATAAGCCCCCTGATTCAGCTCGGAATGTTTGCCGACTGCCAATTCGCTCCAGAATGACCCCGAAACCGGCAATTCATCTACCCTGCCGTCGCCCCGGAAGTGCAGGTAGGTGCTGAGAACGTTGTTTGCTGTGTTCATTATTGTCTCCCTTGGTGCCAACGCCAGGCTCACGCGCCGGTTTGGAGCCACGAGGCGGCGCGAAAAGCGATCGCCGTACAGCCGTTGGTTGTGCTTTATAAAGTACGCAAAATGCCGGGCTTGAGCAAGATATCAGAAAGCTGAACATAGCCCGAAGCGCATATGCATTAAGGAGCCAGACCGCGCCTTGTCGTATCTGTGGTCGGACGGCTCAAAACTGGAATATAAGACTTATCTTCAGATCTCTGGAGCTTCCGGGTTCCTGAACGTTCGCTGTCGCACAGAATGTGCAGATCGCAGAGAATTACACTTATTATTCGGCGATCGGTCCAGTCAGGCGCAGCAAAAAGATCCCTGATGGCGCTTAGTTTGTGTTGTACGTCGCACTTATCGCTTGAACCCTAATCATCAGTGAGGACGATTTCATGACTACAGCAACAGATTCAAAACAGACCATCTCTGATCTGAATAACCTGATAGAGATCGATGTTGCCACCGGTGCTACCCGGGAATTTGCTTCAGGCCTGCGCAATCCGGTGGGCCTGGACTGGGAGCCTGGCACCGGTGCGTTGTGGGCGGTTGTCAACGAGCGCGACGAACTCGGCAGCGATCTGGTGCCCGATTACCTGACTTCGGTTCGCCGGGGTGCGTTCTACGGTTGGCCATACAGCTACTACGGCCAGCACGTTGATACACGCGTAAGCCGCCAAAAACCAGAGCTGGTGGCTCGCGCAGTCTCACCTGATTTTGCTCTCGGCGCACATGTGGCGCCGTTGGGTCTGGCTTTCAACAACAGCACCGTGGCCGGTTTTGCTGAGGGCGCCTTTGTCGGCCTGCATGGTTCCTGGAACCGCCGGCCACTGAACGGCTATGAAGTTGTCTTTGTACCCTTCACCGATGGTCGCCCGTCCGGCCCAATCCGGGTCGTGCTGTCGGGCTTCGTGGACGCAGAGGGTAACGCCCGCGGGCGGCCAGTAGGTGTGTCATTGGATGGGCGTGGTGGTCTGCTGGTGGCTGACGACGTAGGCAACTCAGTATGGCGGGTAACGACTGCGCACAACCTGGCTGATTCTGTTCCCATCATGGCTGAAGAACAGTTGAATGAGTGACAGGGAAATTGACCGGGATGCCTCTTCCGGAACGAGCGCCTGGGAGGCCACAACGCCTGCCCGCATCGGTTACAAAGCCGCAGCGAAGCGGAGGGTTTGGCATCCGGAGCACGGCCTGGTTATACCTCACTTTGGTCAGTGAAGCTGATTGAAGACTTCCGGGTGTTGCTCGGCAATGCGCAAAAGAGCAACAGCAGGGCCTTGTGGCTCCCTACGCCCCTGTTCCCAGTCTTGTAGGGTTCGCACGCTCACACCCATTAGTCCCGCAAACGCGGATTGAGACATGTTCAACTTCATCCTGATTACTTTAGGGGGCGACGGCTCTGAAAGCTCATGCGTTCGTAGAGCCAATTTGCCCTTCTTGAACTGCTTGATTTCATTGATGCCATCAAGAATCTCTGTCCCAAGGTTTCTGTCACTCATTTTTGATTGCCTCCGCTATCTGCTTGAGCATATAGCCAGGAATACTGGCGCGCTCTGATTTACTGTACAGCGTGAGCATTCATATCTCATGGTCAGATTTTTTCCAGTAATAAATGGCTCTGATACCACCGCTCTTTCCCGAACCCGCTGGTGCCCATCGAACCTTGCGAACCTCACCTGAGCCTTTATAAGGTCGCCCGCATCCGGCTTCTGCAAAAGATACGTTTGCAGTCCACGGTATTCCTCATCCGTGAGGTAGTTCGGCAATAGCTTGGTGAAAGTTGAGGTTTCGATGAATAGCATCAATTAAATATACGGCTATGCCGTACAAACTTCAAGACTGAGTCAGTAACTATAACGCATCGCACTTACGGCATTTGCACAGTGAATACGGGGTCAGGCGCCAACGTCACGATGTTCGGTACCGGCTCCCGGTGTCAGAAACACCATGGTGGTTGGCACCTGTGTTCTTGCTGTGTGCCACACATTCTGCGGCACAAGAACAAATGCGCCTGGCTCATTCAGATTTACCTCACGCTCCACCCCGGATTCCTCAAGCACGACCGTAGCGGCACCTGAGAGCAGCATCACCAGCTCTTCTCCTGCCGGATGGCGCTCCCAGGTCGACCAGGGCGTGGAAAAAGTAAACGCCGACATTAACCGCCCCTGATTCAGCTCGGAATGCTTGCCGGCTGCCAGCTCGTTCCAGAATGACTCCGAAACGGGCAATACATCCGCCCTGCCGTTATCCCGAAAATGCAGGTAAGTGCTGAGAACATTATTCGCTGTATTCACTATCCTCTCCTTTGGCACCAACACCATACACCTGAGTGCGGCATTGCGGCGTCCTTTGGCGGTGGCGTAAAAGTATAGAATTTATCAAAACCCTCCCTTTGTAAACCAGAACCTCCTCAATTGCCGTTCAGGTCCTCAGGCTCGCACATAGCGCAAATGGGCAGCATCGGGAGTATTCAGCACCTCGTCAATACAAAACTCTGGCATAGCCTGGTGCAGGTTCTCAAACAGGCGCCTTCCACCGCCAAATAATACCGGCGCCAGGGCAATTTCCAGCTCATCAATAACACCCAGATTTAAATACTGCTGGATTACATTCGCGCCTCCCGAGATGCGGATATCGCGATCACCTGCGGACTCTCTGGCCTGTTCAAGGGCACTTTCGGGGCCGTCATTGACGAAGTAGAATGTTGTTCCACCGGGTCGGACCCAGGGTTCGCGCTTCTCATGGGTAAGAACATATACCGGAGTGTGAAACGGCGCCTCATCGGGCCATGAGACCTCGCCTTGCTCGAACATTCTCATGCCCATGATGTTTGCGCCGCTACGCTCCATGGTGTAGCGAAGCATGTCATTAACCGCACCGGTCTCTCCGCCTGGCCCGAAGTTGAGGTTCTCGCGGAAGTACTGCTGTTTCAGGATCCAGCTCATCATCGTACCCCACTTCGCTCCCCACTCCTTGTACTCCGGGCTGTCCCAATTTTCTAAGGTCATGCCTTCTGGTGCCATATAGCCGTCCAGACTAAGTCCGATGTTTACAAATACTTTGCTCATTACAGTTTTCTCTGACTTGTACCTTGTATGTAACAACTAGTCGAAGCCAACACTGGATAATCGACATACCAGACCGAATTTATCGACTAACCAGACTGATGGCCTGTCGCGCGCTTAAACGGCGAGCAACCTGTTGCTAGTCCAGCGGCCGAAGTCCGAAAACAAGTGCTGGTCAGCAGCCGCGGAAAGCGCGACTGCCTGAAAATACTGTGGGGTTGCAAACGGCACTGGCTCCCTGTGTGGTGGTTCGGGCTACTTTCCATTGTGGCTCTCTGTTTCGCTGGTTAAGAATTCAGTCTGCCAGATTTTCAGGCTGTGGTGAACTGCTTTGTCTAACACCGTGAACCAGGGTGCTGGCCGACTGGCACACCCACGTTCATATGAATGAACGTCAAGTCTTACGACCCCTTGTTCAGTCGTTAACACCCGCCACGCACAGTGCATCAGACCTGCCCCCCGAATCCACTGATCCCGTATCCCAAACTGTCTTGTTTATTCCCTTATGGTTCTTGTCGAAGGCGAATTCAGGGGAAACTTAGGCAATACCGGCACGTCTGGCTAAGAAATGCCGAAAGTGTCAATGTAAAACTCATCTTCATCAGACCCGACAGCACAGGAGTGTCCGTTAATCCTTCCACGAAAGACGGGCGGCTAAACGCGCCTCATCAACCTGCAGCGAAAACGACCAGCCATTGCGCTCACACAGCCTTTGCACGATACCCAGACCCAGACCATAGCCGTGAGACGACGCCTCGGTCGGCGTCTGCCGCCCATCAGCGTCACGGCTCAGCTGATTGGTGACTGACAGCTCATGCTCTTTGATGCGAATCTTGATCGGTCCCTGCCCGTCGAGGGTGTGCTCGAACGCATTTCGCACCAGATTATTGACCGCGATAGCAAAAGCCTGCGGATGTCCGCAAACGCTGGGGTTTGCGAGTTCGTCGATATCAACATCGACCAATTTTCCGCTCAGCAGGTAGCGCTGCTGATCTATCGCCCGGCTCACCAGCGGCATCACTAAAAACTGCTCGTCATAAAAGCCGTCGTCAGTTTCGCGGGCGAGGCACAAGAACATTTCAATGGTGGTTTTCATGTCGAGCGTGGCACGCCTCACCCGATCCAGCGCCTTCACATCGGCCGCTGACAGCTCGCTTTGTTCCAGCAGCTCAAGCGCACCTGTAATTACCGTGATTGGCGTGCGCAGCTCATGACTGGCTGAACTGGTAAAGTAGCGCTCCCTGGCAACAAAAGCGCTGATACGCTCAAGGGTCTTCTCAATGGCCCCAGCGAGCACACCAACCTCATCATCACCGAACCGGCCAGACTCTATACGTTTATAATCTTCGCCCGATAGTTGTTCCAGGTCGATATCAGCGACCACTTTGGCCAGTTGCGCCACTGGGGCGACAGCTCTGCGCATCACAACAACTCCCAGCCCGAAACCAAGAACACCCAGCGTACCGACGACACCGGTGATAACGAGCAGCAACCACCAGTCCTCTGACGATGCCGCCTCAATCCCGGCAACATCGAAAACCACAAAGGCGCGCGGCGATTCATTTTCGGCTGATGGCTCTTCATTGTCGGCAGACAGCACTGCGACATGCAACTCTTCGGATTCGAATTCGTACAATCCCTCAGCGGGGTTTGTTTGCGCCCAATCCCTCAGTGATTCCGGCAAGCTGGCAACGTCATCGTAGCCGCGAAGGTTCATTGTTGCAGCAGGATAGCTTTCGGCGGCTACCTGTAGCTGTTGCGTCAGCACTCGGTCTTCGGTCAGCCTGATCGCAGCCAGGAAAGCGAATCCCCAGGCCACGCTGAGTACAGCAACACAGATCGCAAATGCAAATGCGACACGCTTGCGCAAACTGTGCCGGTACATGAGAGGCTGTTTATCTTTCATATACCCCTCTGTTGAGAGATAAAAATGGCTCAATCAAGGCGCGAGTGGTGTGGTTTAGCCATCTAAACGAACCGGGCGCAACGCAGAGTGAGCCATTTTTAGCCTCAACCCATAGGGCTGGGGCCATTTTTCCGCCCAACGGCGTTATCAGTCGCTTATTTAGGCCCACTAAACTTTACTCCTGTTGCCTTGCTGGACAATAAAATGGCCGCCAGCAGAGCGCGTATATGAAAGATAAATAGCCTCTAAGTATCCTCTGCAATGCGGTACCCGATGCGGTGCACCGTATGAATCAGCGGGCTTTCAAACGGCCTGTCGATGGCCTGCCGCAGCTTGTACATATGCGAGCGAAGCGCATCACCATCGGGGCGCTCGTCAGCCCACAGCAAGGTTTCAAGAGCATCGCGAGCCACAACAGACGGCGCCTCTTCCATCAGTCGTTGCAGTAGTTTCATGCCAGCAGGGTTGAGATCAACGCGCCGTCCCGCGCGATGCACCTGCAGCGTGGATCTGTTCAGAGTCAGCTCACCAACAGTTAAAAGGTTGTCGGTTTTTCCGTGACTGCGTTTGTACAGCGCCTGCAGTCGCGCATGCAGCTCTTGTAATGCGAATGGCTTGACCAGATAGTCGTCCGCCCCCGCCGCAAAGCCTTTCAGTTTATCGTCAAGGGTGTCTCTGGCCGTTAGCATAAGCACGGGCGTTTCCAGTTTGGCATCAGCGCGCAGCTTTTGGCAGAAACTCAGGCCATCCATCCCCGGAAGCATCAGATCCAGAACAATAACGTCGAACGGATTCGTCAACGCAAGGTGCATCGCGCTAATACCGTCATAGGCAAAATCCAGAATATAGCTATGCTTTTCGAGATATGCGGCAATGTTCTCACAAATGTCGCGGTTATCTTCGACAATCAACACTCTAATCGGCGCTTCACCAAGTTTGCCTATCATCTGCTGCCCTCCCTTACCAGGCACGATTTACCAAGCATAGTCCAGTCGCAGACCAATCAGTGGCTCGGCTTCGCTATCGTCCTTCACTTCAACGCCACGGCGGTAGTCAAATTCGCTGTCATCGCTCGACGATGCTGCCGTTACGTTGATGACATCGAGAAAGGCGGTGATATCTATGGGGCCAAATGCGCGCCGATAGTCAACGCGAACGTTCAACAAACCTGAACCGCTTTTGCGACCGACATTGCGCTCAGTGATCTCTTTCGAGTAGCGTAGCGGTTGTCCTGGCCCCAATACGTCTGAGTGAATAATAAATTCGTCGTCTGGCCTGCCGGAAAGATATTTGTAGCGCCCGGCGACTTTCCAGCGGTCGCTGATTTCCCAGGTCAGGCCAAGGGTGGCGACATGCTTGCGGCTGAATTCTGCGGCTACCTCACCGCGACCGTCTTTGCGGTCGACTTCAGCATCGTTGTAAGAGTAAGTTGCGGTCGCGTAAAGGCCTTCGAAGACCGTACCCATGATCACGATATCGACGCCGTACGATGTGCCGTCACCAATGTTGGCAAAGGTTCCGCTTGCCCGATCAAGGTCTACCACCAGGTCGTCGAGGTTCTGATAATAGGCCTCCGTTAACACCGACCAATTGTTGTTCGGGAAATATTTTAAACCAACACTACCATGGGTGATTTTTTCGGTCTTAAGGTCGTTTGACTCGTTAGCGGCAAGCTCTAAAAACCGTGGCGACTGATGAAACAGCCCTGCGGTCGCAAAATATCTGACCATTTTACCCGGCTGCCAGTTGACGCTGAACCTGGGCGACGCGAAGCTTTCATCGGCAAAACCGTCCCGTTCGACCCGTAAGCCAGTGCCAAAATCCCAGTCACCGAGTTCAAAAACCTGATCGACGTAGCCAGCATAGTTCGTTTCTTTCTGACTTATTGAAGAGTTGATATTCTCGGGCTCAAGCACAATAAAACGCTGCTCGGGGTCTGGTCTGAAATCATCGTCGTCGTAGATGAACCGGTTCCAGTCGCCATCCAGAACAGTGTTGTAGTCCAGTTCAATTTGCGTTACCCGAACACCGGCACTGAACACACCCCATTGATTCACTGTCTCAAAATCACTTCTCCAGCCAATCTCCGTTTCATCTTCACCTATGGTAATAATGTCTTCCCGCACCGGAAAATCAGACGCGGGTGATCCCGCAGGTACGAGATCAGGAAAAGCTTCGCCCTCTGAGCTGATCTTGTCGCTTTTGCGGTAGTAAACCTTATTGGTCCAGACCGCTTTTTCACCAATCAATGATCGCAATGTGAAACCGTACAAGTCACTATCCTGTTCAAAATCCAGCAGCGCAGCATCTTCGAAATTGGGCGATTCGAAAACGTGAGTTACGCCGCGAGTATAGTCCTCGTGTGTATCCATCAGCAGAACTTCAAACGTGTGGTTCTGGTTGATTGGTATGACCGACTTTACGATGATATCTCTTAACACAGGTTCCCCAATGTCCAGTTCGTCAATCGTTTCAAACAAAGCGCCGAAGTCCAGTCGCCGGGCAGAAACGAGCATCGTTGCGTCTTCGGTGATACCAATAGGGCCGTCGTAGCCCACTTCGTAGCCTGCAAGGTCGTAGCGGAAACTTGCTGAGGGGCTTGGATTGCCACCGGCGACGTCCAGTTTGAGCAGCGATGCAGCCCGACCACCATAAGCAGGGCCCCACCCGCCGGGTGAGAACTCTGCTCCGCTGATAACGTTCGGTGCGAAAATCGAGAAACGGCCACCACCACCGACATCTTCCTCTTCACCTAATGTCGCGTCAAAGTGCACCGCTTTATCAAAGGGAAAGTCATCAACGAATAACAAATTATCTCTTGGGCCACGGCCGCGTACACTAAAGCTTGCGAATTCACTGGCGGATGCCAGGCCAGGCAATCCGTCCAGCGCGAGGAGCGGATCTGCGCCACCGCCCACAGCGCTTCGCAACGCTTCTCTGTCAAGATAGGTGCTGGAAGCTGATGCAAATGCATTGGTTTGCTTTCCCAGAACAACCACTTTCTCAATTTCCACTTCTCTAAGTTCGAATTCAATCCTGATATTCTTGCGCGTAACCACGCGTACACTTGGTTCGTACAATGAAGCGAACCCGCTTTTTGCTACGTTCACCGAGTAGAGACCGGGGTCGAGCTGTTCAACAACGATACGACCTTGTGCATCGGTTTCTATAGTTTGCGTGGAATCGGTTTCCCGTTCCTTGATCGTGATCTGCACGTTTGATAGTGGCCGCTCAGTATTCTGATCTTTGACTATAACGGTCAGCGCACCGGGCGCCTCTGCAGCGTGGGTAAAAAGTGGAACGCCAAACAGAAGCGCCCACAGAGTCAACCACGATACCTGTCTTAATTGCCTGCACATATTACTATCCTCCAACAATCCGCTGTATTTTTTTGATGAAACGCAGGGAGGATAGCAAAGCCAATGTAACTAAAACGTCGCCGTAATGTGAGCGCTACATTAAAGCCAGGATGGATGCCTGCAACCGGTTAAACTCAAGGGAAATAGCGGCACCACGTTATGTAACGTGGTGCGCGGGACGTTTTGAAACGCCGCTAGCAGCGGCAAAATCGTGCGCCTTGTTAAAAGTCTGCATCAGCATCAAAATAAGTCTTATAGGTTTCAATTAGAGAATTTGAGACGGTGACTGATATTTTTCCGTCTTGTAATGGTGAGCAGCATGTGGGGTTTTGATCTGAACTCTTGAATATTTTGCCAACCGAATTACCGCAAATTTCTAAGATAATAGCTCCATCCCGAATGCCAACAGACTCAAAATTCTTGTTGAGAGATGCAGACTTTACCCGTAGGCCAACAACTACACTTTCGTTTCCTTCGGCACGCCGAACTGGTAATAAAGTTCCTTTAACGAAAATATGGTCAAACTTATCAAATAGCTGGTACGGACTACTGAAGCAATGATCTTGAGCGATCACTCCTTGCGCGAATAGAAGACTAATGAGAAAACAAGGAAACCTAATATTCATATACCTCGTGTTCTTTTAACGCCGCCAACGACGACCGAGCGCAGCGAGGCCCAGCGCACGCAGTGCGCGATGCTGCTTGGCCTTGTTAAGCGTGACCATCTACGTCAAACCTGCTTTTAATTAAATTGGTGATTAATTGTATATCGGCTTCTTTACTTTGAGACCGATACTGCTCCGCGTTTGAGTTTACCCAGCTACCAACTACTCTGGCGCCTCCGGCTGGTGAACCTGAAAGCTGGATACCAAAGATATGATGGCCGGTCCAACTACGTACAAAGTAAACCCACCCATTTTCTGAATATATAAACCACTTATCGTCCATGTCCGTTGGCTTGTGACCGGACATTATTTTCTCTGCATCAGCATCCCAGAAGAAATTTGTATATCCCAAGTCTTCTCGTTCGTCTGGTATCGGCTTAGTTTTCCAGTCTGACTTTTTTACCACGATGCTTCCTGACGCTTAATGCCCCTGCGTGTATGAGTCCCAGCGAGCGTAGCGAGTGAGTTTATTGGTTTGTTATCTGCCATGCACTAAACCTAAAAAAGGAAAGAATAACGAAAAAACGGCAAAAACTAAAAACACATGAAAAGCTACTAAAAAGATGAAGCTTGAGACCTTGCTCCAAACTGAAACCAGTGACTCGAACAATGATGAGGCGAGAATGCACAGCAGTAAAGGGTTTGAAGTTTGAAACTTGTTCTTAGGGCGGTATTGTTGAACAGACTGAAACCCAATAACTAATA
Source organism: Lacimicrobium alkaliphilum (assembly GCF_001466725.1). Taxonomy (NCBI): domain Bacteria; kingdom Pseudomonadati; phylum Pseudomonadota; class Gammaproteobacteria; order Alteromonadales; family Alteromonadaceae; genus Lacimicrobium; species Lacimicrobium alkaliphilum. The sequence goes on from NZ_CP013650.1 coordinate 2,399,663, forward strand.
CCAAGCCCGCAGCGAAACCAGAGTGAAAAATAAAACTACTCAGTAGCGGCATGAAGTCCTTAGTAATCGCTGTTAAGGCCATTACGATTAAAAGAAACCCGATTATTTTTAGAGCCACGTAATTGCTATGTGGCTCAAATTTTCTAGCAAATAATTTTGGTAAATATTCCATTCTCAAACCAGTAGTGCTAGCGCCCGCCATAAGCGGCCGGGTGAAACAAGGCCCGGCGCACGAAGTGCGCGACCTTAATGGCCTGGTTATGCGGCATCAAGGTCAATTTTTTGCACCTTGTCGAGCTTAACGCTTTTTCCCGCAACCCAGAGGTCATACATGTCTTGCATCGCAAGCCAGCTTTCAGGAGTCCGGCCCAAAGCCTTGGCAAGACGCAGCGCCATTTCCGGGCTAATACCGCTCTGCTGCTTAAGCAGGCGGTTTAAGGTGGACGGAGATACATCCAACCGCCCCGCCAAATAACGGCAACTCAGGCCAAAAGGCTCCATATAGGTCGCCAGAATGAACTCGCCGGGGTGTGGGGGGTTATACATCTTCATTAGCGGTAATCCTCATAATCCAGTACACAAGCATTACCGTCGGAGAACTCAAACGTCAGCCTCCAGTTTCCATTAACGGTAATGGCCCAGCTACCCTTCCTGTCACCCTTTAGAGGGTGAAGCTTGTATCCGGGAATGTCTAAATCATTGATTTCCTTTGCTGTATCCAGTGCTGCCAGTTGCATGCACAGCCGCTTTCCATGTTTGGCCTGAATTCCCCGAGCACTACGTCTCGTAGAAGCGTTTCAGTCCTTTGTGTTTGAATGACTTAATCATGGGAATATTGTAGCGCATTGCGCAACGGGGTCAGCCTGCATACCGCCTTTTTCAGCGGCTTGTTCGCTGAAATGCTTTTTATGGCTTCGTGTGCCAGGAAATGTCGATCTTTTTATGATGTGCGGCACAATCTCTGAGATAAAGGTTAATCAGGCTTTGATAAGGTACTCCGGTTTCTTCTGCCATCTCCTTAAAATATCCGACAACATCTTCGCTAAGCCTTATTGTTACAGGCTTTTTTAATTTAGAAGCATATGGATTCTTGCGTGATTTCATTGTTGAAAAATCATATTCATCTCTCATGACGCTCACCCCTCATAATATTTTCGCTCTTTACTGGTTGCTTTACGCGCAGAAATAATCCGAATAGTTTCGCCGTGCTCCCGCTCACAGTGACACACTACCAGGACGCGGGCTTCATTACTCATTCCCAACATGAGGAAGCGGTCTTCGGAAGGAGCCGAATTCTCATCATCAAAGAATTGGATAGCGAACTCATCGTAAAACACTGATTTCGCCTCATAAAACGAAACCCCATGCTTTGTGAGGTTTGAGTCAGCCTTGTTCTGATCCCACGCAAACTTAATCATACGTACACTGTATGTACATTCTGTCGAACTGTCAATCTTGGTAGGTCACAACGCCCGCATAACGGGTTAATAAACCTTGGCAAAATTGGTAAAGCCCGAAACAAGCCAAGCTTTATTAGTCCATGTGTTGATGCGCTTGCTCTTACTACTGGCCATAAACCATATAAGAAGGCCAAACCATGTCAGTTTCAGTGTGAAACTTGAAGTTTACTAGAATGTCATTCTTATCTATTGGTTTGTAAGTGAAAAACTTAGCAAACAAAATACCTTTCTCATAATTCATAGTGATTAAATATAAATTTGATTTAGGCCCCAAATTATTGCTTTTAAATAAGTCGTATCCTAAGTATTTTCCATAATAGTCTTCAATCTGCCTGAACATGTTTGCTTGAGCTAAAGCATCTTTACTACCTTCAAGCGCGCTACCTTTAATCCAAGACTCTATAGCCGATTTTGGCCCACCAGATTCATATGCTTCAAATCCAGCGCTTAATATTTTCGGTATATCTCCAGCTAAAGCTCCCATTGAAGGTAAACTTAAAATTAAAATAATTATCAGTTTTCTCATATATTCTCCTTTACGTATAACGTTTGTAGCAGAGGCGCGACGTCAGGAGCGCCCCTTGCCTACACTTGTTATGAATGATTAGCAACAGCACCAAAATCCCTACGATTTATTCCCCAATAATCTAGCAAACATCCAATAATGCCGCGAAGCTCAATTGTTGATTCTGAATGGCTTTTGAATGTGCGATTCATCGCAATGCTTTCGAACTCTCTCGCAGTTGAAAAGATTACCTTCGCAACTTCGCTCTTTGCGAAATATTCTCCGACAATATTTGTTGGCAGCGACTCAAAGTCCGCGATCACTTTTGATCGTACTTGTGATGATAGAGCTTTTCCTTCTGGAGCAAACTGTTCTACGAGAGAGAGAGACGTAGATAACATCTGTGTCACGCCGGCTCTACCCTTTGACCCGAATGTAAACCCTTCTACTAGCCTGCCTACTCTCTCTTCGTGGTCTAGGAAAGAGAGCTCTTTAAGGATGAAATCCACACCAATAGAAAAAAGTGATAAAGAATAATAAAAACACCTTAGCGCAATTTCCTTTTGGCTAGGTTTCGTAAGTATTTGTTCAGCAAAAAATCGTGCAACCTCCAGCCACTGGTTGCACGAGTCAAAACCAATATTATTGGCAAGCAAACTCTTTGATTTTAGGATCTGACCCTTCCAATCACCATCTAACTTTCCAAGACTGTAATTATCGATTGCCTCCAGAAACTCTTCGTCGGAAAACCTATTCTTCAAAAAACTATCTGACTTTGACAATTTAGAAACAAAAACCCCGTCCAATACCAAAACATCTAAGTCACGACCGAAATCCTTAACTTCCTTTCGTCTATCTGTAGTAGCTACGATAACGTTGTTAGCACTCACAGCTTTGGCCAAGCCTTTGGCCCAAAATATTCGCTCAATAGCTTGAGGTGTCTTTTTGTTTTTAACATCAACAATAGTAATATTTCGAGCCAAAGATGATTCTCGACTATATAGCCATAAATCAATATCTGTCACATCAAAACCTTTGTAACCGAAAGGCACGCCTCGAACGACGAAATAGCCAGATTGGAGAAAGTAATTCCTGAGTTTTTCTTCCATCCCAAAACCTTTGTGGATTTTCTTAACCATTAAAATCCACCTCCTGTTCTTAATGCACTAATCATGTCATTGGTTTCAAAAGGGCTTTTCTGTATCTGCTCTCGTCTTATAATTTCTCTATTGACTTCTGGCCCCCTGAATTTAGTTATCGCAGCACCGGGTAGGGCGATAATTGATTGCTCACTTACGTCACCCTGCCTGATAGCTTGCAATGCCAGCTCGCCCACCTCTTTCTTTAGGAGTCTCATTAGTGGCCCACTTCGCCCACCTTTTGTACCATGCCTTATGGATACGACGCCTTTTAGTTCCAGGATTTTATAGTCCTGGCCAATAGCACTTACCGGGCCTACTTCTCTGTCATCAATTAAAGCCCCGAGAAGCCGATCAATCATACTAATTTGACCTCGTGCATAATCACTTTTGGTCATACCATAAGTCAACGATGCGACGAATGCTTTGGCCAAATCAAATGCATCATCGACCATAGAACTGCTAAACTTCGAGAATGCCGCAGGCAAAGTTAAGTAACCAACCTCTTCTTGGCTATTGCTAACCACGTTAATGTCAAAAAAACCGATGGCATTGACCTTCTTGAAGAGCTTTTCTCCTAATATTTGCAACGCATCTGCATATGGCACGCATGCATTTTTCTTCAGCTTCTGTATCAGTTCGGCTAACGCGGCCTGCTCAGCGGAGTTGAGAGAATCTAAAACAGCCTTAGTTTTAACCGCAGAATCTCTTCTAAAAAGATTGCCATTAAATAGTAACTTTTCATCTTTGCCGATAGCTTCGGCATCCACAAAACCGATGTTTTCAGAATCATAGAATAACTGTTGTATTTCCTTTTTAGAAAGCTTGTAGTCATCTGAAAGTCTCTCGCCTAGCTCTGAGCTGCGTACCGGCTTTATTGAGGCGGACTCCGCGAGTTCTATCGCAGAAACCTCAATACTTTTTGGAGAGAGAGATTCGAAGATGCTAGAGGTGTGCTGCAGCGCGGATGAAGTTGTCACACCAAGCACACCCACACCTGAAGCAGTAACATCAATTAGCTCTTGCTCTTTTAGCACCTCAAGTAGCCGGGGCAGCTCAAACCCTATATTGATGTTAGAGGCATTGGCTAATACCTCTAACTTATCATTAGGCAATACACTTTGATTTGTCTCGGAGATCGCTGAAAGTAAAATGCCTGCTTTCCCTGCAACAAACGTGCTCTGATATTGTCCTTGATTGGTAACATTCTGCAGCTTGTTCGTATGATGAATCAGCCAAGAACCTTGCAGTTTTTTGTCCATATAGATACTTCCTAATCCGGATTTTCTTCATCACGCTGAGCTTTGCGGCAATTTTGGAGCCGCGAAGCGGTGCAAAAATTGTCCGCCAACAGCGTCTTGTTAGACGCACTTCTGGCCATGCTTTTCCTTCTGCTAAATCATCTTTATCTTTAGTCTGTTTGCATTGCCGAATCTAACTCAGCGGTCAGCCATCCATTGTGGATGGCGCACTAACTACGACACATCCATTGATCCCATCGAGCTTCAAAACACCTTCCCTAAACTTCGCATGTTCTTGTGTCGCGCGTGTACAATCCCACAGGAAGATGACAATTAGTGCGTCCGTGTATTTCGCGTCTGCGCGGTAGAGTGACGCATCTTCGGCGATCTCACCAACGAGCGCCGGGAAGGACTTCTTAACATTCTTGCGGTACTTGACCTCGATGATCGTATGCAGCGACGGCAGGTAGAGATCAATGCGAGGATTCTTCTGGCCTACAGGCTGTAGATTCACTTCGTCAGCAATGTCATTAAAAATCGGAGCTAGCAAGACATAGAGAAGGTTCTGGACGTGGTATTCGTTCATAATAGACCACTTGACTGGCTCCGCGCCTTTCGTCCGACCAACGTCCTCCCATGTCCAGCGTTTTAGACCGACGGGAATATGGTCAAGGAACCCCAAGAGGTCGCCGAGGCTCCAGCCTTGGGGAGGCACCACGGCCACATCCTGATTGACCTGATCAAAAACGTACACCATCAGGCTCAAAAGAGCTGTCGACGCACCTCTCTGCGCTTGCGCTCGGAACTCTCCCATAAAACGGTCAATAAGCGAAAGCCGCTCTTGATGATTGCCAATCCGCTGAATGTTCTGGTAATGAAGGAATAGTGGCACACATGCGCTCGCATAATTGGTTGATTCGTCGCTACTAACATACGCTGCGATGTCTTTTTCGAAGGTATTTAGATTGTCACTTCTCACTTGCTTCGCAAGGAAACCTGATATCCAGATCTCAAACTCTTGAGCGATGCGGGCATCGTCCATTTTCGCAACAAGCCATTTCACGGCCATGACGCCAAATACGTCAGATACCCATGGGCGTGGCGTGGAGTCGATTTTGGCAGCTTGCCCAAGAAGGCGCGAAACGTCCAGACTTGAAGCAACCTCTTGCAGAACACCGAGGCCCGCAATAGCGCACCTCTGATACAAGGGAAGCACCGCAAAATCGAAGGACGGAACACTTCCCTTCGACAATCCCAAGTAATGTAGAAAACAACATTTGAAAGGGTCTATGTGGGCCCCCTCGATCATCTTGTTATAAAGGTGATCACGCAGTTGGTAGGCATTTTCCTTCTCTACAGGAACCATTGAGACTGACCTATTTTCCCGACCAACACAGAGTCGCTCCAGCCTGGAATTTGGTTCAGCCAACCAAGATTCCGAGCGATCAGGTCTGAGTAGCTGATTGTCACAGGTAGAGGGTTAGGAAAGTAACTGCGCCAAGAATGTGAGGCGAAGCTATGAACCTGTGCACTTAAATATTTTATGTCCGTAAACGTCGAATCCTTATGTACATCAAGAATCAATCCGCGTGGGTGACCGTCGGTGTCGTTACGTAACTCTCTCTGACCGATCAAATAGACGAGCATTTCATGTTTGGAGAGTTTAAACGTCTTTCCTCGCAGGGGCGCAAGCTTTCCCTTCTTCTCGCCGGCCGTAGTGGAGTCGAACATATGCAGGCCGTGATTCTCTGAGATTTTTAGGAATGTATACTCAACCTGGTATTGCTGGTACTTATCTACGACGGTCTGGACGGCAGCAATTTCATCCTTGCTGAACTTCTTGACCTGCGCATGGAAAACTAGACGAATCGTATCGCCTTTCTGCCAGTTCATACGTTTCTGAATTTTATCAATGGTTTCGTCGAGAACGGAAGTCAACGCCTCGCAGTAGGCCTCAGGGACAACAGCCTTTGAAGTATTTGAGACAATATAGCTGCCATCACCAGAGAAAACGGTAGTAATTCCCATGATTCTTTGGTTTTCAAAGCCACGCTTCTGTCCGATATTCGCGCTGCCGATCCCTATCACAAGCTCGTGAGAAAGGGTCGGAGAGGATTTTAGAAGCCACGGGATGCCGCCCATCTTTGCGTAGCAAGCCAATGCCATATTGTTAAGCGAATATCCGAGTGAGTAATCGGACTGTCCTAAAAGTTCTATCGTAAAATCCTGTACAGGGATCTGATGCAAGAAAAAGAGACTTTTGCCTACATAATAAGGATTTTCACTGACCTCGAGCTTTTTGAAAGATTGCCGAACCTGAACGAGCGCCAAATCCCACCGCCCACCCTCGTCGGCTTTTTTTCGGATCGCGGACTCGATGGCGTTCTTGTATGCATCCACGCTGTCGTTGGCGATAGTAAACACATCGATGCGGCTGGTTCCGAGCGAGAACTTTCCTTCAAGACCATTGCTGAAATAATTACTTCGCGCAATACCTTTCAATAGCTTTCGTACAAACTGCTCGACCCGCCCCTTGTCGTGCTGGGCGCAGATCACGCAAATTGAGGGGTCGTTCCTGTCGAAGGTTCGCTTTGTATATGGACCGTATTGAACTAGGCCTTTCTCAGCCCAACTGGCCTCGCCATTGTCGTTGAAGACAAAAACCGGTTTTTGCATCTGCCCACACTGGCTCCGAATATCCGGTTGTTCCATGATCTCAATGGGCGTCGCGTCAATAAACGAAATGTCTCTCGACTGAATGTAGTTTTTAAGTGCGTCGATGCGAGCTTTCTTATTCTTGCCGCCATTAAATGCTGAAACAACTTGCCGGATGCGTTCGACGATGACGTCTTTTTTCTCGCCATGAGTATGCAGGATGTAATCGTCGAAATTTACTCGGCTGGCCTCGAGGTAAACGTCTTTCGCATTGACCTCCACTTCCTGCTTGTCAGGCCGCGTGACAGTGAGTGCTTCACCGTTACATTGGCTCACTGCTCCGAGGAGCTTTCGGTAACCATCGTCCTGCTCAGTAACAACATAACGGCCCACAAGATCGTATCCGGCATTCAGGAAGTACAAGCTGTCTTCTTTGAGCACCCGTCGCGTTGTGCAATCAATGACAAGACACGGCTGCCCTTTAACGATGCGTGTGTCAATTGTGTATTTGGCACAAATCTTAAATGGGTAACCATCACCAAGAATCGAGGACAGAAGATTGTCTTCCGGCTTTGCACTCACCAGCTCAATGGGCGAAAAACCGATGGGATTGCGGCCTAGTCCGACGAGATGCTTTGTCAAAGCATCCTTTATTAGCGAGCAGAAGATGCCGAAATTATCCTTTAACGTGATCCTGCGCGGCGTCCCGGATATAGGGAATGCTCCATCCTCTGAAAAAATCAGTATATTGTCGCTCTGGCGACGAAAAGAATGCATTGCTCCATATTGTGCACGAAGACTATCCAGCTTCTCCTTGTCATAGGTAATCTGGAGAGCCGTAAGCTCTGTATCAGGTACTCTAAGTGGAAATGCGTTCAGGAAGACTGACAAAATTTAATCCTTTTTTTAGTCACTGCTCGCGCCCTTTTTCTTGTACGTCTAACGCTTAGATAACCAGAATCGTTCTATCCCAAACTTAACGTAAAACCTGTCGCATATAAGACTTCCGGCTAATAAGCATTAGCGCGTCGCTACTGGGCCTATGGGGATCCGATTCCCTTCTGTGGGTTTACTATGCCCCAGCCTTGGCAGCAGTGCAATTTTCTGTCATTAAAAATGTTTTGCTTTTCAGTGACATCAAACTTGTTCGGGCACAGTAACCTCTACCTCAGGGAGTCCAATCCTTTACTTCTCTAATTGATACAGCAATGCGTCGTATTGGTGGCAACGGGGCGCTATGGTATATTCTGCGCCCTTTATCGGCGGTTTACAGATTCTTTGATGAGTGATTTCTCCCAGCGCTTTGGTGGTACCCAGCGGCTTTATGGTCAGCAGCATACAGAATGGCTGAGGCAGGCCCATTTCTGCATTATTGGCATTGGCGGTGTCGGCAGCTGGGTGGCCGAAGCACTGGCGCGCACTGCTGTGGGTAAGCTGACGCTGATTGATCTGGATGATATCTGCACCACCAATGTTAACCGTCAGATCCATGCCCTGACTGATACTGTGGGCAGGGATAAAACCGAGGTGATGGCGCAGCGTATTGCGCTGATCAACCCCGAATGTAACGTCAGTTGCATTGAGGATTTTGTTACCCCGGAGAATGTGCGCGAGTACCTCAGCGGCTTTGATTATGTGATTGATGCCACCGATTCGGTGACGGCCAAAGCGGCAATTATCGCCCATTGTAAACGGCGTAAAATACCGGTGCTGACGGTGGGCGGTGCCGGTGGGCAAACGGACCCTACCCAGGTTGCCATCGCCGATTTAAGTAAAACAAAGCAGGATCCCCTCGCCGCCAAAGTCCGTTCTCTGCTGCGCCGGGATTATGGTTTTACCAGTAACCCCAAGCGCCGTTTTGCGGTGGATTGTGTGTATTCCACCGAGCAGCTGCGTTACCCGCAGGCCGATGGCACGGTATGTCAGACTAAGGACTTTGCCGATGGCGGCGTAAAACTGGATTGCAATTCAGGTTTTGGGGCCTCAGTGGCCGTAACCGGCACCTTTGGGTTTGTGGCTGCCGCCCGCGCTATGGAAAAATACCTGCAGCGCTGTGCACGCAGGCAAGAAACGGCTGAGCAAGACTAGGGCCTGTTGATCTTCACTGTATGTTTTTGCAGCGAGTTGTGCGGTATTTATACAATAAAGCACGATTGTGGTGTAGTTGCTCTACATGAAAGAGTGCTGAAGCAGTAGAAATGCCGCACAAACGCTGTCCTTCGGATTCGTCTTAAACGCTTTTTACTCTTTGTTGCAGCATTTCGACTTAATCCATTAGGCCTTCAACGCTGCGCCTCGATTAAAAAGCGTTTAATTAGAACAAAATTCATACAGCAAAAATCAACAGGCCCTAATCAGATCTGATTCAGAATGGCTTGCATCACCTGATGCAGGCCGTTGTTGCGCGACTGGCTTAAATGCCGTTCAAGGTTAATCTCTGCCAGATAGCGTTGCAGATCAAAGGCTCTTATCTGCTCGGCGGTTTTTCCTGCCAGCGCTTCACAGATAAGGGCTAACAGCCCGCGCACAATTTTGCTTGGCGAAAAGGCCCGCAACGCTATCTGCTGTTGTGCTGTTGTTACCTGCAGCCATACCTGGCTTTCACAGCCCTGCACTTCGTACTCTGTTGTGCGCTGGCTTTCGGGCAATATGGGCAGCTGTTTACCCGCCAGCATTAAGGCCCTTAACTGGTTGTCCCAGCCTCTGGCTTGTTGTACTGATAAGGCCACCGGGCCGGGTTGGAAAATATCACCCATAGATTAAAACTCAGCGGGCCTGTTCTTCGGCAATGGCCTGTTGCATCTCATCGATTTTTACCACGATGGCGTCTTCTTCGCGCACCACAGGAAAGAGCATCAGCATCACCTCATCGGGCTGCCACTGGCTGAACAAGGTGTTCTGCAGCTCATCAAGGCTGATGGCTCTGGCTTTAGCCCCGGGGAAATGTACATCACTCCAATGTTGCGCCGTTTGCTGGTCAGGGAACAGCGGTGTGCAGGCATCCCCTTCGGCGCTGAGCATGGCCCACACGGCTTTTTGTGTCAGGCCCCAGAGCTGGCCCTGGCTGAGCAGCGCGGTAAAGGTATATTCGGCGCGCTGTTCGGCATCCATGGCAATAAGATCAGAAAATGTTTGGGTCATAACCGGCTCTTAATCAATTAGCTGTCATTGGTTTCAGGGGCGACAGGGGTTTTAATGGGCGCAGCCTGCTGCTTGCCTTTGCCCACCGCGGTTAACATGGAGCCCACCATCACCATGGCCGCACCGATATAGGCCCAGTGGTCCAGATCGCTGGGCGCAAAATGCTGCGGCCAGATACGCACCGCCCCTTCCATACTTAAAAAGGTAAACAGGGGGGCCAGGGCAATCACCGCACTGACTTTTGAAGCGTGCCACACGTGCAGGGCCTCGGTAAAGGCACCATAACCCACCACCGTATTGGCACAGCAAAACATCAGCGCCCAGAATTGCAGCGTGCTCATATCTGTTATCAGCACGATATCGGAAAACGGCAATAACACCAGCCCGCCGGCGCAATACAGGATCAGGGTCAGCTGTTTAGCGGTAATGGCGCGCAGCAGCACCTTTTGCGACAAGGCATATACCGCCCAGGTGATGGCCGCCACAATAATAAACAGCACGCCCTGAGTGTACATACCTAATGAGCTGAACAGCAGCGGCAGGCGTTCATTAAAAAACAACAACAGGCCACTTAACAAAGTCACCGCGCCTACGGTTTCAAGGCGGTTAAAGCGCTCTTTATATAAGAGTATGCCGCCCAGCATCAGCAAAAAGGGCGCCAGCTGGATCAATACCTGAGCGGTTTCCGGGTTCAGGTAATCCACCCCCTTTAAATACAATATATAGTTGGCGATAAGCCCTGCTGCGGCAATAAACAACAACAGGTTATTACTGCGGCTGATAGCGCGCATGGGTGGCAAAGCATTAGATTTATACAGCATCAGCCCCACAAACACCGCCGCCAGCGTAAAACGGAACCAGGTGATGGTAATGGCATCCATCACCTGCAGGCTGAGTTTCAGAAAAACCGGCAGCATGCCCCACAACACGGCGGTAAGCAGAGAGAGGCCGAAGCCATACCAATGTCTGACAGCAACGTTATGCATAATAAGGGCTCAGGGCCTGTTTACCTTTCATATTCGTCTCTGTTGAGAGCAAAAAATGCTTCAATCAAGGCGCGAGCGGTGTGGTTTAGCCATCTAAACGAGCCGCGATTAACGCAGAGTGAAGCATTTTTTGCCTCAACCCGAAGGGCTGGGGCCATTGTTCCACCCAGCAGTGTTATTAGTCGTTTCTTTAGGCCCACTAAACTTCACTCCTTCTGCCTCGCTGGATGAAAAATTGGCCACCAGCAGAGCGCGTATATGAAAGATAAGCAGGCCCTACTTACTGCTTGTTTTTGATCTGATGTTTTCTGACCGCCCTGCGCATGCGCGAGATCTGCACATGGTCCAGTTGCTTTTTGTCTTCTATTTTCAGCAGGGTTTCGGTTTCAGGGGCCAGATGCGCCAGTTTGCGCAGGCCGTTCACCACTTTAAGTTCCAGCTCAACCCAGCCGCCCTGTGGCAGGCGTTTTTGCAGTTCCACATCGCCATAACGCACACGGATCAGGCGGCTGACGGTCACCTCCTGAGATTCCCACATGCGCCTGACTTCACGGTTGCGCCCTTCAGACAGGGTCACATTAAACCAGTGGTTCATGCTGTCTTCGTCACCGGGGTGGCGGCGTATGCTGGTAAATTTGGCTTCACCGTCTTCAAGCTTGACCCCGGCCTTGAGGCGTTTAAGCATTACATCGGTGACTTTGCCGTACACCCGCACCGCGTACTCACGTTCCACTTCCTTACTGGGGTGCATCAGGCCGTTGGCCAGTTCACCGTCATTGGTAAACAGCAATAAGCCGCTGGTATTAATATCCAGCCGGCCAACCGCAATCCAGCGGCCATTTTTAATCCGTGGCAGACGATCAAATACCGTGGGGCGCCCTTCGGGGTCTTTGCGGCTGCACAGCTCCCCTTCCGGCTTGTTGTACATCAGCACCCGGCAAACGGTTTTCTGATTTTGCGGGCCAAGCGGATTGCCATCCACCCGGATTTTATCTTCGGGCTCCACACGCAGGCCCAGCTCGGCCACTTTACCATTGACCGAAATCCGGCCGTCGCTGATCCATTTCTCCATCTCCCGACGGGAACCGATACCGGCATTCGCCAGTACTTTTTGCAATTTATCGCTCACCTGCGCTCCACTCTATGCGGCCAGTGTGCTGCTAAACAGCCACTGGCACAAAATTCACTGAATAATCGGCGCTATTGTACGTGCAGGGCGAGGCTAATACCAATAAATGGCTATCATCGATGTCAGTAAAACGTCACCCTGGCGGAATACAGCTGTGCCTGCTCATTTTCACCGTCCAGATACAGTTGCATATCGTAGCGCTCACCGGAGAGAAAAATGCCGCCGTGGGCCACCTGTAAATGCTGCCCCAGGCTTTGTCTGATGGCGGTTAACGAGCTTCCCTGGCGCAATGTGCTGGTCAGTGTCCAGCCTTGTGCAGTGTCTTGTGCCAGCTTATTGCTGAATACCTGCTGATAGAGATGTAACCGGGTGGTGCCAGGGCGGTTCACCTCCAGCACCAGGTGGTTATCAAAAATATCCAGATGCCCGCGATGAGAATGAAAAATACGCCCCAGTGGCTGCCCTATTTCCGGCATTAGATCCACAAAACGCAAATCCTGCTGATGCTCAATGCGCTGCATAAAGTCGCTGATTAGCTGGTAATTCACCGTCTTTTTAAGGTTCACCGGCGTGAGCCTGGCATTATGATGATAAAGCCGGAATCCTATAACATAACGCTGGTTATCTGCATCAGGCTGATTACTGTGAGCCCTGTCTAAGAGTAAGGATAATCGGCTATCCCCCTGCTTTATTAAAAATGCGGAAGACTGGGGCTGGTAGGTTCCTGCCGGCAACGCATCGCGCACCTGCTGCAAAGAGGATTTATTGCCTATGCCGGCATCGCCAATCTGCCAGGAAAAATTATCAAAACCAGGCAGCGGCGGGATCTGATTGAGCAGCTCGAAGGCAAGGTAGCCATCGGTAAACTCTGCCATCACCAGTTTATCCTGCTGAAAGTGCAACCAGTGCCTGCGGCCATACAACAGGCTCTGGGTATCAGAAAACAACTTAAACTCAGCACTGGGATAACCAAGCTGTTCAATCACCGCAGCCCGGTTTTGCCCAAGCTTAACACCATAAAGCCCTTGTTCCAGCGAAACCTTCTGATGCTCGGGTAATGGCCTGTCTGCCCAGTTCTGGTTGTTAATTTTTTCGTCTGTCAGCAAAGAGCGGGCCACCGGGAATGTCACTTCAAGCTGAGTCTTACGTTGCCTTTTTGCCACAATATTAAAATTTATCACAGGTTGCCCGCGATGATCATAATCTGCAATCTGGCGTTTGGCCGTGTCTTCCTTCTCACAATAATCGACAGGTAACGCGGTGTATTTGTAGAGCTGTCTGCTGTGGCGTTCACCGCCTCTGTCCATTAAATCTCTGGTATGCACCTTAAGATCGGTGATCACCAGAGCATCGGCACCCTGCTCCCCGGCTGCGCCACGCAGTTTAAACAAAACCGACTGTAAACTGCTTTCATAGCCGCCACTGCCCAGGTTTGTTTCTACCTCTCCCTGAGCGTTTACAGCCTCATATTGTTGATAATCACAACCAGGGAAATAAGGCAGAATTTCAGGCAGTGCCAGTGCTTTTGAACAAATAAAAAGTGGGATTATTAGCAGGGACTTTTTCATTATCGCTCCATGATATGTTTTTCTTATTACTATACCCTACTCACTTTTGCTCCGCTTGCCAACACAAAGCCGCACACTACCCCTGCCGTTCACCCATCATCAGCGCTTCTGCCTCGGTGCTGTCGGCCAGCGCTGTAAAGGCCCCGGGGCGGCTTACGGCAATGGCGCCGCAACAGCTGGCAAAGTAAACCGCTTGTTCAAGTTTTGCCAGCGGCTGTTCGGTCAGCGGCTCATCACTCTGGCTCAGGCGATACAATAACCCGCCAATAAAAGCATCCCCCCCGGCGGTGGTATCCACCACTTCTGTAGCAGGCGGCGTTATTTTTCGCTCACCTGCGCGGGTGATCATACGCACAGGGCCGCCGCCATCTGTCACCAGTATTAAGCGGCAGTGATCAACCAGGCAATCATTTAAATACTGCTGCGTATTCTCACCGGCCAGATAGTTAAGCTCGTCGCGGGAGAACTTAACGATTTCGGACTGCCTGACCAGATCATTGATCTGCGCTTTATCAGCCTGACCTTCGGGCCACAGATTATGGCGCAGATTGACATCGAAACTTAAGCACGAACCCGCAGTGCGGGCTTTACTGACCAGCGCCTGTGTTGCCTCTGCTGCAAATTCCGTGGTCAGACAATTACTGCAAAAATGCACTATTGGCTTATCAGTAAACCAGTGCGCGTCAATGTGTTTGGGGTCAAACAACAGATCGGCCGTATTGTTACGGTAAAAACTGAATGAACGCTCTTTGTGTTGATCCAGCATCACAAAGGCCAGTGCTGTGGGCGCACTGGCGTGCCTTAATAACAAAGAGGTGTCCACCTGATAGGCCTTCAGTGCCTGTTCCAGAAAATCACCAAAGGCATCGCCGCCCACCTGCCCGGCAAATTTCGCCCTGCCCCCCAGTCTTGCCACCGCCACGGCGGCATTGGCCGGTGCACCACCCGGATACTGGCGGTAACCGGGTAGTGTCAGAGGCCCCTGCTGCTGTTCGTCGGTATGCAGAAAATCAATCAGCGCCTCACCAAAGCAAATTACCGTTTTCATTGGCTCTCCTTATGCAAAAGCCACAACCAGTGCCGTGGTCACCGCCAGCAATACAACAGATAAAAAGATATAGTTCTGATACAGGGGCAATCGGGCCTCGTCCTGCATTTCCTGACGAAACTGCGCCGGGCTCCAGGTATAGGCCTGTTTATCCTCAGATAAGGGCTGTTTTTCAATCAGGCTGATCACAATGCCTGTCACCATGGCGATGGCAAACAGCAACCCCGCCACATGCAAAAAGTGAATATCCACCACGCCTGCGCCCTGCGCGATCAGCATCGAAACCGACAGGGCCAGGGAGAGCATAAAGCTGTAAAAGGCGGCATTGGCGGTCATGCCTTTGTACAGCGCACCGAGAATAAACACCGACACCACAGGTGGCGCAATATAGGCCAGCACCTGTTGCAGGTATTCAAACAAGGAGCCGAATTTTTCGATATAGGGTGCCCAGGCTGCGGCGGCCAGCATAAAAATAAAGGCGGTGAGCCGGCCTACTTTCATCAGCTGTTTTGAGGTTAAATCCGGCTTGGCCTTGGAGACAAAATCCATGGTCACCAGGGTCGAGGCAGAATGCAGGGTCGAATCAATACTCGACATCAGCGCCGCCAGGATCCCGGCCACCACCAGACCTTTTAACCCCACCGGCAGAAGCTCAAAAATCAGCGTCGGATAAACCAGATTCGGGCTCTCAATATCCGGGTAGAGAATCCTGGCAATAGTACCGGGAAAGACCATCAGAAATAACACCGGCAGCTTCAGCGCACCGGCCAGCAACAGGCCCCAGCGGCCATGCTGGTTGTTTTTAGCACTGAGTACCCGTTGCACCATAAACTGATTGGTACACCAGAAGTAAAAACCCAGCACCGGCACGCCGAACAGCAGCCCTGTCCAGGGCATAGAGGGATCATCCGCCGGGCGGATCAGGCTTAAGGCCTCAGGATCCGTGGCAGCCTGGATAGCATCCCAGCCGCCGGCCTTGTTATAGGCAATTACCGTAATGGCGATGGCGCCGATCAGGATCAGCACGGTCTGGATGGCATCGGTATAAATGACCGCTTTTAAGCCCCCGACAATAGTATAAATACCGGCCGCAATAGAGAGCACAAAAATAATCTCCCACAACTCAAAAGCCGGGAAGATCAGTTTCAGTAAGATGCCACCGGCAAACAGTGCCCCGGCGGTATCAATCAGGATATTGCCAATCAGCGTCACGCCGGAGAAATAGTACCTGGAACGCACATCGAAGCGGCGTTCGAGATACTCGGGCATGGTATAGATTTTTGAATTGAGATAGATAGGCAGCAGGAAGATGGCGAAAAACACCAGCACCACCGAGGCCATCCATTCATAGTTAAACACCGAAATACCGGTGGAATACGCCGAGCCGGACAGGCCCACCAGGGTGGTACTGGAGATATTCGAGGCAAACAGCGAGATCCCCACAAAGGGCCAGATCATGCTGCGGCCGGCAAGAAAGTAGTCCTGGGCGTCTTTATGCTTACTGCCCACTTTTACGCCGATAAACATCACTACGGCAAAGTAGATCAGGATAAAAACGATATCGATTTGACCCAGACTGTAATCAGTCATAGCGGTATCCTTCAAACAGCCAGCGCGACCCCATCAGGAACGCGATTCTAATAATTTCAGACAGCTTTATGCCAGACAGGCACACCATCCCTGGCGCCTGCTGACAAATACAATCAGAACTCGTAGCGCAGGGAGATATTGGTTGTGCGCCCGTTTAAGGGGCGGGCACGAATGATATCACCCGGGTTGGCAAAACCCTCTTCCGATTCGGTAATAACGAACTCGTCTGAGGCGTTATTCACGTTCAGGGATACCGAAAACCGATCCGAGGCGTACCAGGTGGCAAACAGGTTAACCAGCATATAGGCATCCTGCTTCAGCTCATTGGAATCCTGCACATAGTAGGACGATGAGCCCTGCAGGCTGGCACCAAACAGCCAGTCGGCACTCTGGTACTGAGGCGTCAGGGTGTAGATAAAGTCAGCCTGGCGCCGGGGTGTTTTGCCCACTAATGCCGGGTTAAACACGTCCTTGCTGATCTCGGCATCGGTCCAGGTCATATTGCCCTGCAGGGTAAACCCATGGCCGAATTCATACAGCCCCTCAAGTTCAAGGCCGGTAGCCTCATACTCACGGATAAAGGTCAGCCCGGAAGTCACTTCCGCCTGCGTATCCTGGGTGACGGTATCAAACAAGGTGGCATTTAGCTGGAAATCGGCGGTGGCATATTTTACCCCCACTTCCAGCTGTTCGGTTTCATCATAGCCCGAGGTGGTGTCGCTCAGACTGCCATCGGCATTCAGGGCGCCGGGGATCTGTACCAGACGATCGGCAATGGCGCGACCACCTTCACTATAACGGCCAAACAAGGTCAGTTCTTTGCTGTACAGATAAGAGCCCCCTAATGAAAAGGACGTGTTACTGGCATCATAATTGACCGCCTGTACCGCCGCACCGCCGCGATTAAGATTGATCACCCCGCCGCTGAAAAAGCCGCCGTTAATTGCAGAGGCATCTTCGGTATTGCCGCTGATCACACCATCACCGTTGATATCCACATCGGTATTGCCGCCACAGCAACTGTTGATCACTTCACCGGTGGCTTTGACTTCGTCGTGACGGGCACTGACATCAATCAGCCAGTTCTCACCGATTTCAAAGCCAAGGTTAATATAAGGCGCGGTGGTGGTGTATTGCAGATCCCAGTCCCAGGACAAAAAGCTTGGTGCCCACAGCCCATTGTTCACCAATGCTTCACCATTGGCATCTTCGATATGCAGTAACTGGGAGTTATTACCGTCTACCGTCTGAATATAGGTTTGCCAGCTGTTCCAGGTGGCTTCGATATTCTGCTTGGAATAGTAATAGCCCACAGTCAGGGTCATACCGTTGTTAAATTCCTTGCGCAGATTCAGATCGTTAATCAGGTTACCCAAATCGCGCAGTTCGGTATCAAACTGCAGATTCAACAAGGCCAGACCGTCGTAGTTATTGCCGGCACCGGGGCCATTGGCCAGTACCACAGAAGTGGAGGAACAATCGAAGCTGTTGCCCTGGCCATCAAGAGCCGAGCCACAGATGGCCTGCGCCATACTGTCTGCCGATTGCGGCCCGAAGCCGCCGAAGGTATCGGTAAAAGGCGAGATAAAGCTGCCGCTGATATCGCTGGTTCTGAATTTATTCAGCAGGAACAGATCCTGTGCCACTTCCAGATCTGCTTCGAAGCCAAAAGAGGTAACTTTGGACTCGATACCGTCGGTCACATCACGGTTGCGGGGATTACCATAGGCATCGAAAGTAGACACATTGGTATTGTATGCCGAATGCAGGGTCTGTGAGCTGGCATCAAAGTTTGGCACCGCACCGAAGCTGCCGTTGGACTTTACTGCCACAGGTGCAGGCAGATAAGTGGTCACCCGATCGTCGAGGTTTTTAAAGAAGAAGCGCAAATGACCATTATCCAGCAACTGGGTCACGTTCAGTTTTATCTGGCCGCCATTGTCACCGTCAAAACCGGTATCGCGGGTACCTTCGCCATCGCGGGCAAAGCCGGCAATATGAAAATACAGGTCGCGGTTAAACTCACCGCCATAGGCGAAATCGAGACGGAACTCGTCATAATCCACCCCGAAAGAGGTGCCGATGGCGCCGCCACCGGATTCACCGGTATTGCTGATCATATTGATCACACCACCTGGTGAGTTACTGGCAAAGGTGGAGGCCGAACCGCCCCGTACCGACTCCACCAGCCCCACAGACCAGTCATGGCGCATAAAGTTGTCGGTATTACCGAAGTTGATATCACCGAATTCCAGCACCGGCAGCCCATCTTCATGCAGCTGCATAAACTTGGAGCCGCCGGTGGCCAGCGGAATACCGCGAATAGTTATATTGGCGTTACCGCCACCGCCTGATGATTCGGCGCGGATACCGGGCAGCGCGCGGAACACTTCAGCGGTAGAGCGCGGTGCCAGTTTAAATACCTCTTCCTGGGAGAAAGAGCTGACCGACACACTGGCTTCCTGCATTGTCGCCCCACCGGGGCTGGCGGTCACAACAATCTGTTCAAATTTTTCTTTCGGCTGCTGCGCCGGTGATGCCTCTTCCTGCGCCACAAGTGGCTGAGTCAGAAACAACCCGGCAATTGCCAGGGCCACGGGGGTTTTACTAAAACGCTCAGTCATGGGTTTGTCCTCTGGTGGTATGGTTTTTATACGACTCAACAAAGCCGAATGTAAAGTCACTTGCAAAGTCTTCTTAAACGTTTAAGATGGAAGTTAGCAAAGATTTCACAGCGTGTAAATTGTTTGTGAAATTTTATTTTCGGCAGGTAGAGTTAACCTGATAAACAGCCAAGGTGAATTATGAAGTCAGAGCAGGAGGCCGCTAAGGCGCTCACCAAAATCCTCCAACAACTTGATACCAAAGCCCTTTGTGCCAGCGAGAAGAAGCAGTTTGTGGCCAGGCTGGAGACGCACTTCCCTGCCCTGTTTGCTTCACTTATTGAGCTGTATGGCGAACGCTACGACTTTTTTTATTACCTGCAGCAGATTGTAAACACCTTGTTAACCGGCTATCAGCAACGGGACGAGCATCTGCACCAACTGGACAGCAAAAGACTGGCTGAACCCTTGTGGTATCGCCATCAGAATATGCTGGGTATGGCCTGCTATGTGGATCTGTTTGCCGGCGACCTGAAAAAGCTGCAGAAGAAACTTCCCTATCTGCAGGAGCTGGGCATTACCTATCTGCATCTGATGCCTTTGTATGCTGCTCCAAAAGGTGACAGCGACGGTGGCTACGCGGTCTCTGATTACCGGCAGGTCAATCCATCACTGGGTGATATGGCACAGCTTAAAAGCCTGTGCCGCACTTTTAGTGAAGCAGGCATCAGCGTTGTACTGGATTTTGTGTTTAACCACACCTCAGACGAGCATCCCTGGGCCGAAGCGGCAAAACAGGGCGATAGCGACTATCAGCAGTTTTACTATATGTTTGATGATCGGCAGGAGCCCGATCAGTATGAACAGAACCTGCGTGAGATTTTCCCACAGGTCAGACGGGGTAACTTCAGTTTTAGCCCCGAGGCCAACAAATGGGTGTGGACCACCTTTAACAGCTTCCAGTGGGACTTAAATTACAGCAACCCTGAAGTCTTTAATGCCATTACCGGGGAAATGCTGTTTTTAGCGAATCAGGGCTGTGAAGCCCTGCGCCTGGACGCCCTGGCCTTTATCTGGAAAGAAAAAGGCACCAGCTGCGAGAACCAGCCTAAGGCTCATACGCTGATCCGCGCCTTTAACGCTTGCCTGCAGATTGTGGCACCGGCACTGGTGTTTAAATCCGAAGCCATAGTCCATCCTGATGAGGTGGTGAAATATATCCATAAGGATGAGTGTCAGCTGTCTTACAACCCCTTGTTGATGGCATTGTTATGGGAAAGTCTGGCGACCCGCAAAACAGAGCTGTTAACCCGCTCGATGCAAAAAAGCTTCAGTATTGAACCCGATTGCGCCTGGGTAAACTATATCCGCTGCCATGATGATATAGGCTGGACCTTTGACGATCAGGTCGCCCATGAACTGGCTATAGACCCTCAGGGCCACCGCCATTTTCTGAACCGTTTTTATACCGGCCGCTTCCCCGGCTCTTTTGCCCACGGGGTACCTTTTGCGGAAAATCCCAGCACCGGGGATTGCCGTGCCTGCGGTTCACTGGCCTCACTGGCTGGGCTGGAACAGGCATTAGAGAAACAGGATAAAGAGTTACTTGAGCATGCCATCAGGCGCATCCTGCTGATGCACGGCATTATTCTCAGTGTGGGTGGCGTACCGCTGTTATATGCCGGTGACGAACTGGCCCTGCTAAATGACTACAGTTACCGCGAACATCCCCACCGCAGCCATGATGAACGCTGGGTACAGCGGATACCCTTCAGGCCACAGGATTATAAAAAGGCTACGACCGCTGGTACGCCACAGCAACAGGTTTACCAGGGCCTGCAGCAGATGATTAAGCTGCGTAAAGAAATGCCGGTTCTGGGGCAATCGGGCACGGAGTTTATACAGTTAGCCAGCCCCCACTTGTTTGCGTTTGTGCGCACAGGGGAACAGGGTGAACGATTAACCGTAGTGGCCAATTTCAGTGAGCACCCGCTTGAGATCCCGAACCTGTGGCAGGGACAACAGGACTTGCTTAACAGTGAGACCCTCACCGAGGATAAACTATCCATGGCCCCCTACCAGCTCAGGTGGCTGCAGTGATACTGTTATCTCGCAGAGGCGCAAAGACGCAAAGAATCAAAGGGACTAAATCCTTGTCCCTCTGCGGCCCTGCGTCTCTGTGAGAAATAGCTGTTCAGCGGCGTAGCCCGGATAAAGCGAAGCGGAATCCGGGTAAAAATCAGCTTATCCCGCAATCCGCTTCGCTCCTTGCCGGCTACATATTTTGTTGTCGGGCTAAAGCCCCGACCTACAGTATCAGAGGAGTAGCGTAGCCTGGATAAAGCGAAGCGGAATCCGGGTAAAGTCAGCTTGTCCCGCAATCCAGCAACCTTTGGATAAACCCATACTCATAACGCTAATATCCTGCTGTCAAAGGTGCTGGACACGTCCGCTTCGCTCCTTGCAGGCTACACATTTTGTCGTCGGGTTAAAGCCCCGACCTACAGTATCAAAGGAGCAGCCTCAGGCCTCTAAAACCATCTCAAAACCGCCATAGATCAGGCGCTTACCATCGAAGGGCATGGGGTTCACATCCGCCTGCAACCGGGGATCGTCCATTACCTTTGGCATGGCCTGATTACGTACATCCCTGGATGGCCAGAGGATCCAGGAAAATACCACGGTTTCATCAGGTTGCTTTTTAACGGCCATGGGAAATGAGGTATGGGTTCCTTCCGGAACATCGTCACCCCAACATTCAACCAGTTTAATCGCACCATGCTGCTTAAATACCTCTGCGGCTTTACGGGCATGTTCAATATACTGCTGACGATTAGCGGTGGGTACCGCTGCGGCAAATCCGTCTACATAAGTCATCATAATCTCCTGTTTGTAAGGTTCATTCTTGTTTAGGGGGCAACTCCCGCGCCGGGCGTACTTCAATACTGCCCAGACGGGCCGGTGGAATACCACTGGCCAGTTGCAAAGCCTGATCGAGATCCTTAGCTTCGAGCATATAAAAGCCCGCCAGTTGTTCCTTGGTTTCAGCAAAGGGACCGTCTGAGATCAGTACCTCACCATCACGCACCCGCAATGTGGTTGCGGTGTCCGTCATCTCCAGCGGCTGCCCACCCAGAAAATGCCCCTGTTCTGTGAGTTTCTCCACACTACGGATACATTCCTGATTCAGGTCCTGCCATTGTTTTTCGGTCATGGCTTTGATTTTTTCTTCCTGGTAATACACCAGTGCCAGGTATTTCATCGGCTTTGCTCCTTTAAAGTGGTTGGTATCAATGGCCGGCATCTGTTGGCCTTTGACAGAGTTAAGTCGAACCGCACCAGAGCAATTCGACAGCCCAGGTAAATTTCTTAAAGCTGCTGCAGCCGACGCTGCAAATAGCGCTTTTCAGGGCCCTGCTGAGTCAGGTTAAGTGCCCGCTCATAGGCACCACGGGCCGCCTGAAGTTGTCCGTCGCGACGCAGCAATTCTGCTCTTGCGCTGTGATAAAGATAATAATTCTGGATCGCCTTATGGCCACTGAGTTGATCCAACAATTGCAAACCAGCCTGCAGACTCTCGCCCATGGCCACCGCAACTGCCCGGTTCAGCGCCACAACCGGCGTCGGTGAAAGTGCCAGCAAACGATCATACAGACCAATAATCTGTGCCCAGTCAGTAGATTCTGCGTCTGCAGACTCCGCATGCACAGCCGCGATGGCTGCCTGCAGGCTATAAATCCCCGGGGGCCCTGACAGCAAAGCTTTAAGCAACCATTGTGTACCCTGCTTAATCTGTTGCTTATCCCACAAATTTCTGTCCTGCTCTTCTAGGGTAATCAGGTCGCCCTTGAGATCCTGCCGGGCTGATTTTCTGGCATCATGCAGCAGCATCAGGGCCAGTAAGCCGTACACCTCAGTCTGGGGTAGCAGGGTCGTTAACTGGGTAGCAAGTTCGATGGCCTGACTCGCCAGAGAGCTGTCCACAATGCTGTCGCCATCGCTGCGACTGTAACCTTCGTTAAACACCAGATAAATGACATCCAGCACGATGCGTAAGCGCTGTGGTAAGTCATTGCTCTGAGGAATTTCGTAGGCGATACCGGCTGTTTTTATTTTACGTTTGGCCCTGACAATGCGCTGAGCCACTGTCTCAGCTGGCACCAGTAACCCTGAAGCCAGTTGCTCCGTCGTCAGACCGCACACTTCCCGCAGCGTCAGTGCCAGCTGGGCATCACGACTCAGGCCCGGGTGACAACAGGTAAAAATCAGACGCAGCATGTCATCGGCCACGGCATTTTCATCCAGCGCCTGTTCATAGGTAAGCTCAGGCTGACGTTTAGCATAATCATTGGCGTACTGACGGCGGCGAATGGCGTCTATGCCTTTATTGCGACCGGCCCGAATCAGCCAGGCTTTGGGATTATCCGGTGTACCCTGCTGCGGCCATTGCTGCATAGCTGCGGCAAAGGCTTCCTGCATGGCCTCTTCAGCTAACTGAAAATCCCCCAACAGACGGATCAGGGTCGCCAGTACCTGGCGGGAATATTGTCGGTAGAGTTGATTAAGATAGTGATTGAATGACGGCTTCAACGTTGTACACCTGTTTTACTCAATAGCAGCAATGAGTCGAACCACCATGCTCAGGTTCGACAACATCAAATCAACAGGCGCTGTTAATCCTTCATGGCATTGCGTACCCTGGTGATGTCCTGCTGATATACCAGAGCCTGCTCTGCCCGCTCCAAAGCCTGTTCCGCATATTTTTCAGCCGCTTTGCGCGTGGCGGCATCTTCAGATTTCGACAATGCCCGCAAGGCCTTTTGCAGCCGTATTGAGACTTCCACGTTTGTGGCTCCGTCTCGGGCGATGGGTGTAAAGGCATCATCAAACATATCATCCACCGAGATCGGCGGTACTTCAATACGATCGTATCTGATTTCAGCAACCTGATTGTTACCCTCTGAGGAACCCGGCTTATTCTCAGTTTTTCCCCACAGCACAAACAGACGCACCATACGGCCAATAATATCGATACCTGTGCCGGGATCATTGACCGCCGGCGACAGCGCCCTGCTGGCGATCTCGGCGAGCACTACCAGCGCAAAGCGCGGATCATCCTCAAAGGTTCTCGACTTACCCAGCATAAAAGCCCGGCAAAGCTGCTGCTGTTGCTGCTTATCCGGCTTGTCGTCAAGGCCACTGATGCAGGCAAGCGGGCGATCAGGGGTAACAAAGGTGCCGGGCAATACCGCCAGCCTGATCCCTATCTGCCAGTCTTCGGCGCACTGTTGTAGCCTGGCCATATCGATATGCTGAACATAACCCACCTCATCACAATAAAGGGGATTACCCTTTTCAGTTTCACCGGTGAAGGGGACACCGCCTAACACAGGAGCCCCGCGGCGACGGGACAAGGCCTGGGTGGCAATATCTTCCACCGAATCGATGGTGGTGCCGACCCGTCCCAGACGGGCAATCCGGTCAACCCAGCGCACAAAGGTCAGGATCACTATGGCAAATACCACAACCGTTAATACCAGCAGAGTGAACAGCCCGGCATCCTGATAAAAATCATTTTCGATGGCGGTCAGGGCCACAATGCTGAAAATAAAGGCGCCAATAAAAGTAGATAATGCATTCTGGGATAAATCATCGGCGATCACCAGTTTGACCGCTCTGGGAGTAGCCGTGCTGCTGGCCGAAGCATAGGCCGATACCATCGAAGCCACGGCCAGGGTGGCAATCACCATCATGCTGGATGACATCACCGATAACAGACGGGATACAGATTCAAAGGTCACCTGTGGCATCCAGTTTGCCAGCTCGGTTCCTTCGGCAAACTTGGCCAGAAAAGCCACCGATACCGACAACAGAGAAATGATAAGGGGCTTGAGCCATAGCTGCTTGCGCAACTGCTGCAACAAAAACCGGATTCTGTCTGCGGATATAAATGGCATATTGCTCTCCTGCAATGTCCTTAGGGGGTAGAACCTCTTTAAAGGTCGCTGAAATCGTAGAGAATCAAAGGCATCAAATTCTTACCCTCTGCAACCCTGCGCCTCTGCGAGAGAATGCTGTTCAGCAGCGTAGCCTGGATAAAGCGAAGCGGAATCCGGGTAAAGTCAGCTTATCCCGCAATCCGCTTCGCTCCTTGCAGGCTACACCTGCGGTTGTTTTAACAAACTGTCGCTGGATGCCCGATAACGACACTCGGGCACGACCGGCGGTCATTCCCCCGTGCTGTGGTTGGAATCCAGTGACTTTACTCTCGCAGAGGCGCAAAGGAGCAGAGAATCAAAAGCACCAAATTCTTACCCCTCTGCGGCCCCGCGCCTCTGCGAGAGAATGCTGTTCAGCAGCGTAGCCTGGATGCCCAGCAACCGAAAACTGAGGACTGACACCTTACCCTCTGGAGCTTTCCCGGATAACCAGTTTAGTAGGCATCAGGGTCTCACCTTCGAGTTCTTTATTCAGCAATCTTGTGGCTGCCAGTTGGCCTTTCTGGCGGCTCTGCTGGCATACCGATGTCAGTGCAGGATTACTGCGACTGGCCTCCGGAATATCATCAAAACCGACAATTTTAATATCCTCCGGCACCCGCAACCCCTGCTGACGGGCTACCCGGATTGCGGCCAGCGCAATCACATCACTCATGCACAGCAAGCCGTCCGGGCGTGGATCCGCTGTCAGAGCCTGTTTAACCGCCTGTTCAGCTAACTCCGGCTTATTAAATGGGATATGCCAGATGCGCTGGTGGGGGATGTTGTAATCACATTCCTTTGCGGCCTGCAGATAGCCCGCCAGTCGGCGGCAGGAAATCTCGCCGGATTTAAGCGGTAAACTGTCCTGCTCAAAATTCTCTACCTGTTCAGAGTCTTTCAGCCGCAGCCCCATAATGGCCAGTGCCTTAACGGACTGAGAAAACAAATGCTCTGCCGCCATTTTTGCTGCATCGAAGTTATCAATGTTGACCGAGCCCACCTGATCCTGCTCAAAATCAACGGCCAGTGCCGGTTTACCGGTGCGAAGAATACGCTCAAAAGATTGGCCGGCCGGGGCACCATAAAAAATAATGCCATCGGGCAAAGATTCAGCACTGCTCTGATGCTGAGACTCCCCAAGGCTGGTCAACAGCAATAATTGTTTTTCATGTTTGACCAGCACATCAGCGACGCCCTGCAGAAACTGATTGGCGACCGGATCGGAAAAGTTATAACTGAGGCTGTCTGCCAGCACCACCGCAATCACATCAGATTCACCCCGGCGCAACGAACGGGCTGCCAGGTTCGGTCCATGATAACCCAGTTGCTGACACTGCTTTAAGATCTGCTCACGCAGCTTTGCCGAGAGCTGATCGGGGCGGTTAAAGGCATTGGAAATGGTCGCCGTGGATACACCCAGCTCGGCGGCAACTTCTTTAAGAGTTCGTCGTGTCGGCATAAAATTTATTGTTCACTGTTTGCAGTCAAGAGTAACAGGGTATCGGGCTAATGTAATAAATCCGTTGCGGATTGATCATCACCCGATGGCTCATTGTTCCTGATGGCTGTATCAGAATCCGCTTCAGGCTGGTTAGTTCCGGCCCTGTCCTCTTCCTGCGGTTCAAATATCCCGGTGGAAGGCAACTGCTCAAGGCTGCTCAGGGCAAAATAATCGAGAAAGGCTTTAGTGGTGGCATACAGCGCCGGACGCCCAGGTACTTCCTTATGGCCAATCACCTTGATCCAGTCGCGTTCCGTCAGGGTCTTGATAATATTGGAGCTGACAGAGACCCCTCGGATATCTTCAATCTCGCCGCGGGTAATGGGCTGTCGATAGGCAATCAGGGAAAGGGTTTCGAGCATAGCGCGGGAATAACGGGGTGCCTGTTCCTGCCAGAGTTTGCTTAGCCAGGGCGACAAACTGTCCATGGATACGAACCGGTAGCCGGAGGCCAGTTTGAGCAGTTGCACGCCCCGGGGCCGATAATCCAGCACCAGTTCATCCAGCATCTTCTGCAATTGCCTGTTACTGACATTCAGTTCCTGCAACACGCTGTCCTGCAATTTCTCCATACTCAGAGGCTCATCGGCCACAAAGATAGCGGCTTCGAGCAGTTGTTTTAACTGGGTATCAGAGATTTTCATCGCTTGATTCCTCTTCGCTGTAGCACTGTTCTCCCCTCGCCTGTAAGTGGATGTCGCCGTAGGCTTCGGTCTGCACCAGATCGACCAGGGATTCTTTCACCAGCTCCAGTATGGCCAGAAAACTGACTACCACACCGGCTTTGCCCTCTTTGGGCTCAAATAACTGATGAAAAGAGACGAAGCGGGCCTCACGCAGCCGCTGCAAAATATCACTCATACGCTGACGGGTAGACAGTGCCTCAGGGCGAATATGGTGATGCTCAAAAGCCGATGCCCGCTTCATCACTTCCTGCAGGCTGAAGGCCAGTTCCTGCAGGGTTACTTTAGGCAATATGATGCTGGGCTGGCAATTATCCGCGGCGTTGGCGGTGCCGATAAAGAGCTCACGCTCCAGACGGGGAATATTGTCGAGCTCCTGTGCCGCCTGTTTGATCTTTTCGTATTCCCTGAGCCGGCGAATCAGCTCGGCGCGGGGATCTTCCTCGTCATCCTCGGCTTCCTGGCGTCTTGGCAGCAGCACCCTGGACTTAATTTCCGCCAGAATCGCCGCCATCAGCAGATATTCCCCGGCCAGCTCCAGTTTAACTTCCTGCATCAGATCCACGTATTCCATATACTGGCGGGTGATCTGCAAAATAGGCAGCGTGGCGATATCGAATTTTTGTTTGCGGATCAGGTAAAGCAGTAAATCCAGCGGCCCCTCAAAAGACTCAAGAATCACTTCCAACGCATCGGGAGGAATATACAGATCTTCAGGCTTTTCAATCAGCGCCTGACCATTAACAAAGGCCAGTGGCAGCGGCTGCTGCACCGGCTCTTTGGGCGGACCTGAAGGCGGCAATTGTTCAGACAAAAGCGGAAATATCTCCCTCACCTTCACGCAGGATCACGCATTCTCCCTCTGACATATCCAGCACTGTGGTGGGATGCTCGCCAATATTGCCGCCATCGATAATCAGATCCACACGCTTCTCCAGGTTATCCCGAATCACTTCCGGATCGGACTCGGCCATAGTATTACCCGGCAGAATCAGTGAAGTGGACATAATAGGTGAATCCAGCTCTTCAAGTATGGCCAGCGCGATCGGATTGTTCGGCACCCGCAGTCCAATGGTTTTGCGCTTGGGATTTTGAAGGCGCTTCGGTACTTCCTTGGTAGCCTTGAGAATAAAGGTAAAAGGCCCGGGAGTGTTATTTTTGATCTGCCGGAACGCCTGGTTGTCCACTTTGGCATAGATGGACAACTCGGACATATCCCGGCACATCAGGGTAAAGTTGTGGTCTTTACCAATATCCCGGATACCGCAGATTCGCTCCAGCGCGTTCTTGTTATCCACCAGGCACCCTATGGCATAACCGGAATCGGTGGGATACACCACCACACCGCCACTGCGAAACACTTCACAGGCCTGTTTTACCAGCCTGGCTTGCGGATTATCGGGATGAATTTGAAAAAACTGACTCATGTACTCTTCCATCTTATTCTTGTCTGCCCGGCAGACCTACAGGGTCGCAGGGGGTAATTGACTCTCAGGCCAGATTCCAGTGTTGCCATATTGGCACAAGGTCATCGGCAAGAGAAAGGTTTTTACCTAATTCGGTCCAGCGGCCGGGAAAATGAAAATCCGAGCCCGCCGACGCCCTCAGGCCATAATCTTTCGCATAGCTGCCCAGCAACTTACGGGTATCGGCAGCAAGCTGAGGGTGACTGACTTCCATGCCCTGGCCGCCGGCCTGAGTAAAATCATTCAGTAAGCGTTTCAGCCATTTGCTGGTCATATCATAGCGGGCCGGATGCGCCAGTACCGCTTCGCCACCGGCCTGATTAATCCATTCAATGGCTTCATGAATCTCAGGCCAGGCCGGTGTCACAAAGGCCCGCTTTCCCTTGCCCAGATAACGCTTAAAAGCCTGTTCGAAATCTTTTACCATCTTGCGTTTGACCAGCACCCTGGCAAAATGCGACCGGGTCAGCTGGCCGGGGCCGGCCAGGGTTCTGGCCTCATCATATACTTCCTCAATCCCGCACCTGGCGAGTTTTTCAGCCATTTGCCGGGCTCTGAGATCCCGTCTTTCGCCCTGTCTGGCGATACGCTGCTGAAAAACCTCGTTATGGTGATCCACATTTAAGCCCAGAATATGGATGTCGAAGCCATGCCAGCGGGTTGAAAACTCAATGCCGGGGATAATCCGCAACGGACGCTTTTGTGTCTCCTGATAGGCAAGGGCCTCGGGCAGCGCGGCAGTGGTGTCATGATCGGTAATCGCCAGCACATCGAGCTGCATATTATGAGCGCGGTCGATCAGCTCCTTCGGTGACAGGGCCCCGTCTGAGTAGTAAGTATGGCTGTGTAAATCAATTTTCATCTTTTAGGCCCAAAGCTATTGACAGCGAGGTGAAATACAGGCTGAATATTGTAACAAAATAACGGCGGCAAATTGTCGCTGATTTTAAAATCCGAATTCAGAAAAAAGTTTGAGAATGCAAATGCAACAGTTCACAACAACCCTGATTAACTGGTGGTGGCACATCCCGACATAGCGGGCTTGTGTGTATTTGTGTTTGCAGCAAATTCAAAAAAGGCCCGCTTATGCGGGCCTTTTGCGTTTCGGCGCACAGAAAAAACCATGTTGGCTAACCCCTTAGCAAAACACAGGTTAGCCCGGCTACAAAGTCGAAAACAGAAATAGTTATAACAGCACAACAAGAGTGAAATATGAGTCTGGCAGAATTAAGCGAACAACCGGGCAAAGTGGAAACCCTGATCCACCAAAGCACCTATCAGGCCGATCCGCTGGATCTGTATCAGCGTCTGTGTCACAACAAGGCCAACAGCCTGCTGCTGGAATCGGCGGAAATCGACAGCAAGGACAACCTGAAAAGCCTGATTCTGGTGGATGCCGCCTTAAGGCTCGAATGTCGGGGCCATCAGGTAACCTGCCAGGCCTTAACGGATAATGGCCGGGCAATATTGCCGCTGTTGGCTGAGCATTGCGCTGCAGATGAGCAGCAAACGTCAGGTGATACGCTGGTACTGAATTTTAACGCCCCGGATCCTGCGCTGGATGAAGACAGCCGCCTTAAGGCCCGCTCGGTATTTGACAGCCTGCGTACGCTGGTGCAGCAAATCACGCCCCTGCGCGACCACCCTAATGCGCTGTTTGTTGGTGGCGCCTTTGCCTATGATATGCTCGCTGGCTTCGAGGCCCTGCCCGATGTCGGTGAAGGCCCTAACCATTGCCCCGATTTTGTCTTCTATCTCGCTGAAACCCTGATTCTGATTGATCACCAGCATCGCACGACGGATATTATTGGCAGCGTATTTTCCGGTGCCAATGTGGCACAAAGCTACTTTGCCGTCAGTCAGCGTCTTGAAGCCCTGAACAAGGAACTGCAAAGCCAGCAACGCTATCAGCAGCGCCCAGTCAGCACTGTAACTGCACAGCAGCTGGAAGTGGATAAAAGCGACAAGGTGTATCAGCAGCATGTGCTGGATTTAAAGGAGCATATTCTGGCCGGTGATATTTTTCAGGTGGTGCCCTCAAGAACCTTCAGCCTGCCCTGCCCCGACCCGCATCTGGCCTACGCCAGATTAAAACAGCAAAACCCCAGCCCTTATATGTTTTTCCTTCAGGATCAGGCCTTTTGCATCTTTGGTGCGTCGCCGGAATCGGCGCTGAAATACAGCCATCAGGATAATCAGGTGGAAGTCTATCCCATTGCCGGTACCCGCCCACGGGGCCGTAATGCCGATGGCAGCCTGAACCGGGATCTGGACAGCCGCATAGAGCTGGATCTGCGCGAAGATGAAAAAGAAAAGGCCGAGCATCTGATGTTGGTGGATCTGGCCCGTAACGATATCGCCAGAGTGTCTGAGCCCGGCAGCCGTTATGTTAAAGACCTGCTCAAGGTTGACCGTTACTCGCAGGTGATGCATCTGGTATCCCGGGTAGTGGGTCAGTTGCGCGGAGATCTCGATGCCCTGCACGCCTATCAGGCCTGCATGAATATGGGCACCTTAGTGGGTGCGCCCAAAGTGATGGCAGCGCGGCTTATCCGTGAAGTGGAACAGCAGCGCCGTGGCAGCTATGGCGGCGCGGTGGGTTATATCAATGGTCAGGGTGATATGGATACCTGTATCGTCATTCGCAGCGCCTTTGTCAGTAACGGCGTTGCCCATATTCAGGCCGGTGCCGGGGTGGTACATGACTCGGACCCGGTGGCCGAGGCCAATGAAACCCGCAGCAAAGCCCAGGCGGTGATCCGTGCCATTGTGGATGCCCATGCACAGGAGGCGCAACCATGAAGCAGCCAAACAGCAAACCCCATATTTTTCTGATCGATAATTTTGATTCATTCACCTACAACCTGGTGGATGAAATGCGCTGCTTAGGCTTTGAACTGACGGTGTATCGCAATAGTCAATGTGCTGAGTTTATTCTGCAAAAACTGAATGAATGCCCGGACCCGGTACTGCTGATGCTCTCCCCCGGTCCCGGCGCGCCGGCCGATGCGGGCTGCGTACCGGCGCTGTTAAAACTGGTGCAGGGCAAATTCCCGGTGCTGGGGATCTGTCTCGGTCATCAGGCCATTGTCGAGCACTACGGCGGCACCGTAGGCCGGGCTAAACAGGTAATGCACGGCAAGGCCTCGGCTATCACCCATCAGGGCAGACATATGTTCGCCAATTTACCCCAGCCTCTACCCGTGGCCCGCTATCATTCACTGGTTGCCACCGCCGTACCGTCGCAGCTTGAGGTACTGGCAGAGTTCGAAGACATGGCTATGGCCCTGTATCATCCGCAAGATAAGATGCTGGGTTTTCAGTTTCATCCCGAATCCATTCTTACCGCTTTGGGCAGCCAGTTGCTGGCTCAGAGTATTCATTATCTTGGAGACGCCTGATGCATCCGTTACTGGAACAGCTTTATGCTCACAAAGCGCTGACACAGCAGCAAACCCGCGAGTTTTTCTCTGAAGTGATCACCGGCAATATGGATCCCATCATGCTGGCCTCGGCCTTAACCGCCCTGAAAATGCGCGGTGAAACCCCCTCAGAGATTGCCGGTGCCGCCAGTGCGCTGATCGATCACGCCAGTGACTTTCCCCGGCCTGAGTATGATTTTGCCGATATTGTCGGTACCGGCGGCGATGGTTTTAATACCCTGAATATTTCCTCGGCCAGTGCCATTGTCGCCGCCAGTTGCGGGGCAAAAGTGGCCAAGCATGGTAACCGCAGCGTATCAAGTAAATCCGGCTCGGCGGATCTGTTCCGCGAGTTTGGTCTCAATCTGGCCATGAGCGCCGATACGGCCAGAGCCTGTCTGGATAATACCGGCCTGTGCTTCTTATTCGCGCCTCAGTACCATGCGGGTATTCGCCACGCCATGCCGGTGCGCACAGCCCTGAAAACCCGCACCCTGTTTAATCTGCTTGGCCCGTTGGCCAACCCGGCCCGCCCCACTCATATTCTGCTCGGCGTGTATCTGCCAGAGCTGGTCCGCCCTATGGCGGAAACCCTTAAATTACTGGGTTATCAGCATGCACTGGTGGTACATGGCAGCGGCCTGGATGAACTGGCCTTACATGGCCCCACACAGATTGCTGAGCTTGAACGGGGTGATATCCGCGAATACCAGTTAACCCCGGCGGATTTTAAGCTCAGAGAATATCCCATCAGCGCTATTGAAGGCGGTGAACCGGCAGAAAACAAAGCGTTAATTGAAGCGCTGTTAGCAGGTAACGGCCAGGACGCCCATCGTCAGGCGGTGGCGATTAACAGCGGTGCGCTGTTAAAGCTGCTGGGGCTGGCGGACAGCTATCAGCAAGGTGCACAAATGGCGATGGATAAACTAAGCAGTTCTGCCCCCCTGGCATTGATTCGCCACAGTGCAGAGCTATCTCAATCCTCACCGGAACAGGTTTAAAATCGAAATGGAAAATGTGCTGCAAAAAATTGTTGCGGATAAAAAAATTGAGCTTGAGGCGCTGAAGCAGGCCAGGCCGCTACAAAGCTTTATCGATACCCTGACCCCGTCAGAGAAAAGTCTGTATCAGGCCCTGAGTCAGCCACAGGCAGGGTATATTTTTGAGTGTAAAAAAGCCTCACCTTCAAAAGGGCTGATTCGCGCGCATTTTGATCTGGATGAGATACTAGCGGCGTACACACCCTATGCCAGTGCCATTTCAGTGCTGACCGACAAGAAGTACTTTCAGGGCAGTTATGATTATCTGCGTTATGTGACAGACAGGGTCAGCCAGCCGGTGCTGAACAAGGACTTTTTTATTGACCCCTATCAGGTGTATCTGGCCCGTTACTATAATGCCGATGCCATACTACTGATGCTCTCGGTGCTGGATGACCAGCAATACAAAGAACTGGCCTCACTGGCGGAAAGATACCGGCTGGATGTGCTCACCGAAGTCAGCAATGAAGAGGAAGCGGCAAGAGCCAACAGACTGGGCGCAAAAATTATCGGTATTAATAACCGCAATCTGCGTGATTTAAGTACTGATTTAAGCGCGACCGGCAGGCTCGCGCCCTTGCTAAATAAAGACGCGCTGATTATCTCGGAATCGGGTATCTATACCCACCAGGATGTGTTGCAGCTGGCACCTTTTGCCGATGGATTCTTAGTGGGCAGCGCGCTGATGGCACAACAGGATCTGAGCCAGGCGGTAAAAAATCTGGTCTTCGGTCAGATCAAAATCTGCGGCATTACAACGGCTGAATATGCTGCTGTGGTCAGGGCGTCCGGGGCCTGTTATGCGGGGCTGATTTTTGCTGAAAAATCCCCCCGCGCCATCACGGCAGAGCAGGCCAAAGCCATTGTCAGCCAGGTGCCCTTTAATTATGTGGGGGTATTTGTGAATGAACAGCCTGAGAAGGTGGCAGAACTGGCAGATGCGCTCAATCTCAGCGCGGTGCAACTGCATGGGCAGGAAGACAGCGACTATATTCAAACACTACGCAAACTTTTACCCGAGGATTGTGAGCTCTGGAAAGCACAAGGGGTCAGCGACAGCCTGCCACCGCTGAATATGGCAGAGGTGGATCGCCATCTGCTGGATTGCCAGGTCAGAGATCAATTTGGCGGTACCGGTACCTCTTTTAACTGGGCGCTGTTAAATGAGATTAAGGACAAATCACGTTTGGTTCTGGCTGGCGGCCTGTCGGCTGAGAACATCAAAGAGGCGGCGGCTACCGGCGCCGCGATACTGGATGTCAACTCCGGTGTGGAAAGTGCACCAGGACGCAAAGATGCAGACAAAATCACTGAATTATTCAAGCAATTAAGAGACTACTGATGACAGAACATTTAGACAGTAAATTTGGCCAGTACGGCGGCATGTATGTGCCCGAGCTGCTGATCCCGGCGCTGGACCAGCTCGAACAGGCCTTTGTGGATGCGCAGAAAGACCCTGAATTTCAGCAGGAGTTTATGGCGCTGTTAAAAGATTATGCGGGGCGCCCCACTGCGATGACTCTGACCCGTAATCTGGTCAGTAACCCCAAGGTGAAACTCTATCTTAAGCGGGAAGATCTGCTCCACGGCGGTGCCCATAAAACCAATCAGGTGCTGGGTCAGGCTCTTTTAACCAAGCGCATGGGCAAAAAAGAAGTGATTGCCGAAACCGGCGCCGGCCAGCATGGTGTGGCAACGGCTTTGGCCTGTGCCCTGCTGGGCTTAAAGGCCCGTATCTATATGGGTGCCAAAGATGTGGAACGCCAGGCGCCTAATGTGTTTCGTATGCGTCTGATGGGCGCCGAGGTGATCCCGGTGGAAGCGGGGTCAGGTACCCTTAAGGATGCCGTTAACGAAGCCATGCGAGACTGGTCAGCCACCTATGACAAGGCACACTATTTACTCGGCACGGCCGCAGGACCACACCCCTTTCCCACCATAGTACGCGAATTTCACCGCATGATCGGCGAAGAAGTCCGTCAGCAGATACTGGAAAAAGAGGGGCGTCTGCCCGATGCTATCGTCGCCTGTGTGGGCGGTGGCTCCAATGCCATCGGCATTTTTGCGGATTTTATTGATGAGCCTGAGGTGAAATTAATTGGTGTGGAGCCCGCCGGAAAAGGTTTGCATACTCATGAACACGGTGCCGCCATCGCCAATGGTACAAAAGGCATATTGCACGGTGCCTACAGCTATATTATGCAGACCGGTGATGGTCAGATTGAAGAGTCCTATTCCGTCTCTGCGGGCCTCGATTATCCGGCGGTGGGCCCACAACATGCCTACCTGAACGATATTGGACGCGCCCAGTATGCTTCGGTCACCGATGATGAAGCCCTGAACGCCTTTCAGTTGCTGGCCAGAAAAGAGGGTATTATTCCGGCACTGGAATCCTCCCACGCCCTGGCTCATGCCCTGAATATGGCCGATGAAGCCGAAGAAGAAACCCTGATCGTCGTCAACCTTTCCGGCCGGGGCGACAAAGACCTGGCCCATGTTCATCAGATACTGACCGGAGAAAAGCAAGATGGATAGATATGCACAGATGTTTGAACGCCTGGATGCCTGTGGCGAAGGTGCCTTTGTGCCATTTGTGATGCTTGGCGATCCCAACATCGATACCAGTCTGGAAATTGTTGATGCGCTGGTAAAAGGCGGTGCCGATGCCCTGGAACTGGGTATTCCCTTCTCCGACCCTATCGCCGATGGCCCAACTATTCAAAAAGCGGCTATCAGGGCATTGAAATCTGACGTGCGCCCCCCCGACTGTTTTGCCATCATCGCCAAGATTCGCCGTCAGCATCCACAGATCCCTATCGGATTATTGCTTTACAGCAATCTGGTACTGGCACCGGGCATTGACGAGTTCTACCGCCAGGCCAGTGAGGCCGGGGTGGACTCGATACTGATTGCCGATGTGCCCATCCGCGAGTCAGGGCCTTTTAGCGAAGCCGCCAAAGCCCATAGCATGCATCAGATCCTGATCGCGCCGCCCAATGCCAGTGACGAAACCATGGCCAGAATCGGTGAGCTTTCCAGTGGTTATACTTATCTGCTTGGCCGGGCGGGTGTAACAGGCGCAGAAACCGCCGCCACCATGCCGGCGTCTGAACTGATTAACAAACTCAAACAGGTGGGTGCCGCCAGGCCCATTCTTGGCTTTGGCATCTCCAAGCCGGAACAGGTTAAAGACGCCATCGCCGCCGGAGCTGCCGGGGCCATAGCCGGTTCGGCCACGGTCAAGCTGATCGAAGAGCACTTATCAGATGTGCCCGCCATGCTGCAGCGCCTGACCGACTATGTGGCCGGGATGAAAGCCGGTACTACCCATCATAGCTGACGATGTAATTTATTTACCGCGGAGTCGCAGGTGTAGCCTGCAAGAAGCGAAGCGGATTGCGGGATGATCTTACCTTTACCCGGATTCCGCTTCGCTCTATCCAGGCTACGAGTACTGTAAAAGCATTCAACCACGAACCACACGAAAAGCACAAAAAATGAGCAGGTGCTGTTTTGCAGTTTCCTTTCGTGTATTTAGTGTTTTTCGTGGTCGGAGTTTTGTTATCTTGGTTTTTCTCTGTGCCTCAGTGGTGAATAATCTCTTTGCTGTAGCGGTTGCAGGCTGTTGTTCAGTTTTAATTCATCACTCATCACTCATCATTCTGCATTCATTCCCCCCTGTCTTAGCGGGGTAAAAGTCGGTATTATCTGTGCTGCCAAGTTATTTAAGTGAGTCGTTATGCAGTTTTTATTAGAGTTTCTTCCCCTGCTGATCTTTTTTGTGGTCTACAAGATGCAGGATATTTTCTGGGCTACCGGGGCGCTGATGCTCGCCACCGTCATCCAGATGCTGATCACTTACCTGCAGACCAAAGAAGTGCCCAAAAAACAGTGGGTATTTCTAATCATGATCCTGGTGTTTGGTGGCCTTACCATAGGTCTGCGCGACGAGCACTTTATTATGTGGAAGCCAAGCATTGTCTATGTGTTATTTACCGTCATTTTGCTGGGCAGTCAGATATTGAAACGCCCCGCTCTCAAGGGCTTGCTTGGCAGCGCCATGGTATTGCCGGATAAGATCTGGAAGCGTCTGAATATCAGCTGGGCGGTCTTCTTTCTGGCCAGTGCGGCGGCCAACTTATATGTGGCCTATGAGTTTAGCGAGAGCGTGTGGGTCAACTTTAAAGTCTTCGGTATGACCGGCGCCACACTGATCTTTACTATCGCTACCATTATGTACGCCTATAAGTATATGCCCGAAGAGCAGGCCGACAACGTCAAGGAAGAGAAATAACCGATGTGGTATATGATTTATTCCGAAGATATCGATAACAGCCTGCCACTACGCAAGCAGGCACGGCCAGATCATCTGGCACGGCTGGAGCAGTTAAAGCAACAGGGGCGGCTATTGATCGCCGGGCCCTGCCCCGCTATCGATGCAGAAGATCCCGGTGAAGCGGGCTTTACCGGCTCGCTGGTAGTGGCCGAATTTGATTCTCTTGAGCAGGCGCAAGCCTGGGCCGATGCCGACCCTTATAAGGCGGCCGGTGTCTATGCCCGCAGCATTGTTAAACCCTATAAAAAAGTACTTCCTTAGAAAGTTGTAGCCCGTATGCAGCGCAGCGGAATACGGGGCAGGGCCAGCCCCATGAATAATTCCCGCAATCCGCTTCGCTCCTTGGCGGGCTACAGGTGATAGCTTATAAAGTGTTATGTTAATTATCAGCAGTAATGTCAGTATCAGCGAAGATGAAGTGGAACTGAGCGCCATTCGCGCTCAGGGCAGCGGCGGCCAGAATGTCAATAAAGTGGCCACTGCTATTCATCTGCGTTTTGATATCCACGCCTCTTCGCTACCGGACTTTTATAAACAGCGCTTACTGAAACTCTCCGACAGCCGCATTACCAGCGATGGCGTGGTGGTGATCAAGGCCCAGAACGCCCGTACTCAGGAACAGAATAAAGAAGACGCCCTCGCCCGTCTGGTGGCCCTGATTAAAGAAGCAGGAAAAACCCAGAAAGCCCGTCGGCCCACCAAACCCAGCAAAGCCGCCAAGCGCCGCAGAATAGAAAGCAAGAAGAAAACCGGCACTAAAAAAATCCTGCGTGGCAAAGTGGATTTTTAACCGCCCCACTACTACATATCTAATCAGACTTGCACGCTGGAGATTATGACACTAAGTCACGAGGATTAATGGCGCAACGGACATGATCCGAAAGCATTCCCGCGGCAACACAGGAACGAGATGCCCGATATAACACAACCAACAAGACCCACAAATAATCATCAGATAAGCCTCATACTGCTGATTTTCACAGCCTTGTGGCTGATAAGCTGTGACGCAATTGCAGCGCCGGTGAACCTGTACCTTTATCATAAGCAAGCCCCTTCATCACCGGAGATATCAACTACCCTGAACAAGGACTAGTCTTTGATCTGGCAGAGTTGTTAATGCATCAAAGCAATGCCCCGGAAGTTCGGGTAGAGATAAGACCGAGACTGAGGCTCGATAAGGAACTAAGGGGATGGTTAAATGGCCAGTGCCCCAAACACAAGAGTGAATGTGACAGCAACTGGATGCTCTTTGGCGTTATTCCTGAATGGGGATGGAAAGCACCGGCAGAACAAACCTTTAACTGGGTTCCACTTTTCAGGGATGCCGATATATTGGTTTCATCACATCAAAAGCCGATCAGGGATTTTACTCCAGCATCCCTGACCGGACTGGTCTTTGCCGGGTTGCATGGGCATCAGTACCCGGGCATTCTGGGGCAGTTGATCCAAACTAACAAGCTTACCCGGGATAACGGCTCGAGCAACCTGACGGTCTTACAGCGGGTGGCAAAAGGCCGGGCTGATATTACGCTGATCCGTCGCAGCACACTCAATTACCTGATACGCAACGAACGCAACGGCCTGACCGAGCAACTTTATCTTCCCGACAGCCCCTATAATAGGTTCACCTTGCAGGTGATGTTACCTGCTAATCGCCCGGACTTGCGTCAATGGTTAATAACCGTTCTGAACTCTGCTGCCTGGCGGGCAAAGCTAAAAAGTTACGGTATCCCTCCCCTTGATACCCATGGCAGTGAATAACCTTTGTTCTCAGCGGGTAACATCGCCCCCTTATCGCTGATAATTACGGATTAAAAACTGGCGCTGAAAACCCAGTTTACGGTACATGGGTTCACCGGATGCGGTGTCCCTCAATAGCTAATGCTCATTGGTACCAGCCAACTGAGTCAGGGGCGACCGTTAACTATCCGGTGTGCGGGTGGTCTGTAACTGGTACTGCCGGGCCAATGCTAAAAGCGCGTTATCAGGGCCGCAGATGTCGCCGCTTTGTTCATCGGTCAGGCTGAAATCCAGCCGGGTGTTGCCCTTGCGAAGGCTGAGAATCTGGAAACTTTGCTCAATATCAACCTCACTGTGCATGCGATCCCGCTCCCAGCCCTGTGCTTCATAATCTCTGATTATTTGTCTTAGCAAAGGCGCCGCAACAGCCTGCACCACCAGTTGCTTGTTAAACTTTAACTTAAAGTGGCGCCAGCGTTGTTTCAGTGAATAGGTGACCATCGTAACGTCCTTGATTTTGATTAGGTACGGTGTCCAGCATGCCCTGAATAGCGCTGCTTAATCAAATTTAATGCTGATCAGCACCGGATCGTGATCCGATCCCCTGTAGCTGTCGGGCGCATAAAGGGCCTGCACCTGCTCCGGGGTTTTGTTCTCGGTATTGTAGTCCAGAGCTCTGGGCTCATCGGCATTAATATGCCAGACGCTGGCATCGACAACCCTGGCGAACATCTGTGGGTTTGCCAGTGCATGGTCGATATAGCCGGACTGACCGCGATAGACATAGCTATAGGCCTTTTTTCCGGAAAATGTACCGACCAGGTCTTTATAGCCTTCGGAAATAAATGCACGGACAGGATCTTCTTTGGCATAGGCATTTAAATCTCCAATCACCAGTTGGTTTCCGCTGGCCTTAAGAACAGGCTCAGTATCCAGCCATTCAATGAGTCTGTTGGCCTGAGTTTCGCGTTTCGCATTAAAGCAGCCCTGACCGTCGCCCTGGTCTTTATCCTGTCCTTCGGCTTTATGACAACTGCCCTTAGATTTAAAGTGATTGACCACCACGGTAAAGACCTCCCCCGAGCCTTTGTGCTGAAATACCTGAGCCAGTGGCGGGCGATCAAAAATCGTATCAGAATTGATCATCGGTGCGGATATTGCCGAAATGACCTGCGGACGATACAACAGCCCCACTGCGATCACATCATCCCCAAGTGGACCGCCTGCGTCGACAAAAGCATAGCGGTTTTCACCCGCCGCCTGATTTAGTGCCTGAGTCAGCTGGGCGATGGCGCTGAACTTGTCAAAACCGTCATTTTCCAGCTCCATCAGACCAATGATATCGGCGTCCATAGCCGTTACAGAGGCGACCAGTTTGTCTAACTGGCGCTGATACTCCTCTGCTTTGTCGGCACCTCTGGGGGTAGGAAACTCGCCGCCCTGACCGTCGCCATTAAACAGATTCAACACATTCAGGCTGGCGATACGAAGGTCACCGTCCTTTAGCTCCGGAGTTGGCAGGCGTGGGTTGGCTCGGATAAATTCGGGCTGACTCAGTGGTTGCAGGGTAATACCCTCTTCCTCTACCTGCAAAATCCCGGTAACAGCAATAACCTGATCGCCGACGCGCAGGGTATTGTCGGCACGCAAACCCTCGCCGGGATAAATTATCTCCGCAGGATATTCCTGCTCATTGAGATCCAAAAGCTGAATACGGTTTAACTGGTTCCGCTGCTGCAATTCCTGCGCCTCTGCAGAACCTGGCAGATATAAATTGGTGGGCACATACTGCCGCTCGCTGGCAAGGGTCAGTTCACCGAAACGATGCAGGTTGTAGCTGTCGATAACTGTCAGAGGCTGATGAAATATTACCCGTTTACCGTGCAAAGATTTAATCTGCTGTTCACTGGTAAAAGGCAGTGACAGGACCACAGGCTCAGCAGAGGGGCTATTGGACTGTTCTGCACAGCCCGTTGTCAGCACAGATACGGTCAAAGAGAGTATGAGTAAGAAATATTGTGACAGTTTATTCATTTAATCTTCGCTATCAGTTATCGCCGGCATCGCCGATATAGCCAGTTTTTATGTGTAGTGAAACACTTAAGGCCCACAATACATGCACAAAAGCCCTGCAAAAGCAGGGCTTGATTCAGTGGGCGCGGAGTTTAACTGCGCTTTCTGTTTGCAGCAACAAATCCAGCCAATGCCAGACCAAATAGTGCCAGGCTGGCAGGCTCTGAAACTTCAGCGGCCGTTACATTGACGGATGAGTCTCCGGAGAAGGTCACCGGAACATCGCCGAACAGGGAATCGCTGAAGATCCCGTTTGCCAGTGTAAAGTCGAAAGAGCCCATAGTCTGTGCTGTCAGGGTAAAGCTGGCGATTAACACATCTCCGTTAAGAGAGAAAATGTCAAAGAAACCAAAGCCCAGACCCGTTTCCAGACCGTCGTCAAAGGCAGCAATATCGAACACTAAGGCCGATGCCAGATCTGAGCTATCCGCCATCACTGAGTCGCCAGCACTCAGACCAAAGCTGTCGGTATCAAACAACAGGTCAAACTGAAAACTGGCCACATCCACCACGTCAGTGGCACTGAGATTAACAGTAACTTCGTCTCCAACTGTGTAGTCAGTCTGATCCAGACTGAGGTTAATTTGTGCCCCCTGGGCACTGAAGCCCAGGGATAACGCCAGCATGGCTATAAGTTTTTTCATGGTATTTTCCTTAATGAAGTCTGTTATTCAGTTGCACAGTTTGCACGGGTACAAAGCGTAAACAGGATTTGCAAATCTCTGGTATTGATAACGCCGTCACCGTTCAAATCAAACGCCATATCAATGGATTGACGGGTCAGTATGGCCCGCATCAGTCCTTTCATATCGCTGCTATCCACATCACCGTCACCGTCAAAATCACCTTGTAACTCTGCAGCCTGCAGATCCAGGGTCACGATAACAGGGTCATGATCCGAAGCGCGGTAGCTGTCTGGCGCGTAAAAATCCAGTACCTGTTGCTGTGATTTAAACTCGGTGTTGTAGTCCAGAATGCGGGGCTCGTCGGCATTAATATGCCACTCAGTCACATCCACTACCTGAGCAGCCAGGGCATCGCTGGCAATGGCATGATCGAGATAGCCCGCTTCACCTGCAAACACGTAGGAGTATGCCTGGGGTCCTGCGACGGCCTCAATCAGATTGGTGTATCCATTGTCAGTAAACTCCCGGATGGGATCTTCCTTGGCATAGGCATTCAAATCACCAATCACCAGATGGTTTTCTTCACCAGAGAGCTGCTCATCAGTGGCTATCCAGTCCAGCAAAGCCTGGGCCTGAGCCACACGGGTGGCATTGAAACAGGCCTGACCGTCACCCTGGTCCTGATCCAGCCCCTCGGCGCTGCCACAACCGCCCTTGGATTTAAAGTGATTAACGATAACGCTCAGCTCGCCACCCTCAGTGTTGCTGAAACGCTGTGCCAGCGGAGGACGGTTATAGACTTCATCCAGGTGAATGCGCACATCACCCACCGGGGTAACGGTATTGGCTTTATACAGCAAGCCCACAGCAATGGCATCGGTGCCTAAAGGCCCTCCCGCATTGACGTACTGATAAACAGCATCACCGGCTTGTGCATTCAGCGCATCCGTTAACTGAGCAATGGCGCTGTTTTGATCATAACCATCGTTTTCAATTTCCATCAGCCCGACAATATCGGCATCCATGGCCAGGATTGCAGAAACCAGCTTGTCCAGTTGACGCTGGTATTCTTCAACATTGTCTGCGCCTCTTGGTGTCGGGAATCCGCCGCCCAGTCCATTACCATTGAAGAAGTTCAGTACATTCAGGCTGGCCACTTTGAGGTTACCCTCGGCAATTTCAGGAGCCGGTGTTCTGGGGTTACTGGCCACAAAAGTCGGGGCTTCAACCGGGATAATACGGTATTCACCAAAGCCATAATCAAGCACACCGGTCAGTGCGCTGACCTCGTCGCCGGTACGCAGGGTATTGCCGGCAGAGAGTCCACCTGTGGGGTAAATCACAGTAGCCGGGTTCTGGCCGTTGATACCATCGTCAAGCAGAATACGGTTGAGGGCATTTTGCTCTGCCAGCGCCTGAGCTTCCGGTGAACCTGGCAGGTGCAGGTTAGTCGGAATATAAGTACGGCCATTGGACAGTGTCACTTCACCATAACGACCCAGGTTGTAATTGTCGGTCACCGTCAGGCTGTGATCGAAACTGACCAGCATGCCCTCTAAGGTTTCTGTCTGTTGTGCATCGGCAAAAGGCAGTGACAGACTCACTGTAGCGGTATCAGCCTGACCACAATCAAGTGCTGATGCAGTGGCAGTAAGCTGGGTCTTGTCAAAGAACTCGCTAACCTCGCCCTGTACCCGCACTAATGTGCCCGGTTGAGGCAGATTCTGATCAGAATTGGTGTAGACAAACACCCCCTCAGAGGTACTGGCATCATTATCCCAGTCTGCGACTTCTTCCTGAACAAAATAGCCCTGCAGATTTGTAAAGGTGCCGGTTACTACGGCTTCGATAATGTGACTTTCAGAAACCACAGGCGAAACATCACCACTGCCCTGAACCTGACTGATCAGGGTTGCAGGGTCACCACACTGCCCCAGCTCAACCACCGGAGTATCGTCACCACCATCATCGCCGTTGTGACTTCCCAGGTAGGTAAAGGTATCTGACGCAAATTCCTGCCATTGGTCTGCGGCGACAAAGGTATCGGATGAATCTGTATCCCCTGCAGTAATATCAGCCTTGCGCACCAGTGTCACATTGCTGCCGAAGTACTGTCCGCTGCCCACCTGACCAATGCTGTCGACCAGTTCATCGTTATAGCGAAGTTCCAGCGCATCATTGCCGTTAAAATTGGTAACACCGGAAACAATATCAGCTACAGACTGAATCGCATCGCCCGCCTGTGAATTAGCAATAACCAACACTTCGCCTGCAGCCAGTGAGCCGCTGAGATCCAGTGTAGTACCGGCTGTCGTATTGCTATTTGAATACAGCAGTACCTGATAACCACCTAAATCCAGCGTTGAGTCTGTTGTGTTGGCAAGCTCAAGCGCCTTATTAAAACTGCTGCCTTCCACATATTCAGAGAAAATCAGTCCCTCACCGCCTTCGCCCGGCTCAACCGGATCCGGATCTATCGGATCAGGGTCAATAGGATCAACGGGCGTATCACCACCATCTCCGGCAAAAGTAGCCAGCGGAAATGGCACTGCCGCACTGGCATTACTGCTCTCATTGTCTAATGCATTGGGCCCGCTGAATTGCCAGTTGGCCTGTACAAAATTTCCGGCATCGGGGCCTGTTTCAGCAACGCGGTACGCCCAGCCATCCAGGTATTCCCATACCTGCCCGCTGCCATCTACCTCGGTTTCGCCAAAGGTATCCACCACTGCGCCATCACAAAAAAGCTCAATGGCATCATCGCCATTAATGTTGGCTGCACTGCTGGTGTAGTTGGGCG
Source organism: Lacimicrobium alkaliphilum (assembly GCF_001466725.1). Classification (NCBI taxonomy): domain Bacteria; kingdom Pseudomonadati; phylum Pseudomonadota; class Gammaproteobacteria; order Alteromonadales; family Alteromonadaceae; genus Lacimicrobium; species Lacimicrobium alkaliphilum. The sequence goes on from NZ_CP013650.1 coordinate 2,444,396, forward strand.
AAAAGCCAAAGAAATCAGTAAAACCGGCAGATTCTGAGGCCACATACAGATATTGGCCGGCACTCACTGCACCCGAAGGGAAGGTGAATTCCTCACCGTCTGTGCCGCCACCGTTATTGGCCGAGCCAAGCCCACATTGACTGATGTCATCAATGTCTTTGGCAACATAAACTTCAACGGCCTTTGGCAAGCCTCCCGGTAAGGGACCATCTACTACGCCACTGATGATCAGGCTGTCTGCCGGAGCAGCCGTTACCTGCATAGACGCCAATATGGCGGCCGACAACAAAGATATTCTGGTTTTCATTTTCTCTATCCTGTATCTGTTGGTTACTAAAATGCGCGTTTCAGTACTGCCAAACCTTCATCTGTACGCTGATTATTCATGTCTGATTGTGCTATCAGGTATCAAAATTAAGAAGGGGTTATAAAGATTCATAACTTCCTGTACATAAAGCTTTATGATCAAGAAGTTAAATTAGATAGGTAAATTTACCTGAAGCAATAAGTAAGAAAGGCGGGGTGGGATAGTTGTTTAAAACTTAATCTGTTGGTTGTTTTTTAAACTAATCAGCGGATATGACAATTAAGTGACAAGTTTCCTGTATAAAATCAGTTTTATGACAAAATTAAAAAGCCGCAGCAACCCAAGTTGGCAAGCTGCTGCGGGAATGGGCCAATACGCCCCACGGGAGACGCTTTACTAAGTAGTAACAGCGCTATTCAAAGGTACCTTTGACGCAGGCCTTACCCTGGGAGACCATCAGTCTTCCGCGGGCGTATACAGATTCGATCTGCAATGAATCTTCTGCGGCAATAATTAAATCTGCATCACAGCCAGGCTCAATACGCCCTTTATGAGATAACCCGAGTATATCTGCCGGGCTTTTAGTCACGCAGGCCAGGGCTTTTTCCAAAGGTGCCTGGTACTTTTGTACCGCGTCACAGAAAGACTCATACAAAGAGCCAACCCGCCCCACTTCCAGACCAATAAGTTGCCCTTTTTGATCAAATACCGGCAGGCTGGCATTGCCGTCTGAGCTGATGGTCAGCTGCGTGGCATCCACCCCTTCTTGCAGGCAATAGGCCAGGGCCTCTGCGGCAGGTATTTCTCCTTCATAGATAAACTGAGCATTGGTACTGCTGGTAAAATCAATACGTCCGCCAATCCTGGCCCATGCAATGCCCGCATCAAGCAGAGACTGATTACGATTGATATGGGTTGGATAAAACTGCGACGCAGGGATATCGGATTGCTCCACCACCTCGTGCAATAACCTCAGCTGACCAGCCCCATCCCCCACATGAATGCTGACAATCCCGGATTTACCCGACAGCATACCGCCAACCCTGGCGTCTGATGCAATCTGCATCAGCTCTCTGGGAGTGGGTTGTGATGAGCGATGATCGGCAATGGCTACTTCACCGATACCAATAAATTTGTCGATCAGCACAATATCGTCGGTCACATTGCCGGTGATAGTGCGCGGCGGCAACTGGTAAGAGCCGGTATAGCAATACACACTCAGCCCTTCTGTTTCCAGCCCTCTGGCCTTGGCCAGCAGATCCGGTAAGGTACGGGTGGTGGCATCGGTGCCCAGGGCACCAATGACTGTGGTAACACCGCCAGTGGTGGCATCGGTCAGGGACATTTGTGGGGTGCGGGTATGAAAACCGCCTTCACCGCCACCTCCTGTGATATGCACCAGGCTGTCAACCAGACCCGGCAATAACACTTTACCGCTACCTTCTACCTCAGTCAGCAGATCCGAACTGATAACGATGGATTTATCCATGGCAACCACTTGGCTACCTGCGATCAGCACATCCAGCGTGCCTTTATCTTCAGGGCACAGTACCCTGATATTCCTTATTAAAGTAAGACTGTTCATTGATAACCTATTGCTACCGCCACTACCATTGCAGCGGCTGACATTAACATAAGACCCAGCACCGGCTTCCAGGCAAACTTCGCCCACACCGACCAGTCAATGCGTGCCACACCAAGACAACCAATTAATGATGCAGAAGTTGGAATGATGGTGTTGGTCAGCCCGTCACCCAGCTGAAAGGCCAGTACCGCAATCTGCCGGGAAACCCCAACCAGATCGGATAGAGGCGCCATCAACGGCATGGTAAGGGCAGCCTGGCCTGAACCCGATGCAATAAAGAAATTAAATACCGACTGAAAGCCAAACATAAACAGGGCTGAACCGGTCTCCGATACCGATGCCATGCTGCTACCGGCATGGTGCAGCAGGGTATTGAGCACCGAGGGGCTGGTGGCATCGTCACCACCTAAAATCAGTACAATTCCCTTCGCCATACCCACTATCAGTGCCGCCGGCAGTAACTCTTTTGCACCTTTCTGGAAAGCTTCCGATGCACCATTCATAGTCATACGACCGCCGGCTATGGCGATGATGGCCACCACTATGCCCATGGCAAAAAACTGACTGGCAATCTCCGGAATATAATACTGATACAGGGTTACACCCCAGATCACCCAGACTATGCCGGCCAGTAAGGTCAGCAGAATTGCAATATCAACAGGACCAAAGTTGTTACTCAGCGCCTGTTGTTGCTGATGACGGAAATGCAAATCCGCATCCAGGCTGGCACTGCTGTCCGGGTTGGCCTTGACCCTTGCGGCATAACGCATGGTAAAAGCCATCCCCACCAGGGTGAAAATTGCCCACAAGGTGACACGATAACCCTTACCAGACATCAGCGGCACATCCGCAATCCCTTGCGCAATAGCAACGCTGAAGGGATTCATCCAGGAAGTGGCAAAACCAATCTGAGTGGCAATGTAGGTAATCAGTACTGCGGTAATCGCATTGTATCCCAGCGCCACCATCAATGGTGTCAGCACGATACAAAAAGCAATCGCCTCCTCACCCATACCAAACACCGCGCCACCAAAAGAAAACAACAAAAACATCATAGGTACGATGAGCTTGTCGGCTTTTTGGGTCCGGCGAATCAGGGCCATAATGCCGTTATTAACTGCACCCGATTGCATGATGATGCCAAAGGCGCCACCGACGATCAGAATAAAGGCCACAACACCAATGGCGGCGCCCCATTTAGAGCCCGACACCATGCCCTCAAAGGCATAATTAAAAAAGCCCTGACCACCACCGCTGGCAAAGATCCTGGCACCTTCGTCCTGCTCACCTGCGTAAGTAAAGCTGTCTGGCTCAATCAGCGTACGTGTTTGTTCCTGACCATCCACTATCCGTGTCACTTCACTGGTTTCAAAGTAACCAGCCGGAATAATATGGGTCAGAACTGTGGCGATCAGCACCACGAAAAACAGGATCACAAAAGCATCGGGCATCTTACTGGCCAGCGATTGCTGTTGCGGCTGTGAAGTTGATTTTTCAGCTTGCATAACACCACCTGACTGAGGATTCAGCCAATCTATGTATTAACAAAAAGCGGACGGGGCTGATGCCCCGCCGCCGACTTGAGCTATACCAATCGGATTAAAAGAAGTAACTCAAGGATACACGGTAAGTGGTGCCGAGGGCATCGTGATTAATAGAGTCAAAGCCCCGGGCAGAGCCGTAAGCGCGTGGTGGTTCACGATCGAACAGGTTGTCGACAGACAGGCTGACACTGGCGTTTTCAAACTCATAACCGGCGCTTAACCGCACAGTAGTCCAGGCACTGACATCCCGCTCGCCGTTTTCATCCAGTTCACCCAGACTATCGAGCTCGTCAATTTCACGGCCACGCAGACGCTGAATATCATCGGCATAAGCGTCAGTGTAATAGGCCGTTACCCCGGCAAACCAGTCGTCGGTATCCCAGAACAGACCCAGACTGGCGATATTCTCAGGATAACGCCAGGTACCGATCAGCTCTTCAATTTCATCGGAACCGGGCTTATTGCGCTCAAAGCTGATGTAATGGGTGGCATCGAATTGCAGGGACAGATCGCCACCGCTGAATTCAAACCTGTGATCGAAGGCCAGATCCAGACCACTGACGGTCTGATTGCCGGTATTTTCCAGCAACAGCACATGATCACGGTTCAGCGGCAGCTCTTCGAAGCGCGGCTGATCGAAGTCTATCCAGGCATCCAGTATTTCACTTAAGTTGGCTCCATCCTGTTCGATGGTCAGACCCGCCGTATCCGTCACCAGACACAGGTCCGGGTCGTAAGCAATGCCCATCTCACCTTCAGGTACCAGACCACAATGGCGCAATGAGGCATCGCTGATGGCTCTGTCCAGCACGCCTGTCATGTCTGTATCCACCAGTTTTTCATGGTCGAAGCGCCAGTAATCCAGGGTTATTGTGGTATTGCGGGCCGGACTCCAGGCAAAACCCACACTCACAGAGTCAGATTCCTCTGCCTGCAGGTCCGGATTACCCAGCTCCAGCACGTTGTTGCCACGCAAGTCACCGAAGCCTTCACAGTAGAGATCCGCCACTGCCTGATTGGCTGAACAATCAAAAGACGCTCGGGTGGTACGTAACTTCACGCCAGCCTGAGTCAGTGATGGCGCTCTGAAAGAGGTGGCCCAGGAGGCACGCATCACCAGGTCATCAGTTGGTCGATAAATCATCGATACTTTGGGATTAAAGGTGTCACCAAAGTCATCATAATCGTCATAACGGCCAGCCAGTTGCATTTCCAGTTGCTCTGTCAGTGGAATATGGAATTCAGCAAAGGCGCCCCACTGGGTACGATCCGCTTCAGATAAACTGGAGCCAAAGCCGAATACATCCACCAGATAGTCATTTTCAAAGCGGGCGCGGGCATTTAAGGAAGGCACATCGGTGATTTCCTCCTTGCGGAATTCAAGACCGAAAGCAGAACGAATCACATCGTTATTAAATTCCATCAGATCGCCGGAAAAGCGCAGATCCCAGCCATATACGGTACTTTCACCATCACGGGTCGGCATTTCCTGAGCCAAATCTAAAATGGCATCGTTCTGAGCATCATTCTGGGCAAAAGGATTGTACATACCCAGCAACTCGCCACCGGCACAGCTTAAGGTGTCAGTATCGGCATCGTAATTGGCAATACTGCCGTTTGAGCAAAGTTCACCGGCAATGGCCGCATGGTATTTATATCGGTTGTAGATACCGGCTGTTGCAACCTGCTCAGATTCAGATTTGGACAGGGTAACCCCTGATTCCCACTCCCAGTCACCAACCATACCCTGCAAGGCGGAAACCAGGCGGAAGGAATCGGTTTCAATCTCTACCGTACGGGGATCTTCAAAGCGGGCATCAAATCTGAATCCCCAGATACGTTGTCCTGCAGGGGTATCGAAACGCTGGAAATAGATATCTTCCAACAGGCGATCACGAATATCATCGGGGTAAATATCAATAGCTGTCTCAGAGGTAAACGGCCCTTCTGAATCATCTATCTGATTAATGGGTGCAGGTGTCGAGTAAGAGGTGGACTTGGTATTAGTGTAGAAAAAGTCGGTTTTCCAGTTCAGATCACCAAAATCCTTGTTGTAACTAAAACCTGTGGAGAGGCTTTCCAGCGGTGTTTCCAGCCAGTCATCGCCATTACCATAATAGGCACAGATATCTTCGCCAAACTCAGTTCTGACCAGCTCGGTCTGACAATTTGGGTTAGCAATCTCCAGATAGTTGCCGTCTTCATCCTGAACATTCGAAGAGTTATAGTAAATATTTGGAGTTTTTGACAAATAAGAATAACTGCTTTGCAGCACCGGGTCCCGGGTATAGCTGCGATCTGTGGCTTTAAAGTCCTTGCGATCATAGTAATCGGCAAACACCATTAAATCACCGCCTCCGACTTCATCACCCCAGATAAAGTTGATATTGGCCTTGCCCTCATCGGAGCTGGCAGTGCTGTTACCGTAAGAAACGTTAAGCTCCGCTCCCTGATAGTCTTTTTTCAGGATGTAGTTTATAACACCGGCCACCGCATCAGCGCCATAGGTAGCCGAGGCCCCTGTGGCCAGCACTTCGATGCGCTCAATGGCGGCCAGAGGAATGCTGTTAATATCGACGAAATTCTGGGTGCCCGACGCAAAAGAACTGGCAGCAATACGACGACCGTTAATCAGCGTCAGGGTCGAGGATGGGCCAAGACCACGCAAAGAAGCGGCAGCCTGCCCTGCCGGTGTGGATGTGGATGTTGCGCCACTTTCAGAGGTCGAGAAAGAACCCTCACCACCGCGGGTTTGGGAGATAGTGCGCATCAGTTCAAATACGCTGCTGGCACCGGATTTTTTAATATCTTCGGCGCTGATAATGGTCAGCGGTTGAGCGCCTTCCATGTCGACACCGCGAATATGTGAACCGGTGATCTCAATTTTTTCTACACCCTGTTCGCTGTCCGTTTCCTGTGCGTTGGCAACTCCTGTCATGCCCAATCCCAGGCCTATACAAATGGCCGTATGCAATCTGTTGATTTTCATGATAATTACCCTGTTATTGCTATGCCGGACGGATCAACGCCACGAAAAACAGACGTGCCCTGTCGGCATTTTTTTAATAATTGATTGAGTTTCTTGGGTGGTGGTTTCAGGCAGCAGATTGCCGCTCCGATTCACCTAGAGAGAAAGGAGGTTGGCTATTCGTCGAACCACTCAGACAAATAGAAGCTGTTGTAATGATAACTGGTCAGGTTGACCGCTTTTTTCAACATAATCACTTCGTTTTGGTTAACAGCATCATGCCAATATTTATGTGATTACCGCGCTTTTATGCGCTGCCACAATCTGATTGACACCCTATTAGAATTACCTTTAGCGTAAAAGCATGTCAACAAAAATTTAACCTTCTCTCACAGGAATTTCTGCTATGCAAATGTCTGCAATGCCCGCGGTTATCGCGCTTATGCTCTCTTGCGCCGCCTGGGCAAACATCGGTGAAAACGCGGATAAATTCGGCGAAAACAGGGCGATATTCGAAGATAATTACAATCTTATGTTGGTGGGGGGCGGCCTTTCCACCTGTTCAAGTTACAGCCAGAAAAACTGTCTGGACAGCAGCTTTTCACAACAGCATAAACAACAGTCTTTGTATCAGATCACTGAGAATGCTGTTCAATCATTGCTCAGTTCAGCTCCTTTTTTACATCAGCCAGAGGACTACCGGGCAGACTTTTCCCGGGTGATTAAGAATATTTATGCAAAGCTGCAGAATAAAAGCCTGACCAGTAGCGATCTGCGTGATGCCTTTTCCAGGGTGAATTACAGCAACCTGAATGGCTCACTGTTCTATCAGGAAATTCCGGACAAGCTGTACTATGCCATGCTGGATTTCTTCGAAATTCGCCAGCTTGATGATACGGGTAACAGAAAAGCCGAGGTGACAGACCTGGCTCAGAACAAGAACCCGCACTCCAGAGCTGTCTACCAACGTTTTGTGGAGATGGCCCGGGCCCGACTGGATAACCAGGACCGCAAACCCAGGATTGCCGTCATAACTGCCTCAAGTCGCGATCCTTTTGAAGTGGCCGATTTTTACCAGTCAGTGTTTAAGGAGGCCGGTGCCGAGGTGATCTGGCTGCCGCTGGATAAAAGCTATCAACAGGCCAGAAACCTGGAAGAAAAAGGCTTTGCCGGTTGTGAAAAGCTGACTGATATCCGTGCTGCCAATGGCAGTTTTAACCGCGAGGCGATCTATCCCAATCGTACCGCACTACAAATGACAGTTTGCCAGGATCCGCAACAGATTTACCAACAGATACGTCAGGTACAGGGAGTCTTCTTTAACGGTGGCGACCAGAGTCTGACCCTGGCCGCTTTATTAAATGAAGACGGTACTGACAGCAAAGAATTACAACTGATCAAACAGCAAATGGCTGCGGGCAAACTGGTTATTGGTGGTACCAGCGCCGGAACGGCAGTGCAATCAGGCGGGGTATTCGCCAACCGCCCGGTGCCAATGATCTCAAATGGTACATCAGTTGCCGCTTTTGCCAGGGGGCCTTTTGCTACCCCACCTCCAAGCACAAGATGCGCTGCCGACAGCCAGTGTGGAAATGGCTTGCAGGGCTCTGATCTTACCTATAGGGCCGGGGGTGGCAGTGGCCTGTTTAACATAGGCATACTGGATACCCATTTTTCCGAGCGCGACAGAGAAGCACGCCTGGCCCTTTTAACAGCCTATACCGGCACCCGCTTTGGCTTTGGCGTTGACGAGGCTACCGCGCTGATGGTCAATACCACCGAAGAAGAAGTGCAAATGGAAGTGATCGGCCAGGGCGGTGTGTATATTACGGACAGTCAAAGCGGCATCTATAAACTGCAGGGCAACAAGCGACAACTGGTAGCAAGCAGCCATTACCTTAATCATGGTGACAAACTCAGTTTTGATGCACAAAACAACCAGCTAAGTTTTGAACTGGCCTGCAGCCCGGTCACTGACAAGGTAAAAGTGACTCCGGTTCTGGAGGAAGGTCTCTGGCGCCGTATGCTCAGCCATAACTGCGGCACGCGGGAACCACTAAACTGGAGCCAGGATAATATCGCCTATGTGGTGATGCCCACTGAAGACACCCGCTTTACTCTGTCTGAGAACCAGGGTCAGCAGCGCTGCAGTTATATCAATCTGGCGTTTGGGATTGAAAATTAATCACAGGTGGCCGCCAAGGGGGGAACGTCTTTATCCCTGGCCACCTGATTTTTTCCCTGCTGCTTGGCCTGATACATAGCAGCATCGGCACGATGAATAGCCGCTTCCAGATCCTGCAGATTTTCTACCTGGCTGACACCAAGACTCAGGGTGACTTTCAGGGCCGGGTTTTCAGCAGGCAGCGCTTCAACAGCTGCACACATTCTCTCGGCCACTTTTTCCGCAGTAGAAAAGTCAGTATTAGGCAACAACGCCAGAAACTCTTCACCACCAAAACGGATTAAAATGTCTTCTTCCCGCAATAATCCCTTGAGCGTGTCTGCCACTGATCGAATCGCGCCGTCACCTTTTATATGGCCCTGCGTATCATTAAGCTTTTTAAAGTCATCTATATCGGCAAGAATGACGCAGGTACTGAGTCCGTAGCGCTGGGCAGAAGAAAACACTCCCGAGGTAATACGATTAAAAAACCGCCTGTTTCTGAGCCCGGTGAGTTTATCGGTGTAGGCGTCATTCTTAAGCTTTTCTACCAGGTCGTAGATATAGCTGATAGCGACACCGCAAAATAACAAACACTCCAGAACCATCGCCAGCAAGGTGGCGATATTGATAAGCTCCTTGCTGTCTGGTGCAGTAAGCGCAATATACGAAGGCAGCAACAATGTCAGTACCAGCCAGATCACTGCCAGCGCGATTTTTACCAGACGATCACCGTAATTACTTCGTTGTGGGTGCTGATGCAGAAAAAAGATGGTCAGCCACAAAGGTAGAGACAGATTAAAAAACGCAATAACATCTCTTACCAAAGCCGACAGAGAAAAATACAGAGTCAGCCACTGCAAGATCGAGAACAGCAGAATATGAGCCACAATAAGCCAATAACCCCGTCTGCTCAGGTGGAGGGCAAAACGGGACCTGACACCGATATAAAACAAATATAAGGCACCGAGCAAAAATAAACTGGTAAGGAATACCGATAACTCAAACCATTGCTGAAATCTCAGTGTGAAGGCCAGAAAGGCCAGAAAAGTCGTGACAAAGGAATATTGAAAACAATAGAGGGCGACCTGCTGATTGGCTTTTGCCTGCCGGGGCAGGATAAAGATCATAAAATAAAACGCTGTGGTGATAATAAACAACACCGCAGTGTTAAACCCAAAACTTAGCAATGGCGTGCCTGATTACAATAATTAACAAATTATTAGGAGTGTAAGGCAAAATATGCTGATATCCCACAGGGTTTTTTCAGGAGACGTATCAGACCCATGCTGTTTTATCTGACACTTATTGTTGTGAGTTTACCTGTGGCCATTGCTATCAGCTATGCTGTGGCCATCCTGTGGCTGTATATCCGGGTAAAACACTTTTATGGCCGCAATTACCTTCGCTTTTATAAACTCAGCCCCGCACAGCTCTGGCTTTTCTATACTGAGGTCATCCGGGCGGTAGTACTAATGAGTCTATGGCTGGTTTTTAAAAGCAATAAAAACGGTCTGCACAAGCCATCAGCGCCTGACAAACCGGCGATACTCTGCGTACACGGGTTTCATATGAACGGCAGTTGCTTCTGGGGATTGCGTCGGAGGCTGGAACAAGCCGGGTTTGCGACCTACAGTGTCAGCCTGGGCCGCCCCTATGTGGATCCCAGCAAATATGTGGACAGCCTGCATCAGGCATTGGCGCAGACCTTTATGAATAATCAGCAACAGCCGGTACATCTTCTCGCTCACTCAATGGGCGGGCTGGTTTGTCGCATGTTATTGCAGCACTACCCTGAAGATAAGCACCGTATTAAGTCCATCATTACCCTCGGCACGCCCCATCATGGCACCCAGGCGATAGGCGATTTCACCCTGCCCTGGCTCAAAGAGATGTTTCATCCACACAGCCCGCTGCTGCATCAACTGCCTGAATTCAGCCAACTGGCCCCTGAACTGCCGGTTATGACCATCGCTTCGGTTAACGATTTAGTGGTTTACCCCGCCCATCGTGCTCTGCTGAAAAACAGTACCAGAGTCAGGTTTGTCACCATCAGCCATATGGGATTATTACTGAATAGCAGAGTAAAGCGGCGGATCAGCCGCTGGTTGACCCAATCCACATAGATAATTGCTCACGGGTATTAACTATTCAGTGAAGGTTGCTTGTCCTCTGCCGGTGCATCGCCGGGCTGGTTTTGTGGAAGTTCCTTCACAAAATCATCAAAGGCTTTCTGCTGATTTTCATCCAGATTGCTCTTGCTCAGAATATCCAGAGTACGCTCAGCCAGTTCCAGTTGGTCAGCATCCAGGCCTTCATCCCGATGAATGGCCACCAATACCTTCAGAATACTCAAAGATACCCGCACATTCTTGGGTGTCAGTTGCAGCGCCTGTTCAAGGGATTTCAGTGCCGGCACTTTTTTATTCTTTTTGAATAACTCCACCGCCATGCTGTTAAGCTGTTTGGGGGTAAAATGCACCTCTTCACGTTCAGAGGTTTCCTGCTCGATATACTTACCCACCACCTGGCTGGTAAGGCCTTCACCGCCAATCTGCTTTTTCACTTTGTCCAGCAGGCTGATAGCCTCTTCGCGTCGTCCCAGCTCATGAAAGACCTTCACCTTGTCGAGGTTATCCTCCACCGAGGGCGTTGCTTTGAGGGTTACATGGGCATCGACGATACGCTCGGCACGGTCCCGTTCTTCTCTGGCATTGTGCACCCTGGCTTTAACCACCACCAGTTGCTCTTTAAACTCTTCATTGCCGGCATAATTGTTCTCAAGATCAGCGATATAACGCTCTGACTGCTTAAGAATTTTGAGGGACGCCTCACCAGTCAGGGTACAGGCCAGATCAATCCCGGAGCGGATCACATTGAACAGCAGGGCCGGGGAATCATGAATGGAATTCTTGGCATATTTAGCCATGGCCTGGGTGGCCTTATACTGGCCCTGGTGATCATGGGTCAGACGGGCCAGATCCCAGAGCTTTTTATTACGTTCTATATTGCGGGGCGCCAGCTCGGCGGCCTTTTTAATTTCTTCGTAAGCCTGTTCATAGTCTTCCCGTTCGATATAATACTGCGCCAGCAAGTCATAGGTAGCAAAACGGGTCTCAACTTTGTCGGTCAGTTGCGCCAGCAGTTCTTTGATCTCCTGCATTTTATCCTGCCTGAGCAACACCTTGATAAAGCCCAGATACACCCAGGGCGCAGTATACTTTTCCATTAGCCCGCGGTAGTAAGCTTCTGCATCTTCCAGCTCACACAGGGCCAGCAGGCTTTCCCCTTTCATTCTCAGCAGTTGCATCTGATACTTTGCCAGCGCCGGGTTAAGCAGATGGCGATCGGCGTAATAAATGGCTTTCCCAAAATCCTTGTTATCCACTGCCTGATAGATGTTATACAGGGTCTTTTTGACCTCCAGCACATGAGGAAGACGCTTTTTGACCTGAGCAGGGGAAAGAGGCTTGACCCAGAAGTCATCGGGCTGCAGCTCGGCAATACTGTTGACCAGACTCTCATCGGTATCGGCGCTTAAAAATATCAGGATGGTGCGCTTGGTGACATGGCCCTTGAACTTAAGCTCCTCCAGCAGATGAAAACCATCTTTGTCGCTTTTTACATTAAAGGCGCAGATCACCACATGAAACCGTTGCTGCTCACATAACCGCAGACCAAAAAAGGCGTTTTCGGCACTTTTTACCGTGCGGATCCCCAAATCATAAAAGGTTGACTTGAGAATGTCGTGGACCAGTGTCTGATCATCAATAATCAGCACATTCAGCGCATCTAAGTTACTTAAATCGTCTTTTTCCATTATTAACCACAGTGATTATTCGCCAAAATCTGTCACTACATGCATCGGTCTGCACTGTAGAAGCCTAACCAGAATAGTATTGTCTGCCCGCAGTAAATGCCAGATCTGTACTGCAGTTAAATAATGACGTTGTCACCCGGAGCCTCAAACTTGACACAAGTCAGATCTATAACCTAGTTCTTAGCGTACAATATGGGTTGTAATCCAGAGTGGAGATAGTAATTTGCGTTACCCATGGATAGACGAAGCAAACAAGGTCTTTAGTGGAGTGTTAGTCGCTCAGGTTGCAATAGCTTTTGCTATTGCTGCTTACACTGACACTTGGTTATGGGCGATGATGATAGGCATTCCCACTGCAGCTCTACCCCTCATTTTAATTTACACTCAGCCTCAGGCTCAGATGACACGCTATGCCGTCGCTATAGCTGTCCAACTGCTTACAGCCCTGCACATTCAGCAAAGCTTTGGCCTGACAGAAATACATTTCGAAATCTTCACATTACTGGCATTTTTAGTTTATTACCGTGACTGGAAAACTATTCTTATCAGCACCACCACTGTCGCAATTCATCACATAAGTTTTTTCTTTTTACAGAGTAACAGCGCTGGTGTGTACATCTTCGAGGAGGGTCATCTGACTATAGGAATATTGCTCATTCACGCCTTCTTCGCCATTGCGGAAGGAGCTGTATTGTCGGTGATCGCCAAACGCAGTTTTAAGGAGGCTCATACCTCTCTTATTCTGAGCAACACTATTACCCACATTCAAAATCGTGAAGGAATAATAGATCTCCAACGACCCATAGACCCAGGTTTAACGGAATTCTCAACGCTTATTGGCGGCATCCGCAAGGTTCTTGATGAATCGTTTGCAGTATCAGAGCAATTAATTGGTGCAACAGGTGCCATCTATCAGCAACAACAGCGTCTCAATGAGCTTAGCAAATCGACCAGTCAGCAAGTCGATACTATAGCCAGCTCAATGCAGCAAATGACGAATTCCAATCAACAGATAGCATCATCATCCTCAGAATCGGCAGAGGAAACGACTGCGGCAGCAACAGCAGCCACCCAGGCTGGTGAAAATATCAACAATGCCAGTCACAAGGTCCGTTCTGTGCATCAGGCATTGAGCAAAATGTCAGAGAGAATCGGGTCTCTCAACCAGCAATGTGAGAAAATCAGCAGAGTAACCGTCACCATTAAAACCATCGCGGAACAGACAAATCTCCTGGCACTAAATGCGGCCATCGAGTCTGCCCGGGCTGGTGAACATGGCAGGGGTTTTTCCGTTGTCGCCGATGAAGTACGCCAACTTTCAATGAAAACACAAAACAGTACTGAGGAAATTGAGACTGTCAGTAAAACACTGATAGATCAGACGAAAGATTCGGTTGAACAAATGCAGCAAGTCCTGGAACTCATTAATGAGACTGTATCCCAGTCTGCAAAAGCAGATAAAGCCTTTAATGACGTCAGTCATCGTATAACTGAAATCGAGCGCAACATACTCTCAGTATCGTCGGCAAGTGAACAACAGGCAAACACGTCAGATAATGTATCACTAGCCACACAAGCTTTACTGAACAACATCAGCGATAGCTCAGCGCTGAATCAGGAAATTTTTAACGATTTCCAGCAGCTTCGAAAAAGCTCCGAGAGCCTTGAAAAGGCCCTCTCCAGGCTGAAAATATGAAACCTCAGTCCTGGGCGTTTTTGCTTATCTGGGCGGGTATTTTACTGGGCACATTAGTATTAATGTCACGCTGGCAACTGGTCGACTACGATCCTAATGGCATGTTGCTGGATAAGGAACACAGCACCGGGCTGGCTAAAAAACTGGCTAAGCTCAGTGATAATAACCGTTCTACCGCTATTCACATCACAGATAGCGACTGTTTTTGCAATCTGATAAGCCAGAGCCATCGGCAGCAGGTCAGTCAGTTATTAAAAGATTATGGTTACAGCAACAAATCAATTAATCTTTCTGATTTTGACGAACTCAGACAATGGATCACCGCGGTTCCAAGTATCATCTTATTTGATGCCGATAGTAACCTGACGTTTATCGGACCATACTCGACTGGTCTCAGATGCAGCGCGGGAAAAGGTTTAATTGAAAGCTGGCTGACATCCTCCATCGATACTCAGGGTTTAGGTCCAACCGTCATCTCTGAAGCAAAAGGATGTTATTGCCCGGCCTGACTTACTCTGGACTCTGATAAGGTCACTGAGAACATTTCATGGTATTCCAACATCCTCTTGATTTGTTCCGACCCGATAAATCAACAGGTTGACTGGGTATTTTTTAAGCGACACGGATGCCATTGCTTTTCCCTTCATGTATAATCCGCCGACTTTTCAGGGGCCACTGACTTGCCTGCCCCAGCAGCCACAGAACAGCGAGATGACATGAGTGTAGAGACCTTTAATCCCAAACAAACCACCACCCTGGAAACGCCCAAAAAAGTGATGGCAGATAATGCCGCCAGAGAGGGCCAGACCATGGATATTGGGGCGGGTAATCGCATCGGTTTTATCTCGCTGGGCTGCCCGAAAAACCTGGTGGATTCGGAGCGCATTCTCACTCAGCTGCGCACCGAAGGTTATGATGTGGTGAATACCTACAACGATGCCGATCTGGTGATCGTGAATACCTGTGGCTTTATTGATTCGGCGGTGCAGGAGTCACTGGATACCATAGGTGAAGCCCTGAACGAAAACGGCAAGGTCATTGTGACCGGCTGTCTGGGCGTAAAAGAAGATGAAATTCGTGAAGTACACCCCAATGTACTGGCCATTACCGGCCCTCATGCCTATGAGACCGTGGTGGAACAGGTACATGATTACCTGCCCAGGCCTGAACATAATTCCTTTGAACACCTGGTGCCCGATCATGGGGTTAAACTCACGCCCCGGCACTTCGCTTACCTTAAGATTTCCGAGGGCTGCAACCATCGCTGTACTTTTTGCATTATTCCCTCAATGCGCGGTGATTTAGTCAGCCGCCCCATAGGCGAGGTGCTGGATGAAGCCCAGCGCCTTAAAGTCGCCGGGGTCAAAGAGCTGCTGGTGATCTCACAGGACACCAGTGCCTATGGTGTAGATGTGAAAAACCGTACCGGTTTCTGGAACGGTATGCCGGTTAAAACCGGTATGACAGAGCTGTGTGAAAAACTCGGCGAGATGGGGATCTGGGTCAGACTGCATTATGTATACCCCTACCCTTCAGTGGACAAGGTGATTCCACTGATGGCTGCAGGTAAAGTGCTGCCCTACCTGGATATTCCGCTGCAACATGCCAGCCCCAGAATATTGAAACTGATGAAACGCCCGGCCGCTGCCGAGCGCACCCTTGAGCGTATCCTCAAATGGCGTGAGATCTGCCCTGAACTGGTGATCCGCTCCACCTTTATTGTTGGCTTCCCCGGCGAAACCGAAGAAGACTTTCAGATGCTGCTGGATTTCCTCGATGCCGCTCAGCTTGACCGTGTGGGCTGCTTTAAATACTCCGATGTGGACGGCGCTAAAGCCAATGAACTGCCCGATGCCGTGCCGGAGTCGGTTAAAGAAGAACGCTTTGAACGCTTTATGCTAAAACAACAGGCCATCAGCGCGGCCAAACTGCAAAAACGCATCGGCCAACAGATGGATGTATTGATTGATGAAGTGGACGAAGAAGGCGCCATCGGGCGCAGCTACGCCGATGCCCCGGAAATTGACGGCATGGTGTACTTAAACGGTGACACTGAACTCAAACCCGGCGATCTGGTCACCGTCACCATAGAGCATGCCGATGAATATGATCTATGGGGCAGCCGGGTTGTCTGAGCCTTATGCACCGCGCTTAGCGGCAAATGCAGTCAGTGTATTAAAGGTACGCTGATTGTTGTCGCTGGCAAAAGCGATAAAAGGACAATAACCTTGCCATGCCTGAGTATCTGAGATTTCTGTACTGGCAATTTTATCTCTTAATTGTTGATAAACTTGCTGCAAATGCTGATGAAACAA
Organism: Lacimicrobium alkaliphilum; assembly: GCF_001466725.1. Classification (NCBI taxonomy): domain Bacteria; kingdom Pseudomonadati; phylum Pseudomonadota; class Gammaproteobacteria; order Alteromonadales; family Alteromonadaceae; genus Lacimicrobium; species Lacimicrobium alkaliphilum. The sequence goes on from NZ_CP013650.1 coordinate 2,460,795, forward strand.
CCCAAATTCTCTTGGTACGTCGGTGAAATACCAGCGATAACAATAATACTCCAGGTACTCGTACATCAAATCATGACTTTCCTTGTGGGCGCTGTAATGTTCCCCTCGCTGGGCAAAAGGCACTTCATTGATAAACCTGGCCCGTCTGACCAGACGCATGGCGTGCACTTCCCTGATGCAGTAAATATAGGAGAGCATATAAGTTACCAACGCTGACAGATCGGCACCCAGATAATTTTGTACCAGCTTCTCATCATAAACGCCCATCTGTATGCCCTGACATAGTTTTTCCGCTTCATTTAGTCCTTTACGCAATGAATCCCGATCAATATTCAGCTTCTCAGAAAGCCGCTTCCACTCAGCCAGTTCGACGCCTTTAAATTTTACATCCGGTGCCCCAAACATCGCTAATATAGAGCCAAGTACTGCAATATGTTGTTGACCTTTATCACGCTCGAGGAGTCTGAGCTGAATCTGATTAAATTGGTTGATTGCCTGAATGGGATTACTGACATCACTTAATCGCCAGTCACCGGAAGATTTTTTGCCTAAACGCTTTTCCCCCTGACCTTTCCATAGCAGACCTATGGCTTGCAGGGTATTGCTCTCCCGATTGAGCTGAATATTCTGATACAGTGTTCTGAGGGTCGCAAAAAGCGCAAAAGTTGCAGAAATACTGACTGCCAATGCCGGTAAATAGGCCGTTCCCTTATCAAGGTACATTTTTATCAGCCACAGACTAAGTAAAACTAATGGTACTACCAGCCAGTACTTATTTAACGTCTGTCGCCCTTCTAAAGGAACACCATACCAGTGGAAGGTTCTGGCCAGGCCATCTTCATCATTACTGATATCAGGGGGTGGTTAAGATTAAAACTATGAAAGCTGTAGGCTTTTTTTAAGGATGGAGGGTTGCGCTCGTCCATGAGTACGGGTCAGATTTCCAGTACATCCCCGCCCTGGGGCATATAAAAGTGTTTCATTTTTTCACCTTTTATCATTTAGCTACTACCTAACAATACGCCAGAAACCCCTGAAGATAAAGCTCCGGGTATTTATTTAAATTTGGTGGTGTCAAGTATCACCGGCCCGGGACCTTCCGCCGCCAGCTTATCATCAGGGTTATAAACCGGACATTTACCCATCGACAGGCAGCCACAACCTATGCAGCCGGTCAGTAAATCACGCAAGCGCTGCAAATAATCAATCCTGTCACTTAATTGCCGATACCAGCCAGAGGATAACGCCTGCCAGTCCTTTTTATCCGGGGCTCTGTGTTTGGGCAACGCCGAAAAGGCCTGCTGAATTTCCGCCAGGGTGATGCCCATTTTCTGCGCCGCCTTGATCACCGCCACCCTTCTCAGTACATCTGCACTGTAACGGCGCTGATTGCCACTGTTGCGACTGGAGTATATTAACCCTTTGCTTTCATAAAAATGCAGCGCCGATACCCTGACACCACAGCGCTTTGCCACCTGCCCGACACTGAGATCCTGAGCTTGCATATTTTCTCCTTAAAAAGTCTTTACCTTAACTTAACTTGAGGTTTTAGCATAACCCAGGACTTAACAAAAGGAGAAAGCTATGCAAACCGAAAGAACCCACTCTGCACCTGCTGGCCGGCTCAGCCGTTACTGGAAAAACTACTGCCACCTGTTCAATCAGACCATGTATTTCAAATAAGGAGAATCAGCATGTTACAGCTAGAACATTTGAATCTGGTGGTCAGAGATATCGAAAACAGCCTTACTTTTTACCGCGCCGCGTTTCCACACTGGCGTATTCGCGGTGAAGGCAAAGCCGACTGGTATGGAACCCCCAGAAATTGGGTACACTTTGGTGATGACTACCAGTATCTGACCCTGAATGACAATGGCACAGGTGAAAACCGCGATCTGAAAAGCAACAGTATAGGCCTGGCTCATTTTGCTTATATTACCGAGGATCTGGACGCCATAGTTCGGCGACTGGCCGAAGCGGGATTTAGTCCGGCCAAAGCTGGCAGTGAGGATCCTTACCGCAAAAATATCTACTTTATTGACAATGATGGCTTTGAAGTTGAATTTGTTGAATATCTGAGTGATATCCCCGGCGAACGGAACTTATATCGTTAAAGCAGGACATTTAATCCTGTAAATGATTGAATTGCCGAAACGGCTTACTTTAGAATAAAACGAAGTTCAACCTGCGGATAAGATTTTGCCTTCAGGCTTTAAGAATCAGCCTATTGCGTTACTGGCGCTGTTGTTACTGCTGTTTAACCTGACAGTAGCGCCGCTATCGGCATCCCGCACCCTTTCAGCCGCACAGGCGTATGCCAGCGACGACAAGGTACTGATTTGTACCGGGCGGGATATGAAATGGGTGGATATGGCCGCATCTCTGAGCCGGGGCCAGTTCGTTTTTGTCGACCCGCCGGAACAACTCCCGGAGCCCTTGCAACAGGTAGAATGCAGCGCCGGATTGTTGCTCGACAACCACGATATTATGGCCGGCAACACTGCGCTCATCGCTTCACAGAAAATAACCCTGAGGGCATTCAGTCTTTTTTCCAGTGCTACCCTCAATGACAGGTACAACAACGCGCTGTCCCGCGCACCTCCTTTTGTATTCAGGCTTTTCCCATAATCGCCTGATCACACTGCTGCATCAGGCCCGAGTTTAACCAGCCGGATTAGTCTTTAATCCGGCCAGCCTGAAGTTATTACAATGAATAAAAACACGGTTTTACCTCGCCGCTCACCTGCTCTGCGTGTGGTGTTATCTGCTATGGCACTGAGCCTGCCGTTATCTGCACAAGAACAGCAAACAATGTCTGCCCTGCATCCAATTGAAAAAGTACTGGTTATGGGGGAAGTGATGGCGTCACCTAACCAGATTGTTACCGACCCTAAAAAGCCCCGCCAACCACTGCCCGCCCATGATGGCGCTGACTATCTGAAAACCATCACCGGGTTCAGTATCGTTCGCAAGGGCGGGGCCAGTGGCGACCCTGTATTCAGGGGCATGGCCGCCTCGCGTCTGAACATCATTACCGACGGCAATATGTTGCTTGGTGGATGTAGCAGTCGGATGGACCCGCCTACGGCCTATATCTCGCCACAGAGCTTTGATCGTATCCGGGTGATCAAAGGCCCCCAATCCGTACTCAATCTGCCGGCCAATGCCACGGTTTTATTTGAAAAAGACCAATACCAGCTTTCAGAAGCCGGAGTTCAGGGTGATATCAGCATGACTCTGGCGGAATTTAACCGCAAAGCACTCAATGCCGACCTCACCTCCGGCAATCAGAACGGTTACCTGCGTATGAGCCTCAGTAACGCCAGCGCCAGTAATTATCAGGATGGCAACGGCAACCCTGTCAACAGCGCATATGACCGCTGGAGCGCTGCGACTGAACTGGCCTGGACACCCGGGCCCGATACGCTGTTAATGCTGAGCCTGGGCCGGAGTGACGGCGAAAGTGCCTATGCAGATCGGGCCATGGACGGCAGCATGTTTGATCGCCGCCATATCAGTATCAAAGCCAGACAGGATGACTTAAATGATTGGCTTTCCCGCATTGAGGGGCAGTTATACTTCAATCATATTGACCATTTGATGGACAATTTCAGCCTCAGAAACTTTACCCCTGATGCCATGATGCCGTTTCCGGCGGCCATGAATCCGGATCGTTACACCCGCGGTGGTAAAATTCAGCTGGATCTGACTGCAGCGATAAACTGGCAGATCCGCCTGGGACTGGATAACAGCCAGAATGTGCATCGAAACCGTATGAGCATGAACCAGCTGATGATGCCCTGGCAGGATATGCTCAGAGTCGAAGATGGCCGCTTCGATCAGTGGGGTATATACGCCGAGATAGACCACGCGATTTTAGCCAATCTGAGTCTGTTTGGCGGCTTGCGGGCAGATCACTGGGAAGCTGAGGATCACCGGCCAATGCTGCGTAAAAATATGCAGCTGAACCTAATCAACCCGAGCTTTGGTGACCGTCGCCAGGATACCCTGACAAGCGGCTTTGTTCGTATTGAGCAGACTCACAATCAACATACCTGGTATCTGGGCGCAGGCCGTGCCGCCCGTTACCCGGATTACTGGGAGTTACTGGGTAACGCCAGAAGTGGCGAAGACAGCCAGTCAGCTTTTTATACGTCACCGGAAGTAACCCATCAGTTGGATATAGGCTGGCTCTATCAAACTGATTTTACCCGGGTATCGGTGTCTGCCTACCTGTCGGATGTAACAGATTTTATTCTGCTGGAAAAACAACAGCCCATGTTACTGGAGCAGGTCAGAAACATTGATGCTCACACCTGGGGCGGCGAGGTGTCGGCAGAGCTGAGCCTGACAGAGAAGCTCACCCTGGAAACCTCACTGGCTGTGAGCCGCGGCACCAATGACAGTGATAATCTGCCACTGGCCCAACAACCGCCGCTGGAGTTTCGGATCAGCGCCGCTTATCAGCTACAAAACTGGCATCTGTCAGGCTTGTGGCGATTAGTTGATCAGCAATCCCGTTTTGCTGCCGGTCAGGGCACCATAGCGGGGCTGGACAGTTCCGCTTCCGCTGGCTTTGGGGTGTTGTCTGTTAATGCGCTGTATCGCCCTTCAGACAAATGGTTACTCAGTCTCGGCATCGATAACCTGCTGGATAAAACCTATCAGGAGTACCTGAGCAAAACGGCAGCATCTGTTCCCGGTTTTGTTGCCGATGATCGCATCAGTGAGCCGGGGCGTACTGCCTGGGCGAAACTGGATTACCGTTTCTGAATACTCAGGGTTGTGGCTTTGCCAGATGAAGGCTCTGTCCAATTTGAAGAGTAATAAAGTCGTCGCCGAGCCCGGCTTCAGTGGCCGCCTGTTGCAGTCGCTGCGCCGGTTCAAATAAGGGCTCGGCACTAAGCTGGAAGGTAGACCAGTGCATACCGATACTTTTCCTGCTGCCCAGTTCCTGATGCAGCGTTACCGCTTCTTCAGGATTAACATGGTACTCACGCATAAAATCCCTTGGCGAATAGGCCCCAATGGGGATTAAAGCCAGATCAAAGGGGCCATACTGTTCACCGATTTGCTTAAAATCCACGGCGTTATATCCGGTGTCACCGCCAAACCAGAATTTAAATCCGTCAATTTCCACCACCCAGCTTGCCCACAGCGTATGGCGGCGATCAAACAGACTACGCGCCGACCAGTGCTGCGAAGGCGTTGCGGTAATGCGCAGCTCGCCTGTCTCACGCTGTTGCCACCAGTCATAGCTTTGAGTCTGATAGTTGCGCTTATCCAGTTGCTTAAACCAGTTATCGACGCCCAGTGGAACATGATACTGCACCGTATCCGGTAAGGCCGTTACCGTATATTCATCCAGATGATCATAATGATTATGGGAAATCAGCACATGATGAATATCAGGTAGATCTGATAGTCTGTAAGGCATAGGCGCAAGACGTTTCGGGCCCCGCAAAGCTCAGTGGTGAAGCCCGCTCAGAAAAGATCGGGTCGGTCAGCAGGTTTATGCCGTTGTAACTGATCAGAAAAGTGGAATGACCCAACCAGGTGACTCTGGGTTGTTCAGGGGCCTGTGTCAGATCCTCCAACGTATCGGCTACCGCTATCCGGTGTGCCTCACTTTGCTGATCGGCAAAGGGTACCTCACCAAAATATTTGGTCCAGGCGAAAGCAAATACGGTTTTTTCCGGATCTTCTATATGGGGGTTCTGATAAACCTCCCCTGCCCTGGCGACCACTTCACTGACCCGGCCTTCAGACTGAACGGTACAGCCGGGCAGCAATAAGCTGACCAGGAGCACTGGGAAGATCAATCTCAGCATAAAGCGCCTTTACCGGGAATTAACGTTATTATGACTTTACGCCACAACCAGGCTTTAGATCATGTCCCATAACAAACTTATTCCCCTTGCATAATATCCATAGCCGTTGCAGTTAAGGCTTCAGCGGCGGTGGCAATTACTTTGTCTGCCTGTGGCGCCCACAACGGGCTATGCAGTGAAGGCAACTTGGTGCCCTGCTCCTGAGCTTGCTGCCATTTATCTTCTGGCACACCACCCACCCAGATAATCATGCTGTTGATGCTGGTATCAGCGCGATAATAACGGCCAAAGTCTTCTCCTGCCATCACAGGCGGGGCCTGCACCACTCTGTCACCGCCAAATCTGGCGGTAAAGCGCTCGGCCATTTTGCGGGTAAACTCCGGGCTGTTGTAAGTAGAAGGGGTATATTCGTCTTTAATATGTACCTCTGGCATCAGCTCCTGTGGCATGCCGGCGGCAATAGCCTCACCTTTGGCGATACGGGCAATGCCGTCGAGCAGCATCTGACGTGTTTCATCGGAATAACTGCGCACGGTCAGCAACAATCTGGCTTCATCGGAAATAATATTATGCTTGGAGCCTGACTGAAAACTGCCGACCGTTACCACCGCCGGGTTCTGTGGATCCAGCTCCCGGCTGACCAGGGTCTGCAGTGCACCCACAATACGACTGCCCAGTACGATAGGATCTTTGGTGGCATGGGGATAAGCACCGTGGCCGCCAACGCCTTTAACGATAATATCCACGCTGTCGACATTGGCCAGTGTATAACCCGGGGTATAGCCAATTACCCCAGCCGGTAATGAGGCGGAGTTATGAAAGGCCAGCACATAATCGGGCCTGGGGAAACGCTCATACAAACCATCATTAAGCATATCTTTGGCGCCCCGACCGCGCTCCTCTGAGGGCTGCAGGATCATAACCAGTGTGCCTGACCAGTTCTTTTCCTGAGCGACCAGCGCACGAGCTGTACCCAGCCAGCCGGCCATATGCGTGTCATGGCCACAGGCATGCATTACCGGACTTTCGATGCCGTCTTCTGTGGTGGCGACCACTTCTGAGGCATAGGGTAAACCGGTTTTCTCCTCAACGGGTAAGGCATCCATATCGGCACGGATCATCACCACCGGCCAAGGCCGTTTTTCATCAACGCCACCACACCATGACCGCCCACGTTTTCGGTTACCTCAAAGCCCAGCTCACGGGCTTTTTCCGCCAGCATCGCCGCACTCTGCTCTTCATCACCGCTTAGTTCGGGATACTGATGCAGATGTTTGTAGGTTTCCATCAACAGCGGTAAATCCTGCTGTATCTTATCCCGCAATGTGTTGTCAGCAGCCGCCTCGGCATTAACTGGCAGGGTAAGCACAGAAAAACAAAAGGGAACCAGCAGAGCAGTTTTCAGGGCATTCATGGTGTAATCCTTAATAAAAAAAGCACACAATCAGCCTACAGCGAATAACGCAGCTTGGCAAAGTGTGCCCGAATGACCCAAGCGTTATAGAAAAGCCAGACATTTCATCCGCCACAGATTGCACTGCTCTTAAGCCTGCGGCATAGTAAATTACAGAACGGAAGCGGATCCCCATAGCCCCGGCTCGATGGAGCGGTGCCATCTGAATTCATTCTACGCTGTTGAATCTGTCTGACAGCAAGGCTGCCACAGACTAAAGGCATAAAAGAGCCTGCCTTTGTGATGATTTTAGTTTAAGGATGCATTAATGAACGTAAAACTTTCCCGATTACAGAGCATTGTCATGATAACGCTGACGTTTGCCTGTCAGCTCAGCTTTGCCAACCCTGCTGGTTGTGATATTGAACAAATTAATGGTTTTGATGCAACCAAAGAGCACAAACCAGCTTATATAGAAGGGGTAAAGGCCAACCTTATTCGCTGTGCGGAATCGGGGCATGAAATGGCTGTTACCGGGCTTATGCTGAGTTATTTTCAGGGCAATCCAGCGCTAAATATTGAAAAAGACCATAACAACTTACTGAAATTCCTTGAGAGAATTGCTTCTGAAGGCAACATTTTTTCTCAGGATATGCTGGTTAGGTTTTACACAGATGATGATTTCCTCAAGCTAACAGACGTAACAGAGGCGAACGCCAGGTTTAAGGCCTATAAGTGGTATTACGCATCCTTAGCATCAAATCAGGAAAGTGTCCGAAAATTTAAAAAAATTAAATCCCTTGAAAGCAAAATGAACAGCAAGGAAATCTCTCGGGCAATTGCAGAAGCAGAAGCTATCTACCCAAAGAACTTCAGGAAAAATGGACATGGCGTTTACAACCATTTGGGCCATAAATATTTTGAGGGCAAAGTGGTCGAAAAGGATCTTAAAAAAGCACATGAATACTCTCTCAAAGCGGCAAATTACGGTAATGAATACGCCCAGTACAGGCTTGGAAAGCATTACACTCAGGGTACAGGTTATGTAGATGTGGATGGACCGCAAGGCATACGCTGGTATGAGAAATCCGCTGAGCAGGGGAATGCCTATGCGTTGTTTGATCTGGGAAAACTCTATTTGACGGGTTCCCATGTGGATCAGGATATACAAAAAGCCATTCGCTATATTGAAGCGGCCGGCGAAAAGGGTAACAGCGAGGCCAAGGTAATGCTGGGCGAGTTCTATGTTAATGGAACCCATGTTACCAAAGACGCCAAGCGGGCATTCGAATTATTTTTATCAGCTTCAAATACTCACAATAGCCGGGCCCAGTACTATCTGGGGCATTGTTTTAACTATGGAATCGGTGTCGAAAAAGACAGTACAACAGCTTATAGCTGGTATATGAAATCCGCCAACGCCGGGAATCCCGATGCCCAGTATTCAATGGCAGTGGCCAGGCAAAATGGCGTGGCTGAAGCGGGCATATCTCAATCCCTTTCCGAGGCGGTTAACTGGTATACCAACGCGTCTGCACAGGGGCATGGTAAGGCTCAGTTTAATCTCGGTATTCTTTACGCACAAGGTGGAGACGGGGTAGAGAAGAATCTGTATCAAGCCTACAAAGAAATATTACTGTCTCGTGTTAAGCATGAATACAAAGAAAAGACGCTGGCTTCTATCACCCAGCAAATGTCCCAATCGGAACTGGCAAAAGTTGGAGAGCTGCTGGAGTCTCTAAAGTAAGGAAAAGGAGTCCAACAGAGTCTCATCGGCCAGAAACACTGAACTAATATAAACCAATTCAGACAATCTGGCCTCGCTATGTCTTCCTGCCTGTACTATCAGAACAGGCAAGCTGCACTAACGAAGAGATACCAGCCTACTGATACAAGCCTGCCCGTGCGTTGATTTGCAGCTGACTCACCGCTAATGGGCGAACACTGCATACCACAAACGAATCCCCAGGATTGGTGCTAATTCAGGGGAAAGGTCAATGCGCCCTCATAAACTGCTTGACTTAAAGTCGACTTTAACTTGTATGCTCATTGAGTAAGTACCCCATTCCAGCATCGCGGGGGTGCCGACAAACCAATCAACCAAGTAAACAAGGATACAGATATGGATAGCGATTTTTGGCATCAAAAATGGGAACGGGGTGACATCGGCTTTCATGAGCAACAGGTCAACCCGGCATTAGTGGGGAACATGGAAAGCCTGAATCTGATAAAGGGCTCACGACTGTTTCTGCCTTTGTGTGGGAAAACACAGGATATAGCCTGGTTACTTGCACAGGGATATCGCGTTGTTGGTGCAGAGTTAAGTAAACGTGCGATAAACGAGCTATTTCAACAGCTGAATGTAACTCCCGATATTACTGAGGCAGGAGAACTGACGCGATACAGCGCCAATAACATAGATATCTGGGCCGGGGATATATTCAACCTCGGCGCCAATAGTCTTGGCGCTGTTGATGCTATTTATGACCGCGCGGCTTTGGTGGCATTACCTGAAGAAATGCGTCAACGCTATGCAATTCATCTTGATGCAATATGCCATAGCGTTCAACAGTTGCTGGTCACTTGTGAATACAATCAGCAATTACATGATGGCCCACCATTTTCGGTCAGTGAACAAGAACTGCAACGACTTTACGGCAACCAATATCAGTTGAATAGGCTGGCGCAAGATGACATTGCGGGCGGGTTCAAAGGCAAAGTCGCTGCGACAATCAGTGTTTGGCACTTACATCGGTAAAGTGAATAGACGCAGCGGATAAGGAATGGCTATTGTTATACGCCGTTGTCGGCCTTTTGTTTGGCGTTATGGCAGGTTATAAACACCAATTTATGCTTGTACCAAAGCGTGAAGTTGCACTAATCCCGTGAAAATAAAAAACCAGCTGTATCATTATAATTTATCCGGATCGGCCAGTTGCACTTCCTGCTGTTTGGCTGGCTTTTCGGGTACCAGTAGCGACGGGGAACCTTTTACTTTTTCGATCTGACGAAACACATCCCGCCAGCTTAAGATCCCCACCCACTGACGCTCGGCATTGACCACCGGCAGACAGGAGATGCGGTGGCGGTTAAACAAACGTACGGCCTGAAGCACTGATTCAGTATCCAGGATCACGATAAGTTCCCGGCTCATAATCTGCGATACCTTGCGTTTAAAGGCGGCCTGATCGTGTTCATTGGCCATGGGGGTGCCGATTCTCGGGCTTAAGTGCTTAAGCAGGTCGCGATCAGAGACGATGCCCAGCAAAGTTTTACCGCTGACCACCAGCAGATGATGAAAGCGGTGTTTTTCAAAAATCTGGTAAACCTTGCCCAGATTATCATCCACGCCAACCGTCACCACCTTAGTGGTCATAATTTTGCTGACTTTCATACCCCTTCCTTGCCTGAAAACGCCATATATCAACAGGATAATAGACCATGAGTCAGATTATCCTTTTTTATGCGGTTTTATCCAGTACCAACTCAGTAATACCAACAGACCAAAAAGGGAGTAGATAAGTATAAACACCCAGGCCGGTGCCTGATAATACAAAAGCTCTGACATCCAGTGGGCAATAAAAGCGCCGCTGTAGGTGACCTGCCCTGCCTGTTCGCGCAGCATCATCTCCCATTGGGTAAGCGGGCAGATTCTGCCAAGCCAGGCCTGTATCACCACAAAGCCAATGGCCAGAAGATGGGCAAAGCGAAAGCGTCGGTTCCTTACCCAGATCCAGCGCTGCCACTTGCCGATAAAAATCAGCAGCAAGCCCCCTACTACAAAAAGCACAAAGGCCAGATGCAGGCCAAGCAATAAATCTGCACCAAGGAGATAAAGCTGTTGTTGGTTCATATTTCAGGCATAGCAGCGAACTCCCACCGATACCAGTCAGTCTTCCTCTTCTGGTGACTGGCTCTCCAGCATTTTAGCACTGAGTTTTTTACTGCTTTGCACGCCCAGGCTCTTAAACTCTTCCACCCGGCGTACCAGATTACCGCGCCCTTCACTGAGCTTATTCATGGCGCCGTCGTATTTCTTTTGCACTGTTTGCAGGCTGTTACCCAACCCTTCGAGATCGTCCACAAAGCCGACAAATTTGTCGTACAGACGCGCGGCTTTTTCGGCGATCACCTTGGCGTTCTGATTCTGATACTCGTATTGCCAGATATTATTGATGGTACGCAGGGCCACCAGCAGGTTGGTGGGGCTGACCAGCATAATATTATTATCCAGCGCCAGTTTAATAAGGTCCGGGGCATTATCAATGGCCAGCAGAAAGGCGGCCTCCACCGGCACAAACATCAGCACATAGTCGAGGGTTTTTACCCCCTGCAGGTTCTGATAATCCTTGTTACCCAGCCCTTTGATATGATTGCGCAGCGAGCTGATATGCTCGTTTAAACAGCGGGCCCGAACCTCGTCATCCTGCTCATTAAAATAACGCTCGTAGGCCGCCAGTGACATCTTGGCGTCGATAATCACGTCCTTGTCCCCGGGCAGATGCACAATCACATCCGGCTTATAAGCCTTACCCTGCTCATCTTTATACTGGCCCTGAGTGTCGTATTCGTGGCCTTCGCGCAGCCCCGATTCGCTTAAGATCCGCTCCAGTACCACCTCACCCCAGTTGCCCTGTTGCTTGTTGTCGCCTTTAAGGGCTTTGGTCAGGGCGGCGGCTTCCTCGGTGATCTGAATATTCAGTTGCTTCAGACTTAAGATCTCGGTTTTCAGCGAGGCACGTTCCTGCCCCTCTTTCACATACTGATCCGTCACCTGCTTTTTAAAGCCTTCAATCTGGTCTTTTAAGGGCGTCAGCAGACTGTCCAGGCTCTGCTTACTGGCACTGGTAAAGTTTTCGGTCTTTTGCTGAAAAATCTTATTGGCCAGATTCTCAAACTGCTGTTTCAGGCTCTGTTCGGCATCTTTAAGCAGTTGCAGCTTGTCTTCGGCGGCCTTCTGCTCCTGCTCAAAACGGGCCTTTTGCGATTCCAGTTCGGTGCGCAGCCTGCCAAGCTCATCACTGGCCTGCTGCCACTTATCCTGCCACTGGCGGGACTGCTGATCCAGCTCCGGAATACGCTGCGCCTGCTGGCGGTATTGCCCCAGCTCGTTTTGCAGTTGCAGCTGCTGCTGATGCGTATCATCCAGCTTTTGATTCAGCTCGTCCACACTGGCATAGGCCTGATGCAGGCTGTGCTGATCCTGCTGATGTTGCTGATTCAGCCGGTCCAGCTCAGTTTGTAAGGCCTGGGTTTTAGCCTGCGCTTTACTGCTCATAATCCAGGCGCTGATCAGGCCACCGACGGCCAGCCCACCTGCGGCCATCGCCAGGTGCAATACTTCCAGTTCAGGGTTCATCAGCATCCTTAGCGGCTTAGCTCAGCTTCCAGCTCTTCGATTTTGGCTTTCCAGATAGCCGGGCCGGTTTGGTGGGCATTGGCCCCGGTGCTGTCTACGGCAACCGTTACCGGCATATCTTCCACTTCAAATTCGTAAATCGCCTCCATACCCAGATCTTCAAAGGCCACCACACGGGATTTTTTGATTGCCTTGGAAACCAGATAGGCCGCACCGCCCACTGCCATCAGGTACACGGCTTTGTGTCTGGCAATACTGTCTACGGTGGCCGGGCCGCGTTCGGCTTTACCGATCATGCCGATAAGACCGGTTTTCTCCAGCATCATATCGGTGAATTTATCCATCCTTGTGGCGGTGGTGGGGCCTGCAGGGCCAACCACTTCATCACCTACCGCATCAACCGGGCCGACGTAGTATATAAAGCGGTTGGTCAGATCCACGCCTTCAGGCAAGCCTTCACCGTTATCCAGCATGGTCTGAATGCGTTTGTGGGCGGCATCGCGGCCGGTCAGCATCTTGCCTGACAACAGCACGGTTTCACCCACTTTCCAGTCGAGAATATCTTCTTTGGTCACCGCATCCAGATTTACTCTGCGGGTGTTCTCGCCCACTTCCCAGGTGACTTTGGGCCAGTCTTCCAGCTTTGGTGCTTTAAGTTCAGACGGGCCGCTGCCATCGAGGGTAAAATGAGCGTGGCGGGTAGCCGCACAATTGGGGATCATGGCCACCGGCTTGGAAGCGGCATGGGTGGGCAGGGATTTGATTTTGACATCCACCACCGTGGTGAGTCCCCCTAAGCCCTGGGCACCAATACCCAGATCGTTAACCTTCTTAAAAATATCCAGGCGCAGTTTTTCTTCTGTGGTCTGAGCCCCGCGCTCCATCAGTTCCTGAATATCCACCGGATCCATCAGGCTCTCTTTGGCCAGTACTGCGGCTTTTTCAGCAGTGCCGCCGATACCTATTCCCAGCATACCCGGTGGGCACCAACCGGCCCCCATAGTCGGCAGGGTTTTTACCACCCACTCGGCAATATCATCAGAGGGGTTGAGCATCACCATCTTGGACTTGTTTTCACTGCCGCCGCCCTTGGCGGCAATCATCACTTCAATTTTATCGCCGGGCACCATATCGATATGAACCACTGCCGGTGTGTTGTCCTTGGTGTTTTTCCTCGTACCGGCGGGGTCTGCCACAATGGAGGCGCGCAATGGGTTGTCGGGGTTCAGATACGCCCTGCGGGTACCCTCATCCACCATTTCCTGTACCGTCATGTCGGTTTTATCCCAACTGACCTGCATACCGATTTTCACAAAGCAGGTAACAATACCGGTATCCTGACACAAAGGCCGTTTGCCCTCAGCTGACATCCGTGAATTGATCAGAATCTGTGCCATGGCATCTTTGGCGGCCTGGCTCTGCTCTTTTTCATAAGCCTGTTCGACGGCTTTGACATAATCCAGGGGGTGGTAATAGGAGATAAACTGCAATGCATCTTCGATGCTGTCGATAAAATCCTGCTGACGGATCTGTGTCATGCTGTGCCTCGTTGAATGGTCGTTCTTGTTTGTATATACCCAGGCTGTTTCAAGGTAGCCTGGCTATACCGGGTTGGCGTATCATACATCAAAGTATGCAGGTTCAGAAACGCTCTGAGCCGCGCTTCATTGTCTTTTTCAGGTAGTAATGTGAATAAAACTCCCCTTAGTCCACAGCTGGATCTGCCCCGTCTTTTCAGTCATTACAGTGCAAGGCCCTGGGCCATGTTACTGGACTCCGCCGGCACCACACACGTCAACGGCGAGTTTGACCTGATGCTGGCAGAGCCTCTGGCCTGGGTCATCACTAAAGGCGAAATCAGCGAGGTTCATCGCCATGACCAATGCATCAGCAGCGACGCCGATCCGCTGCAACTGGTTGAGCAACTGATCGCAGAATATTTTCCACAGCCTGAACAGGCAACTCTGAGCGACTTTCCCTTTAGTTGCGGTGCCGCCGGGTATTTTGCCTATGATTTAGGCCGACGTTTTGAGTCCCTACCGGTCACGGCAGAAGCAGATATTCAGGCCCCGGAGATGGCGGTAGGGATCTACAGCTGGGCCGTGGTCAAATCCCGCCAGAGTGGCGAAAGCTGGTTGCTGAGTCACCCAGACTACCCAGCTCCTGACGCCACGCTGCTTAGTCAGCAGGCCAGTCAGGCAGGCTCCAACAACCAGGCTTTCAGTCTGACCAGCCCCTGGCAGGCGAATATGACAGAAGATGAATACTGCCAGAAACTGCGCCGCATTCACGAATACCTGCTGGCCGGTGACTGTTATCAGGTCAATCTTGCCCAGCGTTTTACTGCAGGTTACAAGGGGGACGAGTGGCAGGCCTATCAGAAATTGCGCGAGGCCAATCAGGCGCCCTTCTCTGCCTTTATAAGGTTAGAAAACGCCTGTGTAATGAGCATTTCGCCGGAGCGGTTTTTATCAGTGCAGGATGGCAAAGTACAAACCAAGCCGATTAAAGGAACCCGGCCACGCAGCCTTGATCAAAAAGAAGACAAGGCCCTGGCCGAAGCGCTGGCCACCTCGGAGAAAGATCGTGCAGAAAACCTGATGATCGTCGACCTTCTGCGCAACGATATCAGCAAACATTGCCAAAGCGGCAGCGTAAAGGTACCGCAGTTGTTTGCAATAGAAAGTTTTCCGGCTGTGCACCATCTGGTGTCAACAGTAGAAGGCCGCCTGAAGAGTGATTCCAGCCCGCTGGATCTGTTACGTGGTGCCTTTCCCGGCGGCTCAATTACCGGCGCACCTAAAATACGCGCGATGGAAATTATTGAAGAACTGGAGCCGCACCGGCGCAGTATCTACTGTGGTAGCATAGGGTATCTGTCCGCCGATGGTCGTATGGATACCAGTATCTGTATCCGTACTCTGTTATGTGAAAATCACCAACTCCATTGCTGGGCCGGTGGTGGTATCGTACTGGACTCCGATGCCGGGATGGAATATCAGGAAACCCTCGATAAGGTAAATAAGATTTTGCCTGTGCTGTCGCAGCACAGATAAAGGACACTGAACTCATCAGAAGATGGATAAGACAGAGTTTTTACATCAATTTTATAATGTCAGACAGGTTTGCTACGAATCGGATTATCCGCTGAGTAAGCCGGGCTATCCGGCAGCCGTACTTATGCCCCTGATCAACAGAGAGCAGATGACCATGCTGTTTACCCGCCGTGCCAGCCATTTACGCCACCATGGCGGCCAGGTCAGTTTTCCCGGTGGTCGCATGGAAATAGAAGATAGCAATCTGCTGGAAGCGGCGTTAAGGGAAACCGAAGAAGAAATAGGCATCAACAGCGAACAGGTTGATATTATCGGCCAGTTGGGGCGCTATCGCACCATCAGCGGATTTGAGGTCACGCCCTATATCGGCATTATTGAGCCGCCCCTGAAACTGAAACGGGATCACAATGAGGTGGCGTCTATATTTGAGGTGCCGCTGAGTTACCTGATGGATAAGCGGAATCATCTGGTTCATTATGCCAATCGTAACGGCCAGCCCCACCCCATCTACTTTATTCACTGGCAGCAACAACATATCTGGGGGGCCACGGCGGCCTTTGTGCGTAATCTTTCTAATCATTTGGGTGAGTGAGCCCGTGAGTGAGGTGAGAGGCGTCAGGGGTGAGGAGGAGCTCAGAGTAGCCCGGATGTAGCGCAACGGAATCAGCCCCATGGCTTTTGAACAACAGTAAACTACAAACAGTGTCTACTTTTCTGGGGCATACCATCATTACCCCTTACTCCTCACCCCTCACCAATACAGATCACACATTTCTTTACACTCCATTAACTAATCTAATCTGTGTGATTACTTTTGTCTGTTTGTCAGTTGCTGCACAATTCGCCATCCTATAACAAATAGAAATGCATTAAGAGAACCCTATGATCAGCGTATTTGACATGTTCAGCATCGGCATCGGCCCCTCCAGTTCCCATACCGTAGGTCCAATGCGTGCCGCGAAGGCCTTTATTGAGGAACTTAAAAGCCGGGATCTGTTCGCACAAACCGACAGGGTCAAAGTGGAACTCTGTGGCTCCCTGGGACAAACAGGTAAAGGTCACGGCACCGGCAAAGCCGTTATTCTCGGCTTACTCGGCCATGATCCGGAAACCGTCGATGTGGACAGGGTTGAACAGATGCTCAGTGAAATTGAGCAAAGCCAGAAGCTTAATCTTAACGGCGAAAAGCTGATTAAGTTTCCCCGTGAAGGCGCCATTGTCTTTCATCGCCGCAAAACCCTTAAACTGCATTCCAATGGCCTGAGCTTTTTCGCCAAACAAGGGGATGAACTGCTTTTCAGTCAGACTTACTACTCCATAGGCGGCGGTTTTATTATCAAAGAAGAAGACTTTGAGGATGAAAAAGCCACCGCACTCAAACATGCTGAAAAGCCCGTGCCCTACCCTTTTGAAACCGCCGCGGAGTTACTGGGTCATTGTAAAGAAACAGGTATGCGCATCAGCACCCTGATGCTTAAAAATGAACAGGTTTTTCAGTCAGAGCAGGAAATCCGCGCCAAGCTCTGGCATATCTGGAAAGTCATGGATGCGTGTATCGAAAAAGGCAAACAGACCGAGGGGATCCTGCCGGGTGGTCTGAAAGTCAGACGCCGGGCACCGGATCTGTATCGTAAGCTGCAAAGTGAAAAAAGCGCCGATCCAATGGCGGCCATGGACTGGGTAAACCTGTTTGCCCTGGCAGTGAACGAAGAAAATGCCGCCGGCAGCAGAGTTGTAACCGCCCCCACAAACGGAGCGGCCGGAATTATCCCGGCAGTGCTGTGTTATTTCGATAAATTTGTGCGCCCTGTTGATGAGGATACTGCAGTACGCTACCTGCTGACTGCGGCAGCTATTGGCATTTTATACAAGAAGAATGCCTCGATTTCCGGTGCCGAAGTCGGCTGCCAGGGGGAAGTGGGCGTGGCCTGTTCCATGGCAGCAGGGGCCCTTGCAGAGATTATGGGCGGCAGTGTGAATTCGGTAGAAAATGCCGCCGAAATCGGCATGGAACATAACCTGGGTTTAACCTGCGATCCAGTAGGCGGCCTGGTACAGGTACCCTGTATCGAACGTAACGCCATGGGTGCGATCAAAGCCATTAACGCTGCCCGCCTGGCCCTGCGCGGCTCCGGTGAACACAAGGTGTCACTGGATAAGGTGATAAAAACCATGTGGGACACCGGCAACGATATGAAATCGAAGTACAAAGAAACGGCCCGCGGTGGCCTGGCGGTTAATATCATTGAGTGTTAGGGCCGTTTCTTTGAGCAGCCAGGGATGGCTGCCCCACAGACCTGATGGCAAGAAAAACCACGCTTTTACGCCCGCATTCAGGTCTGTGCACCGAGGCGACTTTTCAGGATGAAAATCGACGTAGAATAAGTCAACGGCCCGTGGTGGTTTAGCTGTTAATATTATCGAGTGTTAAAGATTTACCGCGGAGCCGCCAAGAACACGGAGAAAACAGAGATTGGAGATTCAAACCTCTGCGTCCTCTGTGACTCTGCGGTGAATATGGCTTTTACTGTGGTGGTAAAAAAAGCCTTCAACCACGAAAGACACTAAAATCACGAACAAATAACTATCTCTCGCAGAGCCGCTGAGACGCAAAGTTGTAGTGGCAAATTTATTCGCCTGATACCGCCAGCCAAATCTTACAAGCCGAATAAATTCGACCCTACTTCCGGGAGACGGTCATGCCCGAGTGTCGTTATCGGGTATCCAGTGACCTTTGAGAAAGCTAAATTTACCACCCCAGAGGCACACAGAGCACAGAGGATTGAAGGGCTTAATTCCCTTTACCTCTCTGCGACTTAGCGTCTCTGCGAGACGCTTAAGCTTTTATTTGTTTGATCTCGCTGAGGCGCAAAGAACGCAGAGATATTGAATAGTTAAACATTTTGACTTCGGCGTGCTCCGGGACTCCGCGGTGAAAAGCTTTAAAGCTGACGACTGAAATCTAATAGCTGATCACTTTCTTTACTCAGGTACACAGTGTTGCAGGCGGTGATTCATATCCTTAACCACCCGGGCCTTAAAACTGCCCTCACCTTGTTGATTCAGCGCTGCTTTGTAATCGGCGATATCCAGCATTTCCATATTCACCCGCAAG
Organism: Lacimicrobium alkaliphilum; assembly: GCF_001466725.1. Classification (NCBI taxonomy): domain Bacteria; kingdom Pseudomonadati; phylum Pseudomonadota; class Gammaproteobacteria; order Alteromonadales; family Alteromonadaceae; genus Lacimicrobium; species Lacimicrobium alkaliphilum. Next base: position 2,479,549 of record NZ_CP013650.1, read on the forward strand.
GTTTTAAACAGCTTAGGCCAGCGTTGACCGGGTACCTGAACATGATGCAGGCCGCCACTGTACACAAACAGGATCTTGCCACTCTTTAAACGGGAAAGAATATCCGCCACCCCGCCACGTACACTCATGGGATTACCATCTTTATCCAGGCCATTTCGGCGTTTCATCCTGCCCTCCGGCAATATAGCCGTGATGACATCCTCTCTGACATGAGAAAGAAAGTGCTGCCAGGACTCATCCTGCTGACGGGTAATAGGAATACAACCAGGCAAAAGTACCTTAAGGATTCGGCCTGTCATGGGTCGTTCAAGGGTGATATCTGCGCCGGGAACCACCACTTTGTGAGCCACCTGCCAGACAAACCGCCAGGGCGCGAAGCGAATAAACAGAGGTTCGAACAAACTGGTGTGATTCAGAAACACCAGCAGCCTGACATCATTCAGGGACTCTTCTTTCTCCTGGCTGAGCCAGTTAACCCTGCCACGATAAAAAAGATGGGCCAGTAGTTTAACCTTTGCCATCAGCAAAAAACTAACAAGTTTATTCATACTTAACCGATGCAACCTCGTTGTTGTTTTCAGACCATGTTAGCCGAATTGGGTTCTGCTCAAGGATTTTTTTTCACTGCCGATAGCTTTCATGTAAGCAATATATCTGAGGTAACCGATAGCATGAAACATTTAACCCAACTAAAGAGTCTGATGGTCGCAGCGCTGACTGTATTGCTGTCAATGGGGTTAACCGCCTGCATGCAAGGCTTTTCAGTCGCAGAAACTGCCGCACAAGCCCCGGCCTCGGATAATATTCCTGAGCTGGCACTGAAAAGAGTTAACCAGACATTTAAAACCTCATTTATGATGGGCGACTGGTACTATCAGGGTGCCACTGCGGTAAAAGGCGGAATTGATGCCTATATCCAGATCCCCAGTGAGCTGGACATGGATCCTGAATACCAGCGTAACTATCTGCGCCAGTCAGTCTGCCCGAAAGCAGACAACCATCAACTATGGAAAGAACTGTCAGGCCTGTCCTTATCGGTTCATCTGTACACCTTCAATAAACGATTCAGTGTTCACGCTACCTGCAAGAACCCACTGGTTTCGTGATTCCTGTTTTGAATTAAAAAAGGGACCTTGTGTCCCTTTTTTATTTATTGTCTTATCAGTTCAGCCACAATTCAGGCAGATACCGTATCATGCTGATGATGGTTTTCTTGTTAGTTTTGGTTATTCTTTTTGATGATAGGTGCTTTGGCGGTAGTGATACCAGTACGCATAAATAATTACTCACTCAGCGCGACGACAATGTTCTCTGACAAGGCATGATCCTGAAGGTCTGGTGGGTCTAAATCAAAAGACCATAACACAACCAGCGGGCATTTTAGCCTCTCCCGGAGGGAGCAGCCAGAAGAGCTTATCTGTGCGTTGGCGCTTCTTGACGCAGAACCACTATGTCTGTGAAGCGCCGCCATGCTCTAAGCCATTCTGACTCGCTCTGAGAAAGCAATTATCTATGCGGACTGGTATAGTTACATTTAGTTTCAGTTTATTAATGAGGATATGATGAAAATGCTCAGACTACTGCCAGTGCTGCTCTGTATTTTTCTGGTTACACCAGCGATGGCGCAGGATCGCGAGCAGGAACAGATAGATAAGACCAGGGCAGCGCAAAAGGCACGCCAGCAAGTGAATGGCAGGGTACTCAAAGTCGATCGCAAAAAAGACAACTACAGAGTCAAAATGCTGAAAAAATCCGGCCGGGTGGTAACCGTCGATGTGGATTCCAAATCTGGTCAGGTCAGCAGCAAGGAAAAGAAAAAGAATGGCCGTTAACCCAGGCCTGTAAATCAGGATAGTTTCCAGAGCACCATACAGTTTAAAAAACGAATACCAGAGCTGCCTGAAAAAGTCTCAATCAAGGCGTGGTTGCGCAGGAATAGTGGTGCTCTTTTAAGCAACCAGAACGCAGAATGAGGCTTTTTCAGGCGCTCCCGGAGGGCGAGGCCCAAAAAACGCGCATCCGGCGGCAAATTTTCTTGATTTAGGCCCACTAAACCTTCAAAAATTTGCCTTGCCTGCGCGCTTTCTGAACTCTCGCTGGTGTTGTTTATTTAAACTATATGGTGCTCTAATGCGTATATTGATTGTAGAAGATGACAGTCGCCTGCTCACTCAGTTAGACCAGTTGATGCAGCAAAATGGCTACAGCGTTGATCTGGCCGATGATGGCGAGAAAGCCCTTTACCTGTTTAAAGAGTACCCCTATGACCTGGCGATTATCGATATCGGACTACCGATATTGGATGGTCTGGAGCTTATCCGCCGTGTTCGCCAGCAAAAAATACTCAGTCCAATCCTGATACTCACAGCGCGGGACAGATGGCAGGAGAAAGTCGAAGGCCTGGAAGCCGGTGCCGATGACTATCTGACCAAACCTTTTTACAACGAAGAACTGCTGGCAAGGGCTAAAGCCCTGATCCGCCGTGCAGCGGGGCAACCTAATCCTGCGCTTGAGAAAGGGCCGATCCGGCTCGATACCCTGTCAGAAGAAGTGTTCGTCGACGGGCAGGCGGTAGAGCTGACCGCTTACGAGTACCGTGTACTCGAGTACCTGTTAATGAATCCGAACAAGATCATTTCCAAGACCGAACTGACCGAGCATATCTATGATCAGGATTTTGATCTGGACAGCAACGTCATCGAGGTATTCGTCGGGCGGCTGCGCAAGAAACTGGATCCTGACAACCAAATCAAACCAATCGAAACCCTGCGTGGCCGGGGTTATCGGATCAATCGTCAGTTATGACCAAATGGTCCCTCAAGGGCCGCAGTCTGGCCGCTGGGGTACTGGTGCTGGTGATCTTTTTTCCCCTCGTTGCACTGGTTCTGGAACAAGCCTTCAGCAATAGCCTCAGTCAGTCCATGGAAGAGCAATTGAGATTGCAGAACCTGGGCCTTATCTCTGAATTTGAGGTGATACAGGGTGAGATCCAGATGCCTGAGCAGCTGTTTAACAATAGCCTCAACATCCCAGATTCAGGTACTTACGCGCTGATTTCCATGCACAAACTGCCGCTCTGGGAGTCAGATTCCACCCTCAACTGGAGTCATATCCCTGAGTTAGACCGGCCTGATGTGGGGGAGGAAATGTTTGTCTCACGGCAAATTGACGGGATAAAGTTCTTTCAGTTCAGCTATACCGCAGAGTTTGAGGATAGGGATTTTATGTTTCCTGTTACCTTTCATATTCTGCAGGAACGGCGGCTGTTTGACAGAGAAGTCAGTGCCTACCGGGCAACCTTGTGGCAATGGCTTGGGCTGATTTCTTTGTTACTGATCGCCTTATTGGTGTTCAGCCTGTATGCGGCTCTGAGACCGATAAGCCAATTGGTAAGCCAGATCAGTGATGTGGAAAAAGGCAAATGTCACCGTCTTTCAGGAACCTTCCCGCCGGAGCTGGAACACCTGAAAACAAGCCTCAACCACCTGCTGGATTCCGAACTGCAACAGCGTCAACGCTATTACAATAGCCTCGGTGATCTGGCTCACAACCTGAAAACGCCACTGGCGCTGCTAAAAGGTAACGACCAGGTGATGCAAGTCGCCAACCAGCCCGTAGAACAAATCGACAACATTATCAGTCGTCAGTTAAAACGGGCGGTAGCCGGTGCCGGCAGTGGCTGGCAGCAGAAAGTTGCCTTGTCGGACTTACTGCAACAGATTATCAGTGCGATGAAAAAGGTTTACGCTGATAAGAAGCTTGATATTGAGCTGTTGGATGACGCGCAAGCTGAACTGGCTGCTGACAAAACCGATTTAATGGAGCTTTTCGGCAACCTGATTGATAACGCCTGCAAGGCTGCGCGCAGACAGGTTCGTATCAGCTTGCAACAAAACGATAAGGTACTGGTGTTAATGATTGAAGACGACGGTCCCGGAATCCATCCGGAACAACGCCAGCAAATCCTCAACCGCGGTACACGGCTTGACAGTTATCCCGGCGGCCAGGGCCTTGGTATGGCCATTGTCACAGATCTTGTCAATGCCTATCAGGGCAAACTGGAAATAGCCGACTCATCCTTAGGAGGTAACCTTTTCAGGATCAGGTTTAGCACTGATTTCACTGCCATCACCGAGTAACACCGCAAACCAGTTCCCACCATGGGTTGATTCCAGGGCTATTTTCACAATCATGGTCAGAGGTACCGACAACAGCATTCCAACTGTACCTAACAGCCAGCCCCAGAATATCAACGACAGAAATACGACCAATGTGGACAAGCCCAGCCCCCGCCCCATAAATTTAGGCTCAATCATATTGCCCATCAGCGTATTCAGTGCAATATAAAACAACGCCACCACCCCTGCCATTGCCGGGCCAAGCTGAACAAAGGCAAGCAACACCGCTGGCACTGCGGCGAGAATCGAGCCGATATTAGGAATATAATTAAGTAAAAACGCCAGAACCGCCCATAACATAAAATGATCCAGTCCCAGGAGGTAGAGCACCACTCCCACGATAGCTCCGGTTATCAGACTGATTAGTGTCTTTATCACCAGATAGTTTTTAACGGATGTCAGAAACCTGTCTACCTGTTTAATTTTTATGTCCGGATTCGCCAGCGCAATATGCACTTTTTTCGGTATGGTGTCCGCCTCAAACAGCATAAACACCACTGTCAGCAGAATCAGAAAGAAGTTAGTCATCACCGAGCCCAGGCTGGTAAGCAGATTGCTCGCCATGTTCATCGCCAGTCCAGGATCCAGATAGGATAATAACTGGGTTCTGTCTATCTGAATATTCAGGGTTGATAACTGCGCCGCCATCCATGCCAGTTCATTAGCCAGTTGGGATTTATACTCGGGTAAGTTAAGGGTGAAATCGTTCATGGATTGACCAACCAGTCCGGCCAGCATAAATCCAAATATGACAATAATCAGTATTACTAATGCTACCGATACGGCTTTGGGTATTCGGTACTGCGTCGCCCGCCGGATAATGGGATTACAGGCGATGGCGATAAACATCGATAACAGGAAAGGGACAACGATAGCGCTGGCGGCCTTAATGCCTGCCAAAACAACGATCAGGGAGGCCATCGTCAACAATACCTTGAGACTGGAGCTGCTCTTTATTTCCATTATTCACAAGTCAACCGTGTGTGCTTGTGGCAAAATTAACAGAAATACCTGAGGTTTAATACCAATATACCAATCTGTAGATTACCTCAGGCAGACAAAGGAAATTAATAAAAATGACACTAAACCCGGCCACAATCCGTATTAAGAACCTGCGCTTACGCACTTATATTGGGATTAAACCCGATGAAGTAGATAATAAGCAGGACGTACTGATCAATGTTAAAATTCGCTACCGGGCTGAACAGGCAACCAGTTCTGATGATATGCAGGACGCGCTGAACTATCGCACCATCACCAAGCGCATTATTGAACTGGTGGAAAACAACCGCTTTTCTTTGTTGGAAAAACTCACTTCAGAGATACTGGCGATTGCCGCAGAACATCCATGGGTAATCTATGCAGAGGCCGAAGTAGACAAACCTCATGCCCTTCGCTTTGCTGATTCGGTCTCTCTGTGCTTATCTTGTGGTAACAGTGAATAACACTAAGCAAGTGAGAATCTTATGCAGATCCTGATGACAGGCGGTACCGGACTGATAGGTTCAAGACTTCTGTCCCGCTTCCCGGAAGGCCATCAGATTACGGTACTGACCCGCAACCTGGCGGAAGCACAAATGGCGCTGGGGCGACGGGCCCGCTGGCTGTCCTCACTCAAATCTCTGAGTAATCTGGATGAATACGACGCCGTCATTAATCTGGCCGGCGAGCCGATAGCAGACAGTCGCTGGAGCACCGAGCAGAAAGAACGTATTTGCCAGAGCCGCTGGGAAATCACCCAAAAACTGGTGGATCTTTGCCAGGCGGGCAACAATCCGCCAAAAGTGTTCTTAAGTGGTTCAGCGATTGGTTACTACGGGCGCCAGGGTGATGAATTTATCAGTGAATATCACCAGGATTGCTACGATGAATTCAGCCACAGATTGTGTAAGAAATGGGAAGAGATCGCCCTGCAGGCTGAATCGGATTCAACCCGGGTCTGTCTGCTGCGCACAGGTATTGTGCTAAGCCGCAGAGGGGGAGCACTGGTCAAAATGATGCCCGCCTTTAAGTTTGGCCTCGGTGGCCCTATGGGAAACGGGCAGCAGTATATGTCCTGGATCCATATCAGCGATATGGTTGCCGCTATCCTGTTTTTACTTGAACAGCCCGATTGCCAGGGGCCATACAACCTCACGGCTCCCAACCCGGTAACCAATCAGGAATTCAGCCAGATCCTGGCTAAGGCCCTGCACCGCCCTTGTCTGTTCAGAATGCCGGCCTTTGTGGTCAGAATCCTGTTTGATGAGATGTCTGATCTGTTGTTATACGGTCAGCGGGTGCTGCCGAAAAGGCTACAGGAAGCCGGCTTTCACTTTCAGCATCAACATCTTGATGAAGCACTAAAAAGCCTGCAGTTACGCTGAATAAAAGCGCAACTGCAGCATTCAGGTTAAACCATACGCCTTAGCAACTGACTGGTGTTCAGAGACAACAACCGCCAGCAGCTTATGGCGCCAAGCAGCCCCACCACAACGGCACCGCTCGCCGGTGCTAACAACCAATACTGCCAGTGCACAGTCGTTTGCATATTAAAGACCTGGCTTTGCAAAAGGTACAGCGCCAGTTCATTCGCCACTGCAGCCATGGCTCCGGCCACAATACCGATAATGATAAACTCGGCAATCACGCTCATGCGGATCATCAGGCCTCTGGCACCGAGAGTTCGCAATATGGCCAGCTCCTGCTGTCGCTCATCCATGCTTGATTGCACCTGAGCCACCAATACCAGGGCCCCTGCACATAGCACCAGAACCAGAATAAACTCCACCGCCAGGGACACCTGGGAAACAATACTGCGCAACTGATTAATCCGCGCATCCACATCAAACAGCGTCACTGTGGGAAAAGGCGACATTAACTGTCCGAGCATGGCTTTTTGCTCAGTGGGTAAGTGAAAACTGGTAATGTAGGTAGGCGAGAACGCTTCCATGGCGGCAGGCTCCAGCACAAAGAAGAAGTTAGGCTGCATGGTTTGCCAGTTTACTTCCCGCAAACTGCCCACCTCTGCCCTGACCACCTCACTGCCGATATTAAAATGCAACAGATCGCCCAGCTTAATATCCAGCCTCTCAGCCACCTGAGACTCCACAGACACCTGATAGGGTCTCTCTTCGCTGGTACTGTCACCATGCCAGCTACCAGCCACAATACGATTTTCATGCTGCAGCGTATCGCTCCAGGTCAGGTTGGCCTCTCTGCCCAATCCGCGTCGACCACTTTCATCCTCTTCTTTGGTCACTTCGGTGCGAATGGTGTCATCATTGATGGCCACAAAACGTCCGCGCACCACCGGATAAAACTTCTCCATCTGCAGGTTGCGCTCGGAAAAATGAGACTCTATCACCGGTCGCTGCTGATCAGTGATATTGATCATAAAATAATTCGGCGTGCCTTCAGGCAATTGGTCCTGCCACTGTTGCACCATGTCATTGCGCATCACCAGTACTACCAGCAGTAACATGATGGTAATGGCAAAGCTGATCAGTTGTACCGAGTTATCCATGGCTCGGCGCTGGATCCGCGCCCAGGCCAGTTGCCAGGCACCCATGCGACCCTGCCCCAGCTTACGCCCCAGCCATATCAGCACCATAGTCACAGCTAACAGCACCAAGGCCAGCACCAGTCCGGTCATCAGCAAAATCAGACTGATTTTCAGATCGCCGCTGTAGGCCCACATCAGCATAAAAATAGCGCTGCCTGCGGCAAGAAACTGGGTGATTCTGGAGCCCATACTGGCACCAAGATCACGCCTTAACACCCTTAAGGGCGGCACTGAAAACAGCTTCATCAACGGATAAAGGGAGAACAGCATGGCACAAACCACACCAGTGAAAACGGCAATGAAAAATGGCCGCCAGTGCCAGGCATCCAGTGCCACCGGCACCCTTTCTGCAATCAGCTGGGCCACCAGATGCTGTGCACCAAAGCCAATCCCGGCACCTATTACAATGCCCAAAGTGGCGATAAAGACAATTTGCAGCAGGTAGATCTTTCTGACCATATTACCGGGCGCACCCAGGGTTTTCATGATCGCTACAGGATCGTAATGACGATGGCTGTAACGCTGCGCTGCAACGGCGATAGATACCGAAGCCAGTACGATGGCCAGCAGGCTGGCCAGCAGAAAATACTGTTCGGCCCGGCGCACAGAACGCCCCAGCGGCGAATCATCGTCTTTTACCGAACGCCAGTAATGCAGTTCCCTGTCCAGCTGTGGTTCCAGCCATTCATAATAGGCATCCAGTGCACTGTCTTGGCCACTGAACATAGTGTCATAATCTGTGCGGCTACCCGGCCCGCTGATCCCCGTCGCAGCAAGATCCTGCAGCGGCATTAATACCAGCGGATCACCGCCAAACACGTTAAAGCCGCCATCGGGCAATTCGCTGATCACGGCGCTGACAATAAATTCCCGTTCGCCAATCTCAACCTTGTCGCCCTTTTTGATGCCAAGCACCTGAAACAGGCGGGAGTCCAGCCATACTTCACCGGATTGCGGCAAGGTGGTCACAGCTTTGCCTATGCCAAAGGGTTCATCGGCGAGTTTAATGGTACCTTTGAGGGGATAGGCATTGTCCACGGCCCGCACATCCGCGAGCATCAGTTCGTCATTGGCAAATACCATTGAGCGCATCTGCACCCTTTGGGCGGTGTTCAGGCCCTCCTGCTTTGCCTTTTCCAGCCATTCCTGTGGTACCGGCTTGTCTGAGCCCAGCAAGCGGTCGGCAGCGAGAAACTCGGCGGTTCTGTCGGTCAGTGCCGTTTGCAGTCGCTCACTGAACAGAGATAACGACAAAACTGCAGCCACAGACAGAATAATCGCCAGCAGAATAACCGTAAGCTCTCCGCGACGGGCTTCATGGTGGAACAATCGCCAGGAAAGAGTCAGGGCTGTGCGGTTGTGATTAGCCGACATAGCGCTGCTCCGCACTCTGCTGTTCACCGGTATCTTCACTCAGGGTACCGGCATGCATCTGCAACTGTCTGTCACAACGAGAGGCAAGCTCGGTGTCATGGGTCACCAGCACTAAAGTCGTACCGGCCTGACGGTTAAGTTCAAACAACAGTTTTTCTACTTTATCACCATTAGCTGCATCCAGATTACCGGTAGGCTCATCGGCAAACAGGATCTTAGGGCGGGTGATAAAAGCCCGGGCAATCGCCACACGCTGCTGCTCGCCGCCACTGAGCTGATTGGGATAATGACTGGCCCGATGATCCAGCCCTACCTGTTTCAGGGCTTCCAGTGCCGCCTCCCGGGGCCTGGGCATGCCACTGATCTCTGCCGGCAACATCACATTTTCCAGTGCCGTCAGACTTTGTACCAGCATAAAGCTCTGGAAAATAAAGCCGACCTTGTCACCGCGCATTCTGGCTCTGGCCTCTTCATCCAACTGATGCAGGGGCTCATCGTCGAGATAAATTTCACCTTCAGTGACCTGATCCAAACCGGCAAGCAGACCCAATAAAGTAGATTTACCTGAGCCGGACGCGCCGACGATGGCAACCGACTCACCGGAGTTGACATCAAAGCTGATTGGCTGAAGGATCTGTAACTCGCCTTCGGTGGTATTCACTATTTTGGTGATGGCCCTGGTACGAATCATACTTTTTGGAGTCCCATTCATTGTGTTGTCATTTCTCAAGATTATCTTAACCCTTATACCCTTGTTGTTGTTTTCAGATCAACTCAAGGCAGAACAGGTCAGGTTACTGATTCTGGGTGACAGCCTAAGCGCTGCCTACGGAATGAAGCAAGAGCAAGGCTGGGTAACATTGTTACAGGATGCGTTTGAACCAAAGGGCATCAGGGTAATCAATGCTGCCATAAGCGGTGAAACCACTGATGGTGGTCTGGCCCGTCTGCCCCGCTTGCTGGAACAGCATCAGCCCAGCCACGTATTAATTGAGCTCGGCGGCAATGACGGCCTGCGCGGTTATCCGGTCAGTAAATTAAAAACCAATATCAGTGCCATGATCACTATGGCCAAAGACCGGGATATCAAGGTGATACTGCAACAAATGCAAATCCCTACCAACTTTGGCAGGCGTTATAACCAGATGTTTACCAACGCCTTTACAACCCTGGCAGAACAACATGATGTTCCACTCGTGCCTTTTTTCCTGAAGGACATAGCCCTGGATGACAAAATGATGCAAAAAGATCGCATTCACCCCAGTGTTGAAGCACAGCCGGTTATCGCCCGCTTTATGCAGGAACAACTGGAACCGCTGCTGGTCCGGTGAAAGACAAAAGGCGGTGACATGGTCTATTATTAACGAACGGTTAAACAAAGAGGTCAGTAACTATGGAAATCGGTTCAGCGGTTGGCAACAATGTACAGACAGTCCAGCCTCAACCTGCACAGCAACAGCAAACACAATTAGCAGATCAGCAGCAGCGTCAGGCAGAAGTGGAAGTGGCGCAGCTGGAAACTCCGTCTCAGGCACCTGACCCGGGCCAGAGAATCGGCAGTGTAATCGACACCCAGGTGTGAAATTTATCCAGATTAAAATGTGAAAAAGGCCGGTATTGACCGGCCTTTTGCTTTGCTATGGCCTGATATAACCCTGGGGTTTATCCTGGCTCAGAGTCAGATAGCGGTCTCTGAGTTTGGTCTGACGGGACTCCAGTCTGATTTCCTGACCGCGGATAATCACCTGTTCCGGTGCTTCCATCACCTGCAGAGGATCGCCTGACCAGATCACCACATCTGCCACTTTTCCGGACTCAAGGCTGCCATACTCCTGTTCAATTCCCAGCAGTCGTGCCGTATTGATGGTCAGTGCTGCCAGCCCCTGTTGCCAGGGTAAACCGTTCGCCACGGCGTTACCGGCATGCTGAGTGGCCAGACGCAGATTGTGAGTATCCATACCAATGGAAACACTGACACCTGCGGCGTCCAGTCTGCCGGCATTGGCCATCGTTGCACCAAGCTGATCAAAGCTGCCGGGCAGATTGGCTTCAGGATCCAGCACAACAGGTATTTGCGCCTGTGCGATGGCATCGGCAACCCGCCAGGCTTCGGTGGCATACAATAAGGCCAGTTTCAGCTGCGGATGGCGCTGTTTAAGCGCAATCACCTGAAGAATATCGGCTTTGCGTCTGGCATCGATAAATAGCGGCATCTCACCGGATACAACCGGCAATAAGGCGTTGACATCTTCCTTACTGAGCTTACCGTGCCACTCATCTTTCGGGGCGAGGACATTACCTTGTAAGGACATCGCCTCGGCCAGCGCATTTTCCAGCTTTGGCCATAATGCCGCGCGGCTGCCGCCGTTATCATCGGCGCCGCCGTTATCCACCGCAAGGGTCATAAAAGCACTTCTTTTAACCAGATTATTATCATCCCCCAGACTGAAAACACCGCCCTGGCCACCAAAAAGACTATGGGTACCAGACATCCCTGAAGCGGTGACGGTAAAGCCTTCAATGCGGCTCACCGGGATCAGAGTAGAATCCGGGTTAAAGGCATAGCTGACATCCAGCGCCGCACCATAAGGTGAGTAATCTTCACTTTTGGCACTGGCGTCTACCGTTCCTGCTGACATGCCCACTTCCACCAGCCCCAGGGAGGTATACGCGCCAATCAATCCGGGCGTGACAATCTTATCGGTCGCATCGATAACCCGGTAGCCCTGAGGGGCATCCAGTTGCTCAGAAACCGACTCAACCCGGCCATCTTTAATCAGTACAGTGCCTTTCTCCACACTGCCCTGCTCAGACATGGTGTGCACATAACCACCAATGATGGCAATATTCTCTGCCTGGGCAGAAAAACAGCCCAGAGCTGTAAGTAATACTATGGCTGCCTGTTTCATTTTACGTCTCCTTCACCGGGTTGACCCAATTCAAAATCCTGTACCGGCCAGCTGTCCGGATCCTGGCGATCATAAGCCAGGCCACCGTCAATATAGACCCGCTCGGCCTGTGCATAGGTAGAGAAAGGATCGGTACTCCAAAGCACCAAATCGGCATTTTTGCCCGTTTCCAGCGAGCCGGTCTGGTCAAAGATTCCCAGTGATTTCGCAGGATTAGCCGACAACCACTGCCAGGCTTCGGCTTTGGATATTTCAATACCGGCCCGTAAGCCGTCACCCAGGGCTTTAGCCGCTTCCTGGTTGAGACGCTGAATACCCAGATCATCATCTGAGTGAACAATGGCGCAGGCACCGCCGTTGTGAACCATGGGGACATTCTCACGGATGCCATCATAGGCTTCCATCTTAAAGCCCCACCAGTCAGCCCACATGGCTGAACAGACATTATTCTCGGCTAATAAATCGGTAATCTTGTAAGACTCTACCGCATGCTGGAAAGAGGCAATCTGATACTCAAATTCTTTCATCAGATCCATCATGATGGCCATTTCATCTGCCCGATAGCAATGCATGTGCACCATGATCTCACCGTCCAGCACCCCGACCAGCGTATCCATGGTCAAATCCCGTTTAGGTGCCTTAGGATTCTTGCCTGCCTTATGTTCGGCACGATATTTTTCCCACTGACGTTTGTAATCCTGAGCGTCTGCCCAGGCCTGACGATACCCGGCCACATTACCCATGCGAGTCGCCGGGCCACCTTTGTCGCCGTATACCCGCTTAGGGTTCTCGCCACAAGCCATCTTCAGGCCATAGGGCGCATCGGGAAACTTCATCGACTGTACGGTACGATCGGGCAGATTCTTGACCGTTATTGCACGGCCGCCCACGAGATTGGCCGAACCAGGCAGGATCTGCAGCGCGGTGACTCCGCCCGCCAGGGCGCGACTGAAACCCGCATCCTGCACCCAGATAGAATGTTCGGCCCAGACCTCTGCCGTGACCGGCTTAGTCATTTCATTCCCATCAGAATGAGAATGGGTACCAGGCGAAGGGTAGACCCCTAAGTGGCTGTGCACATCAATGATGCCGGGGGTAACCCATTTATCAGTGCCATCTATAATTTGTGCATTTTCCGGGATCTGAATATCTGCGCCTACGGCCACCACTTTTCCGTTCTCAAATAGCACAGAGGCACCTTCCACCATACCGCCCACACCATCGAGCAGGGTCACATTAGTGATGGCGGTAGCAGGTGATGGCAAGGGAGTGTAGGTACTGGGATAGGGATCTTTGTCTATTTCTACCAGCGCGGGCTGATCTTTACTCGCCTGCTGCCCGCAGGCAGCCAGCATGGCCGCCGATACAGCGGCGAGCAGAATTCGGGTTGAACCTTTCATATTGTTATTTTCCTCAAAGGTGCATTATTGGCAACTACGTGCTGTCGTTGCCGCCAACTTGTAGACTTCAATAGAACAAAATAATCAATATTGATCAATAACAGTGCGACAGAGCGGCATAAATTACCGTTGAGTCAGGCAAGGCAGAATCTCACCGGCGGTTTTCAGCGTGCGGATCTGCTCAAACAACTGGTGGGCTTCGCTGTACTGTCTTTTCAGATACCCCAGCCATTGCTTGATGCGGTTTGGATAATAACGCCCCTTGTCGCCGTATATTTCATAACCTGAATAATTCACCAACAGGACTTTCACTTCATCCCAGCCCATGGGCGAGGCACCACGGATCACCTGTGCCAGGTTTGGCAACGCCAGTGCACCACGGCCAAGCATAATATCCTCGCAAAGGGATTGTTGCTGACAGGCCAGCGCATCCGCCCTGCTCCATATTTCGCCATTGGCCACCACCGGGACACTGACCTGCTCACGGATGCGGGCTATCCAGTCCCAGTATGCCGGTGGTTTATAACCTTCCGCCTTGGTTCTGGCATGCACAGTAATCAGATCTGCACCGGCGGCTTCCAGGGCCAGGGCATTGTCGATAGCCAGCGCTTTATCTTCAAAGCCCAGACGCATTTTTGCCGTCACCATATGCTGCTTATCTACAGCACTGCGCACCGCACTGACAATGGCGTACAGGCTCCGGGTTTCCTTCAGCAGAACGGCGCCACCTTTACTCTTATTGACTGTCTTGGCCGGACAACCGAAATTAAGATCAACACCATGGGAGCCGAGACTGACAGCACGTACGGCGTTTTCTGCAAGGTATCCGGGATCCTGTCCCAGCAACTGCACTCTCACCGGCGTACCGGCACTGGTGAGGCCCTGCTGTTTAAGCTCAGGACAAAGCCGATAGAACACTTTTGGAGGGAGTAGCTGATCAACAATCCTGACAAACTCAGTGACACAGAGATCATAGCCGCCGATTCTGGTCAACATATCGCGCATCAGATGATCAACTACCCCTTCCATCGGCGCCAGTGTGATATGCATACAGCCTGTACTTTTACTTGGTCTGAAAAGAGGCGCAGTGTAGCATGTGGGTAATGCCGGACAGTACCCAAAAGATTCACTCAAAATGACCATACTGGATTTTCTCGCCCTCGGCTGGTTCTTAATCATCTGGAGCGGCTATACCCTGTTTGCCAAGAAGCAGGCAAAGCACCGACACTGCCTTGCAGCAGAGCTGAGGGCTAAGCGCAATCAGTGGATGACGCAGATGCTGCTGAGGGAAAACCGGGTCGCAGATGTTTCAATTATCTCGACCCTGGAGCGCAATATTACTTTCTTTGCCTCCAGTTCACTGCTTATCCTCGCTGGCCTGCTGACGGCGATGGCCTCCGTGGACAAACTCAGTACCATGTTGCAGCAACTGGCGTTGTCTACACCCAATACCAATCTTCAGATCCAGCTCAAGTTGCTGTTACTGATCAGTATTTTTGTGTTTGCATTTTTCCAGTTTACCTGGTCTTTGCGTCAGTACGGTTTTGCCGGGGTACTGGTCGGAGCGGCGCCTGACGGCAGGAAGCTTTCAGAAGAAGAAGTGCAAAGTTATGCCAACCGCTCCGCTAAGGTCATCGATCAGGCCGGACACTCCTTTAATTACGGATTGCGTTCCATCTACTTCTCGCTGTCGACCCTGACCTGGTTTGTGGATCCCAGGCTGTTTATGCTGGCCTGTGTGGTAACCATGCTGATCCTGTATCTGCGGGAGTTTCATTCAAGGGTACTCAAAGCCCTTAAGGAATAGATAAATGGGTGCGCATACTTCGTCCTGTCACTAAATTTTACAACTACTTGTGGCAGGAATTGCCTTTGAAGCGACCTGCTGAGTAGCCAATAACAGCACCAAGGGTACCCAATGCAAAGGCATACAGGGGGGTAATGACAAAATCCATGTTAGTCGATGACAGGTTGACAGCCTTTACACTGCCCTGCCACAACCACATGCTGTGACAATACAAAAGAGCGATACTACATCCTGCGATAAACCCATTTACCCCGGCGTAATTCGCATCCTCACCAAGGGTATGCTCATGCTTGAGCCATAACCAGGCGACGATCAACGGAGAAATAACCCATGGAAACAACAGGTTAATAAGTACACCCTGAGTAATATAGCAACCAGCTGCAAGCACAATCATCCAGATCCTGACTGCCCTGTCCCCATTCATTGTTATCCCCCGCGATATGACGTGTTATTGACATTGGTATTATTTTTCACTAACGCAGGAGGAAACAAAGCAAGAAACAGTCCAGCATGTCACTGTAATATGCTACAAAATGTCTTTATCCTCAGTGATTAAGTACTTTTGCCGGTTCAATACGTGAGGCTTTTACAGCAGGATAAAGGGTCGCCAGTACGCTTAGTGATAATGCGATCACGGCGGTAATCATCACCTCCGCAGGTTTCACTTGTGAGGGCAGAAAATCGATAAAGTAGATATCTCCTGATAACAACTGAACACCGATAAGATTCTCCAGCCACAATGCCAGCTCAGACAAATAGACTGACACCAGCACCCCACTGAGAATGCCGGCCAGAGTGCCGATCAGGCCATTGAACACCCCCTGCAGCATAAAGCTCTGGATGATCAGGCTATCCCTGGCCCCCAGGGTTTTGAGCATGGCAATCTCATGCCTCTTGTCATTGACCGCCATCACCAGTGTCGAGACGATATTAAAACAGGCCACAGCGATCAGCAGCGTCAGCGCCAGATAAACCACTGCCCGCACCAGTTGAATATCCTGATAAAGATGACCATGAGTACGGGTCCAGTCAGAAATATATACATGCTGTTCAAAGGCAAATCCGAGCTCCCGCATCAACTCAGGGGCGACAAAGGGATCACTGAACCCAAATTCCAGCCCCTGTGCGCCATAATCAACACCGAGAACCTGTGACGCCTTAGCCAGATGAACCATAGCCAGATGGTTATCCAGCTCTCCGCCTATACGCAGCGTACCGGCCACTTCAAACCAGACTGACTTAGGTGGCTTAAATCCACCCTGCATACGTTGCTGAGGCATCAGCAGCTGAATTTTCTGGCCGGGTTGCACATCCAGTTTGTCCAATACACCCTGCCCCAGCAAAATACTATTGGCCTCCGATGAAAACCTTTGCCACTGTTCCGGGCTTGTCATTTCCCGGATACGGGCCTGTTTCTGGCTATCAGTCTGAATTCCCGTGACTTCCACCGCCTTCATCCTGGTGCCGGTTTGCACCATAGCCATCATCTTGGTCACTGGTGCCAGATAAGCAATACGTGGATCCTGTTGCAGCACATCGCTATGTTGCTGCCAGTTCTGCATACCTTTTGGCGATACGGCGATCAGTTCGCCGTGGGGAATAACCGCTAACAGACGATCTTTAAGCTCTTTTTCGAAGCCATTCATCACAGATAACAACAGGATCATCACAAAACAACCCAGTGCTATACCCACAGTAGAAGACGCTGAAATAAAAGAGGCGAAGCCATTCTGACCTTTGCCCTGACGAAAACGCCAGGCCAGCTGAATGCCGAGTAAACTCATGAGGCAACCAGCTTCCCATCGTGCAGGGTCAGAGAACGATCCAGGCGCTGGGCCAAATCCAGATCATGGGTGACCACGATAAAGCTGGTGCCGAGATCACTGGTCAGTCCGCGTAGTAATTCATACACGGCTTCTGCGGTTTTGTTATCAAGATTGCCGGTAGGCTCATCGGCCAGCACCAGCGACGGCTCATTCACCAGTGCCCTGGCAATCGCCACTCTTTGTCTTTCACCGCCTGATAGCTGCGATGGGCGGTGTTCACAGCGCAGGCCTAAGCCTACTTTGTCAAGCATCAGCCGGGCTTTGTCTTCCGCTTGTTGGGTTGGTTTACGGGCAATCAGAAGCGGCATCGCGACATTTTCAAGGGCCGTGAACTCAGGAAGAAGATGATGAAACTGGTAAATAAAGCCAAGACTCGCATTACGAAATGCCGCCTGCTGGGCGGCGTTAAACTGGTAAATATCCTGCCCTTTGAACAGCACCTTGCCTGCAGTGGGTGTGTCCAGCGCACCCAGCAAATGCAACAGCGTACTCTTACCGGAACCGGAACTGCCCACCACCGCAAGCTGCTCTTTGCGATTCAGACTAAAACTGATGTTATCCAGCACCTTTACCGGTGCCGGCCCTTCATCATATTGCTTGGCGAGTTGTTCACAAACTAATAACTGGGGTTCAGACATCTGATTTCCTATTCCGCTCTGAGCGCATCGGCCGGCTGCATTCTGATAGCGCGAATGGCCGGATAGAGAGTGGCAGCCACGCACAGCACCAACGACAGTATTACCATCACACTCACCTGCGACCATTGCAGGTCAATGGGCAGGCCCGCTCCGTTGCCGGGCATCACCTGAACCCCGAACAGGCCCAGAAGATTATTAAGCTGCAAGGTTAACAGGGCCCCAAAAATCAGCCCCAGCAAGGTGCCTTTAATGCCATTGTACAAACCGCTGAGCATAAAAATTCGCATCAGTCCCGGGCCGGTCATTCCCTGAGTACGCAGAATAGCGATGTCGCCCTTTTTCTCGGTGACCACCATCACCAGTGAAGAAACAATGTTAAACGCCGCCACGGCGATAATCAGTAACAACATCAGCGACATCATATTTTTCTCCATTTTTACCGCATCAAACAAAGGTCCCTGTCGCTGTCGCCAGTTCTGACTGCTAAGGCCCTGTTTATCCAGAGTTTCCTTAACGTCCTGCCAGGCAAAAGGCTCTTTCAGATACAGACGTGTTGAGGCCAGTTCTTCCGTCGAGCTGCGCAGCAACCTGGCCCCGTCCTGCAGGTGAATGAGGACCACTTTATCATCCAGTTCAGAGCCCACATCGAAAAGCCCCGTGACGGTGAACTGCCGTTGGCTCGGCATACGCCCGAACGGCGTATAAACACTGGCATCGGCGGAAATCAGCCGCACCGTATCACCGAGCCCCAGTGACAACGCCGCTGCCAGGGGCCGGCCGAGAACAACACCGTACTCGCCGGGTTTCAGATCGACCATCTCGCCAGCGAGCATACTGTTACTGATGATATCCTGCTGTGGCTGGGTTTGCGGGTCAACCGCCTGTATCATCACTCCCCTGAGTCCACCAGGAGACTGTAGCAGCCCTTCGGATTCAATCACCTGCGACTGGGCCTGGATAGCGGGAATTTGCTCAGATAGCTTGGCTATTCGGGCCTCAGGCTGGTTGCGGGTATCGACGATAAAATGTGGCGTGATACCCAATATGCGGGTTTTCAGATCCGCCTCAAAACCATTCATCACTGAAGAGATAGTAATTAATGCGGCCAGTCCCAGAGCAATACCTGCCACCGAAAAAAAATTGATAAAGGCAATAAAGGGATTGCCTTTACTGGCTCTGGCATAGCGGAATCCGATAAAAGCTGTGACTGGATAATACACTGTATAAAATAAGGCCGGGATACAGCCTGATACAGGCTGGATATTTATTGTTGGCCGATAATAGGTGTAAGCTAGGGCACAATCAAGGCCCGTATAGTAATGGAGTCTCCATGGAAAAACTGACGCTGGAACAGAAGCAGCAGCAATTTAATGATTTTTTCCGCATTAAACACCCGATCAAAGCCACGATGCGCGAGTTGGGCGAGGACTTTGTATTGCCAGAGCCCGACCAACTCAATGACGCTATGCCTTATGCTTTTCGTATTGCCAGTGAAATGTCCGCTCTGGAAACCGCGGCATTGAGGCCTCTGCGCAACCTGGGCGAACATGCTGCCGAACTGGTCAGTTTTCTGAATCATCAGTCCCGCAAAATAGATCTGATGATGTCCTATGTTCTGCAACAACAAATGGCCGATGAATATCAATACAGCACCGCGGCCTTTGGTGGCGGTGGACTGATCCTGGTCAGTGATAAGCCGGTAAATTTACAGCAACAATGTGAGTTGCGCCTGTTTCTGGAAGAAGAAGCCTGCGGTGTTTTCTGCTACGGCGAAGTTATCGCTTGCGAGAAAATCGAGGATCAGTACCATATCTCGCTGTTTTTCAGCTGTATCAGGGAAGAAGATCAGGAACTGCTGGTAAGAGCCAGCCTGCATCTGCAAACCCAACAGTTAAAGAAAAGAAAGCAGGCTGATAAAGATGCCTGACCGTCAAACATTGTATTGGCTTCAGGCCTGAATCAGATTGCGCTGACAGCGCTTCGCTACCTACCGAAGGGAAAGACAACCAGAGCATCATGAGCAGTATTTTCAGTCCCGACCTGCCGGCGAAGGCAGGAGATCATCAGCAATGGGGTAACTTGCAGGGCAGCAGCCTGGCACTGGCCATTGCTAACGCCTCAGAAAGGGTCAAAGGATCGGTATTGCTGATCACCGCTGATACCCCCTCAGCACTAAAGCTAGCACGCGAATTACAAAGTTTTGTCAGCGAGATAGAGGTGAAGATCTTCCCGGACTGGGAAACCCTGCCCTATGATAATTTTTCACCTCATCAGGATATTATTTCCCAGCGCCTGGAAACGCTTTTTCATCTGACTCAGCCTCAACCCTGTATTTACGTGGTGCCGGTCAATACCCTGTTGCAGCGACTGGCGCCTGTGGATTATCTGGCTAAATACCTGCTGTTGCTTGAGCAGGGCCAGCATCTGGATCTGGACAGCTTCCGCCAGGGTCTGGAGCGGGCCGGTTACACGGCGGTCAGTCAGGTTATGAGCCATAGTGAATTTTGTGTTCGCGGCAGTATCATTGACCTATTCCCCATGGGCAGTAAAACGCCCTATCGCATTGATCTGTTCGACGATGAAATAGACAGTATTCGGATTTTCGATCCCGATTCACAGCGCTCTGAAGATAAAGTTGAGCAGATTCGGATGCTGCCGGCCCATGAATTCCCCACCGACAAGGAAGCCATTGATCGCTTCCGGCTGCAGTTTCTGGACAGATTTGATGCCAGCAATGCCCGCGAGTCGGTTTACCATCAGGTCAGCAAGGGGCTGATGCCGGCCGGTATAGAGTATTACCTGCCGCTGTTTTTCGAGCACACTGCCACCCTGTTTGATTACCTGCATCAGGACAGCCTGGTGCTGATGCACGGTGATCTGATCAATGCCGCAGAGTTTTACTGGGCCGATGTGCAGGAAAGGTACGAACAGCACAAATATAACCCGCTTAAACCACTGCTCAGCCCGGCAGAAATCTTCCTGCGGGTGGAAGAGCTGTTTAATCTGATTAAGCAACGCGCCAGAATCAGCGTCGGCCATCAGAGCCTCGAACCCAAAGCCGGCAGAACGAATTTCGCCACCACTGCCCTGCCTGACATCGCGGTTAAGCCTCAGCTTAAAAGCCCGATGGCGTCGTTGCAGCAACAACTTAAGGTTTGGCAACAGCAAGGGGTCAGGGTGCTGTTTAGTGTCGAGTCCCAGGGGCGTCGGGAAAGCCTGCTGGAGATGCTGAAAAAGATCCAGATCAGCCCGAAGGAAGTCTCTGATCTTGGCACTTTTCTGTGTGGTCATCAGCAACTGGGCATCGTTATCAGCGATCTCGAACACAGCTTTATGCTGGATGAAAGTGACGGCCGGCTGGTACTGATCACAGAAACCGAACTGCTGGGTCATAAAATCAGTCAGCGCCGTCTGCGCAAGAAGCAACAGGCCACCGACGAAGCCGCGGTGATCCGGAATCTGGCAGAACTCAATATCGGTCAGCCTGTGGTGCATCTGGATCACGGTGTGGGTCGCTATCTGGGACTGCAAACACTGGATGCCGGCGGTATTGCCACAGAATACCTGACTATTGAGTATGCCAATCAGGCCAAGCTCTATGTGCCGGTATCTTCTTTGCACCTGATCAGCCGCTACAGTGGTGGTGATCTGGACTCAGCTCCCTTGCATCATCTGGGTACCGAAACCTGGGCCAAAGCCCGTAAAAAAGCCGCCGAGAAGGTTCGTGATGTGGCGGCACAATTACTTGATGTGTATGCCCGCAGGGCCGCCAAACCTGGTTTTGCCATCAAGATTAACTGGGATGAATACGAAAGCTTCGCCAACAGTTTTCCCTTTGAAGAAACTGCCGATCAACAACAGGCTATTAATGCGGTGATTCAGGACATGGGCAGCCCCATCGCCATGGACAGACTGGTATGCGGCGATGTCGGCTTTGGCAAAACTGAAGTGGCCATGCGCGCTGCATTTCTGGCCGCCAATGGCGGCAAGCAGGTAGCGATTCTGGTGCCTACCACCCTGCTCGCCCAGCAGCATTACGAGAATTTCAAAGACCGCTTCGCCGACTGGCCGTTTCGTATCGAAGTGATGTCCCGCTTTGGCAGCGGCAAAGAACATAAAGAGATTATTCAGGGACTGAACGACGGCAAAGTGGATATTGTGGTCGGTACGCATAAGTTATTGCAGGATGACGTTAAATTCGCCGAACTCGGTCTGGTCATCATCGATGAAGAACACCGCTTCGGTGTGCGCCAAAAAGAGAAGTTCAAGGCGCTGCGCGCCGATGTGGATATTCTGACCCTGACCGCCACCCCCATACCCCGCACCCTGAATATGGCTCTGTCGGGAATGCGCGATTTATCCATTATCGCCACCGCACCGGCCAAACGCCTGGCGATTAAGACCTTTGTACGCCAGCGGGATAAACAACTGATCCGCGAGGCCATCATGCGTGAAATTCTGCGCGGTGGTCAGGTGTATTTTCTGCACAATGAAGTGGAAACCATCGACAAAACAGCCGCCGAAATCGAAGAAATCGTCCCCGAAGCCAGAGTGGGTATCGGCCACGGTCAGATGCGCGAACGGGATCTGGAGCGGGTGATGTCAGATTTTTACCATCAGCGTTTTAATGTGCTGGTATGCAGTACCATTATCGAAACCGGTATCGACATTCCCTCGGCCAATACCATTATCATGGACAGGGCCGACCATCTGGGGCTGGCACAATTACACCAGTTACGGGGACGGGTTGGCCGTTCTCATCATCAGGCCTATGCCTACCTGCTCACCCCTCATCCCAAGCGCATGACCAAAGATGCCCATAAACGTCTGGAGGCCATCGCTTCGCTGGAAGATCTCGGCGCCGGGTTTGCACTGGCCACCCATGATCTGGAAATCCGCGGTGCCGGTGAACTGCTCGGTGATGATCAGTCAGGCCAGATTGCCACCGTGGGTTTCTCACTCTATAT